>NZ_DLTI01000023.1:0-172344 GCF_002501455.1 Comamonas sp. UBA7840 | reverse complement strand
TTCTGGATGGAAATCAACACCTGCGTCTTATTTCTCATTCGCACGGCGGTAATCAATTGGCGGTTTCAGTATTTGATATACGCATGGAGGACTTCGGTCCACCCTTGGACGCAGCAACGCCTGGTATCAAAAAAATGAAACCGGTTACCGAACGCATTGGAAAAGCACCTCCAGCGGGGCTTGCGCGTAAATAAGCTCCAAATTCAGATTCCAGTCCGACTTAACCACTCCAACTTGACATGCCTATGGACATGCTGCCGGTCAGACCTAATGCCTGCTTTCGCCTATGGATTCAGTTGTCTAGGTCTTCATACAACGTGGTCGAAAAGGTTCGAACTACTGCACGCATAGGCGAGAAATATTTAATCTAGATTTCGCAGACCATCGCAGCAGTTGTGAGTTGCAATAAAAAAGCCGCTTTATGCGGCTTTTTTATTGGTCAGGAAATGATGATGTCATAGTGAATCTTTGGGATTCCCATCAAATGAAAATCCCAGCTATTACTTACCAAAATCCCAGTTATTCCATCCACCTACAACACGTTTAGACATCAATGTTGCCAGCACGCAGGGCATTGTTTTCGATGAAATTGCGGCGGGGTTCCACTTCATCGCCCATCAGCATGGTGAACACGCGGTCGGCCTCGATAGCATCGCCAATTTGCACCTGCAGCAGGCTGCGCACTTTGGGGTCCATGGTGGTTTCCCACAGCTGCTCGGGGTTCATTTCACCCAGGCCCTTATAGCGCTGGCGGCCGGTGGTGCGTTCGGCTTCACTGATCAGCCACTGCATGGCCTGGCGGAAGTCGCTCACTTTTTCGGTCTTGGCCTTTTCGCCTTCGCCACGGGTGACCTTGGCGCCTTCGGCCAGCAGCCCGGCAAAGTGCTCGGCCTCTGCCGACAGCGCGGCGTAGTCTTGGCTGCGCACAAAGTCTTGCGTGAGGATGGAGCTCTTGATGTTGCCGTGGTGGTGGCGGCTGATGCGCAAGATGGGGTTCTCGCTCACCGGGTCGATTTCGGCCGTCACTGCAGCAGGCACGCCGGTGGTGGTCAGCTCGCGCAGCTTGGCTTCCAGGATAGGGGCGCAGGCCTTGGCATCGTCCAAGGAGTCGAGCGTGATCTTGACGCCGTCAGCAATCGCGCGCAGGGCTTCTGCGTCCATGAAGTTGGATAGACGCTCAATCACGGTTTCGGCAGCCAGGTGCATGTCGGCCAGCTTGGACAGCTCTTGCGCTTCAATGGTCCGCGGATTGGCACCACCGGTAGCCACCGAGGCGTGGTTCAGCGCAATCTTGAGCAGGTACTTGTTCAGCGCAGGGCCGTCTTTGAGGTACAACTCTTCCTTGCCATTCTTGACCTTGTACAGCGGTGGCTGAGCGATGTAGATGTGGCCGCGCTCGACCAGTTCGGGCATCTGGCGGTAAAAGAACGTCAGCAGCAGCGTGCGGATGTGCGCACCGTCCACGTCCGCGTCGGTCATGATGATGATGCGGTGGTAGCGCAGCTTGTCGGGGTTGTAGTCGTCCGAGTTGCTCTTGCCCGAATCGGCGCTCACCTTGCCAATGCCGGTGCCCAGCGCCGTAATCAGGGTGATGATTTCCTGGCTGGACAGCAGCTTTTCGTAGCGGGCTTTTTCCACGTTCAAGATCTTGCCGCGCAGGGGCAGGATGGCTTGGAACTTGCGGTCGCGGCCCTGCTTGGCAGAGCCACCGGCAGAGTCACCCTCCACTATGTAAATTTCGCACAGCGCGGGGTCTTTTTCCTGGCAGTCGGCCAGCTTGCCGGGCAGGCCCATGCCGTCCAGCACACCCTTGCGGCGCGTCATTTCGCGGGCCTTGCGCGCGGCTTCACGGGCGCGCGCGGCTTCGATGATCTTGCCGGTCAGGATCTTGGCGTCGTTGGGGTTTTCTTCCAGGTAGTCGGTCAGCAGCTTACCCACGATGTCTTCCACGGGGGCGCGCACTTCGGAGCTGACCAGCTTGTCCTTGGTCTGGCTGGAGAATTTGGGCTCCGGCACTTTCACGGACAGCACGGCACACAGGCCTTCACGCATGTCGTCACCGCTGACTTCAACCTTGGCCTTCTTGGCCAGTTCGTGGTCGGCAATGTATTTGCCGATCACGCGGGTCATGGCTGCGCGCAGGCCGGTCAGGTGGGTGCCGCCGTCGCGCTGCGGGATGTTGTTGGTGAAGCACAGCACCTGTTCGGCATAGCTGTCGTTCCACTGCATGGCCACTTCCACACCGATTTCGGTGCCGGGAATGCCGCCATAGCTGTCCGCAGGGCGTGTGCCGGTAGCGTAGAAGGTGGTGGGGTGCAGCACCTTCTTGGCGCCGTTGATGAACTCGACAAAGCCCTTGACGCCGCCGGCGCCGGAGAAGTCGTCTTCCTTGCCGTCGCGCTCGTCCTTGAGGCGAATACGCACGCCGTTATTCAGGAACGAGAGTTCGCGCAGGCGCTTGGCCAGAATTTCGTAACGGAACTCGAAGTTTTCTTTGAAGATTTCCTGGTCGGGCAAAAAGTGCACCTTGGTGCCGCGCTTGTCGGTCTCGCCGATGACGCGCATGGGCGAGGTCTCGAAGCCGTCGACCACCTCTATCAGGCGGTTTTGCACAAAGCCGCGCGAAAAGTCGATTTCATGCACCTTGCCGTCGCGGCGCACGGTCAGCTTCAGCCAGATGGACAGCGCGTTCACGCAGGACACACCCACGCCGTGCAGACCGCCGGAGACCTTGTAGCTGTTCTGGTTGAACTTGCCGCCCGCGTGCAGCTCGGTCAGCGCGATTTCAGCGGCCGAGCGCTTGGGCTCGTGCTTGTCGTCCATCTTCACGCCGGTGGGAATGCCACGGCCGTTGTCAATGACTGACAGCGAACCATCGGCGTGGATGGTGACCAGAATGTCATCGCAGTGGCCAGCCAGTGCTTCGTCGATGGAGTTGTCTACCACCTCGAACACCAGGTGGTGCAAGCCGGTGCCATCGGACGTGTCGCCAATGTACATACCGGGGCGCTTGCGCACGGCCTCCAGGCCTTCCAAAATTTGGATGGCGCCTTCGCCGTAACCCGTGTCTGCGGGTGCGTTGCTCTGGTTTTCTGGCTGGATCTGGTCGGTCATGAAGTTGCCTTGCTGCTGCAATAACAAGAGCTTTGAGCGCTTGTATTACCTAGGAAATACCAATAATTCGTTGTGAAAAGCACTGCTAACAAGCGTTAGCAGCTACTTTTTTAATAGGGCAGGCTAACACGCCTGCCCTCAGGGCGCACCCGTCAGACGTTAGATGCGCATGGGCATGACGACGTACTTGAAGTTGTCGTTGCCGGGAATGGTGACCAGCGCGGAGCTGTTGCTGTCGGCCAGGTCAATCTTGACCATGTCTTGCGACATATTGGACAGCACGTCCAGCAGGTAAGTCACGTTAAAACCGATATCGATCAGGTCGCCGCCGTAGTCGATGTCCAGCTCGTCCACCGCTTCTTCCTGGTCGGCGTTGTTGGACGCCACACGCAGCGTGCCTGGCTCAATCGTCAGGCGCACGCCCTTGAACTTGTCGCTGGTCATGATGGCCGTGCGCTGCAGCGAGGCCAGCAGTGGCGCGCGGCCCAGCGTGATGCTGTTGTGGTGGTTGCGCGGAATGACGCGGTTGTAGTCGGGGAACTTGCCCTCGACCAGCTTGGTCACGAACTCCATGCCGGCAAAGGTGAACTTGGCCTGGTTGTTGGCAAACTGCATCTCGATGCGGGGGGAGTTCTCGCCGCCCACGTCGGACAGCAGGCGCTGCAGTTCCAGCACGGTCTTGCGCGGCAGTATGACTTCTTGCTTTTCGCCCACGTCCACATCCAGCTCGGCGCTGGCAAACGCCAGGCGGTGGCCGTCGGTGGCCACCAGGCTCAGCGTGTTGCCCTCGGCCACAAATAAAATGCCGTTCAGGTAGTAGCGGATGTCTTGCACGGCCATGGCAAACGAGACCTGGCCCATCAAGTCTTTCAGCACCTTTTGCGGCACGCTGAAGGCGGGGCCAAAGTTGGCGGCTTCCTGCACCAGCGGGAAGTCTTCGGCAGGCAGGGTCTGCAGCGTGAAGCGGCTCTTGCCGCCCTTCAAGATCATCTTGGACTGCTGCGACTCCAGGGCTACGGTCTGGTCGCCGGGCATGGTCTTCAAAATGTCGATCAGCTTGCGCGCACCGATGGTGGTGGCGAAGTCACCGGTGTCACCGCCCAGTTCGGCCGTGGTGCGGATTTGGATTTCCAGGTCGCTGGTGGTGAGCTGGATGGCGTTGCCGGTCTTTTTGATCAGCACGTTCGCCAAAATAGGCAAGGTGTGGCGGCGTTCAACAATGCCGGACACCGATTGCAGGACCGCGAGAACTTTGTCTTGTGTGGCTTTCAGGACGATCATGTCAACCTCTGAGTTTCAGGATTCGGGTCTCTTTGTAGTTTGGGCAGCGGCGCAACCTTAACGCCCCCTCGTGCTACGCAAACTCCCTCATTTTGCCCGGTCAAGCGGGGCTGGGCGAGGGGAAATTCCCACGGCATCTGGATCAACCTTTGAGCGTTTGCTCCAGCACATGCAATTGCTGGTTCAGCTCGGTCAGCTGCTGGCGCTCGGCAGCAATCTTGCGCACCGCGTGCAGCACCGTGGTGTGGTCGCGACCGCCAAACAGCTCGCCAATTTCCGGCAGACTTTTTTGCGTCAATTCCTTGGCCAAATACATGGCGATCTGGCGCGGACGGGCAATCGACGCGGGGCGCTTCTTGCTGTACATGTCGGCGACCTTGATCTTGTAGTAGTCGGCCACGGTTTTTTGGATGTTCTCCACGCTGATCTGGCGGTTTTGAATCGACAGCAGATCGCGCAGCGCCTCGCGCGCCAGCTGGATGGAGACTTCCTTTTGGTTAAAGCGCGAATAAGCAAGAATCTTGCGCAGCGCGCCTTCCAGCTCACGCACGTTGGAGCGCACGTTTTTAGCCACAAAGAAGGCAACTTCTTCAGGCATTTCGGCGTTCTCGGCGCGTGCCTTGTTAATCAGAATCGCCACGCGCATTTCCAGCTCGGGCGGCTCGATCGCCACCGTCAGGCCCGAGTCAAAGCGCGAGACCAGGCGCTCGTGGATGTTGGTCAGACCCTTGGGATAGGTGTCTGACGTCATCACGATGTGGCTCTTTTTGGCCAGCAGCGCTTCAAAGGCGTTGAAGAACTCTTCCTGCGTACGGTCTTTGTTGGCAAAGAACTGGACGTCATCGATCAACAAAAGATCGAGCGAGTGGTAGCGCTCTTTGAACTCGTCAAATGTGCGGCGCTGGTAGGCTTTAACCACATCCGAAACGAATTGTTCAGCGTGGATGTAGAGAACCTTGGCGTCTGGCTTGTCTTTGAGCAACTGGTTGCCCACGGCGTGCACCAAGTGGGTTTTACCCAGACCGACGCCGCCGTAGATAAACAGCGGGTTGTACAGATGGCCCGGTGATCCCGCTACGTGCATGGCCGCCGAGCGTGCCATGCGGTTGGCCGTGCCTTCCACCAGTGTTTCAAACGTCAGGGCGGCATTCAGGCGGTTGCGAAAAGCGGGGGGGGCAGCCTCTCCAGAGCCCGCGTTCACAGGCATCAGCGTAGGAGCCTCTGCGGGGCTGCTGCGCTCGGATTGCATGGGGCGAATATAGGTTCTGACAACGCTTTCGCGCTGAGCGAGTGCTAACTCCAGTGCAACAGGGTGGCCGTACAAATCTTCCAGCAAACCCGAGATGCGGGCAGCGTACTGGGCGCGTATCCAATCGAGCTTGAAGCGGTTGGCCACATATACCGTCACCTTGGAAAAGTCTTCGGCCACGACGGCGGTCAAAGGCTTGATCCAGGTGTTGAACTGTTGTTCGGGCAGGTCTTGGCTGAGCTGCTCAACGCAGGCAAGCCATAGGCCCAGACCTGCATCGTTGGAGGGTTCCTCTGTCATTTCAATGGGTGCGCTTTTTGTGGATAGGAGGAACGTGAATGGGGCTGTGATTGTAGCTTTTCAAAAAGTTATCCACAAATTTGTGGCGCTTTTCCATCACGGTTTCACAGGGTGTGTATTTTGGCCCATGTTTAGAGGGGCATTGCAAGAGGGGCGTAACACTGAGATAATTTCGGGTTTCCCTGAATGTGTTCAGGGTGATAAGCCCCGCGCGAAGCTTTTATTTGCGGCAGCTGGCCAATGGTCGGCTGCGTTTGCAGGCATGCTTGGCGGGGGAAATTTGGGCAGTGTGCACTCATGCGGAGTGCATGGGCCAGTAAAAAACTGAACCTTCTCAAGGAACGAACATGAAGCGTACATACCAACCCTCCAAGACCAAGCGCGCTCGCACCCACGGTTTCCTGGTGCGCATGAAGACCAAGGGCGGCCGTGCCGTGATCAACGCACGTCGCGCCAAGGGCCGCAAGCGTCTGGCCGTCTAAGGCAGGCTCGCTTGGCCGACTGCCTGACACCATCTCCTGCAACCAGGCGGGGTGTGCTGTGATGCAACGGCTACAAACGCGCCCCCAATTTCAGGCAACCATGTCCGGGGGAACCATTTCCCGGACGCCGCACTTTGCGCTGCACCGTTTGGTGCTGAGCAGTGCGGATGTTGTCAAGGACGCTGAGCCAACAGGGCCCGGTGCAACGCTCTCTGAGCAAGCACCGCAGGCCCTGTTTGTCGTGCCCGGGTGCCAAGCACCGCAAGTGTGGCTGGGTGCGCTGGTGCCCAAGCGCTGGGCCAAGCGTTCAGTAACGCGTCACACCATCAAGCGGCAGATTTATGCCGTTGCCAGCGAATTTGACGCCCCGCTACAGGCTTTGCCGCCTGCGGCGTATGTGGTGCGCCTGCGCGCCGGGTTTGACCGCAAGCAGTTCATCAGTGCGACGTCAGAGCCGCTCAAGCGTGCTGTGCGTGCCGAATTGCAGCAACTCTTGGCGCATGCCACGCGGCGTAAAAGCCCGAAGCCAGTGGCGCCAGCCGAACTTGCACCGCCTTCTGTCGCAGCTTTAGAAGGCGCGGGATAAGCCCATGGTGAAAGCCCTGCTCATGGCCTTGGTGCGTGGCTATCGCTTTTTTTTGAGTCCGTGGCTGGGCTCTGCTTGCCGTTTTGAACCAACCTGTTCGGCCTACTCTCTGAAGGCTTTAGAGCAGCACGGCGCAGCGGCCGGCACGTATTTGACACTGCGGCGACTGGTACGCTGTCATCCGTGGTGTGATGGCGGGCATGATCCTGTGCCTGACAAAGCGCCCAAGCTGTTTACCGGTTTGACCTCCTCTTCCTCACCAAAGAAGTCTTCATGAACGACATTCGCCGCACCATCCTGTGGGTGATATTTGGCTTTTCCATGGTTTTGCTGTGGGACCAATGGCAAATCCACAATGGCAAACAAGCCACGTTCTTCCCATCGGCGCCCAAGACGGTGGCAACGACAGCGCCTGCTGACAAGCAGCCTGCCGATATGCCCGATGCCCTGACGGCCGCAACGCCTGCTGCTTCTGCCAGCGATGTTCCCGGCGCGGCAGAAGCCGCTCCGGTGGCCCGCGAAACCATCACCGTCACCACCGACGTGATGCGCCTGACCTTTGATGGCCAAGGCGGCGCGCTGGTACACGCTGAGCTGCTCAAGTACGGCAGCGATGCCGACAAGTCCAAGCCCTTTGTGCTGTTCGACGAAAGCGCCGAGCGTGTGTACATGGCCCAGACGGGGCTGATTGGTGGCAACTACCCCAACCACAAGACCGTGATGAACGTGCTGCCCGGTGAGCGTGCGCTCAAGGACGGCGACAACGAGTTGCAAGTGCGTTTTGAATCGCCCGTGCAAGACGGCGTGAAACTGGTCAAGACGTTCACGCTCAAGCGTGGTGCCTACGACATCGGCGTGAAGCACGAAGTGGTGAACGCTGGCACTGCCGCCATCACCCCCCAGCTGTACCTGCAGCTGCTGCGTGATGGCAATGCGCTGGACGGCGGCAATGCCTTCTATTCCACCTTTACCGGCCCGGCGATCTATACCGACACTGGCAAGTACCAGAAGGTGGAGTTCAAGAACATCGACAAGGACAAGGCCGAGTTTGAAAAGACCGCCACCAGCGGCTACGTCGCCATGGTGCAGCACTACTTTGCCTCTGCCTGGTTGCTGGGCGATGGCATCCAGCGCGACAACTACGCGCGCAAGGTGGGCGACAACCTGTACGCCGCCGGCATGATTACCCCCGTGGGTACGCTGCAGCCTGGTGAAACCAAGGTGCTGGACGCCCGCTTGTTTGCCGGCCCGCAGCTGGAAAAAACGCTGGAAGCCCTGGCCCCCGGCCTGGAGCTGGTCAAGGACTACGGCTGGCTGACCATCCTGGCCAAACCCCTGTACTGGCTGCTGGACAAAATCCACGGCATCCTGGGCAACTGGGGCTGGTCCATCGTCGGTCTGGTGCTGTTCCTGAAGATCTTGTTCTACTGGTTGAACGCCAAGGCCTACGCCTCGATGGCCAAGATGAAGGCCATCAACCCCAAGATCATGGAGATGCGTGAGCGCCTGAAGGGCAACCCGCAGCAGATGCAGCAGGAGATGATGCGTATCTACCGTGAGGAGAAGGTCAACCCCATGGGCGGTTGCTTCCCCATCATGATCCAGATCCCCGTGTTCATCGCGCTGTACTGGGTGCTGCTGTCGTCGGTGGAAATCCGCCACGCGCCCTGGATTTTGTGGATCACCGACCTGTCGGCCAAGGACCCCTTCTTCATCCTGCCGCTGCTGATGACCCTGTCTTCGCTGCTGCAAACCGCGTTGAACCCTGTGCCACCCGATCCGATGCAGGCCAAGATGATGTGGTTCATGCCCCTGATCTTCAGCGTCATGTTCTTCATGTTCCCGGCTGGTCTGGTGCTGTACTGGCTGACCAACAACATCTTGTCGATTGCCCAGCAGTGGGTCATCAACACCCGCATGGGCGTGCCACCGCAGTTCAACCTGCCTAGCTTCAAGAAGGCCGACGCTGCTGTGACAGACGTCAAAGCCAAGAAGAAGTAAGCCGCGGCTTACTCCATCCCTCAAAGGCCGCATCTGCGGCCTTTGATGTTTCCAGAGAGAATTTTTTAAAAACAAGAGCGCTTTGCGCTTGCCAATGCATCGTTTGACGAGGATTGGTGCAGCAATGCCTTTTTTGGCAGACGCCAAGCGCTCCTGTTTTTGAAGTCTGTGTGTATTTGCCCGTGGCTATCATGGGCAGTCAGTTGTTCATCCAAGGATATAAGCCATGCTCGCGCGCCAAACCGATCCCATCGTTGCCATTGCCACCGCCCCCGGGCGCGGTGCCGTGGGCATTGTGCGCGTATCGGGCAAGCAGATTGCGGGCTTTGTGCGCCACTTGCTGGGCAAAGACCTGAAGCCGCGCGAAGCGACTTACCTGCCGTTCAAAGACGCCAAGGGTGCGCCGATTGACCACGGCTTGGCCATCTACTTTCCCGGCCCGAACAGCTATACCGGCGAAGACGTGCTGGAGTTGCAGGCCCACGGTGGCCCTGTGGTGCTGCAACTGCTGCTGGCGCGCTGTCTGGAAGCCGCGCAAGAGGGCAATGGCCTGCCCAGCCTGCGTCTGGCCGAGCCTGGTGAGTTCACCCAGCGTGCCTTCATGAACGACAAAATCGATCTGGCGCAGGCCGAGGCGATTGCCGATTTGATCGACGCCAGCACCGAGGCCGCGGCGCGCAGCGCCAGCCGCTCGCTGTCAGGCGACTTCTCGCGCGAGATTGGCGAGCTGCGCGAAGCGCTGGTGCACCTGCGCATGCTGGTGGAGGCCACGCTGGATTTCCCCGAGGAAGAAATCGACTTCCTGCAAAAAGCCGATGCCTATGGCCAGCTGGATGCGCTGCGCGACCAGCTGGGCCAGGTGCTGGCGCGCACCCAGCAGGGCGCGCTGCTGCGCGAAGGCATCAAGGTGGTGATCGCCGGCCAGCCCAATGCTGGCAAAAGCTCGCTGCTGAACGCGCTGGCGGGGGCTGAGCTGGCCATCGTTACCCCGATCGCCGGCACCACGCGCGACAAGGTGCAGCAGACCATCCAGATCGACGGTGTGCCGCTGCACGTGATTGACACCGCCGGTCTGCGCGAGAGCGACGACGAGGTGGAGCGCATCGGCATTGCCCGTGCCTGGGATGAGATTGCCGCCGCCGATGCCGTGCTGTTCCTGCACGACCTCTCGCGCATGGCCGAGGCCGGTTACGTGACCGACGATCTGGAGATTGCGCACACGCTGGCCGCACGGATTGCGCCGAACATTCCCGTCATCGACCTGTGGAACAAGACCGACCTAGCCGCACCCGGTGCGCAGATGCAGCCGCTGGCGCCGTTGGTGGGCCGCAAGGGGACGGAGCAAAGCCTGAGCCTGTCGGCGCGCACGGGTGAGGGGTTGGACGCCGTGCGCCAGCGCCTGCTGCAGGTGGCGGGTTGGCAGTCGGCGGCCGAAGGCCTGTACATTGCCCGCGCGCGCCATGTAGAAGCGCTGCAGGCCGTGGGCGCGCATCTGCAAGAAGCGCACGACCAGCTCAACGTACCTGGCCCGGCGCTGGACATCCTGGCTGAAGAGTTGCGCCTGGCGCAGACGGCGCTGAACAGCATCACGGGTGAATTCACCTCCGACGACTTGCTGGGCGTGATTTTTTCTAGCTTCTGTATTGGGAAATAAAACGCAGAACTTATAAAAACATAGCGCCTTACGATTATGAAAAAAGGACTTCAAAGTAAAAACGCTTTGAAGTCCTTTTACTTTTTGCGCTAGCTGATCACTTTTTCTGGTTTTGTGGCAGCAGCTGGTTGTGCAAAATGCGGCGGATTTCCACGATGGCACGTGGGTGTTCCTGCACGCTGTGGCTGAACGGCACGATCAGCTCTGAGGCGGCACCGTCCAAATGCGCGCTGCGGTACGGCACGATGCCATCGCTGCTGGCTTGCAGCGGCACGTTGGGGGTGTAGTTGCCAATGATGGAGTGGTAGCGCACGCCGGGGGCAATCGGCAGGTCGGCCGCCAGGCGCACGTAGTCGTCCGTATCGCTGAGGTTGTCGATGCTGTTGGGAATGCGCAGCAGCGACTGCTTGCCAATGCGCGGCGAGGCATTGGCGATGGCGCGCGTGATGTCGCCAAACTGCTCCACCATGGAAAACGGCAAGGTGATGAGGTTGGACACCCAGCGCGCAATGCGGTGGTTGGCAAAGTCGGTGCCGCGGTGCGGGGCGGCAATAAAGATGGCGCTGCTGACCTGGGGCAGGGCCTCAAACTCCAGATAGGGGCGCAACTTGGCGCGCAGCGCTTTGTCATCGGCCGCTTGTGCGCCGACGCTCTTTTCGACGGAAGCCAGCATTTGCCCCTCGGTGTTGCTGACCAGCAAGCGCGCGAGCACGCCGCCCATGCTGTGCCCAACCAGCGTGAGGTCGTGCGACGCCCGCGCCGTGCCTTGCGGGTCAAAGTGCTGCAGCGTGCGTTGCAGCGCCTGGCGAATGGCGTAGTTGTTCAGCGCCAGCGGGGCATTGGTGGGGTAGTAAACCTGCCAGATTTGGTAGTTGCGGCGCAGGGTTTCATCGCCCAGTACCTCATTGGCCACGTTGATCCAGGCCTCCGGGCTGCTGGCCAGGCCATGCAGCATGACGATGGTGCGGCGGTTGGGGTCATAGGGCTGCATCAAGTAGATGGTGGGTTTGACAATCCCGTTGCTCAAGCCCACCAAGGTGCGCAGCGCTTGGGTGGAAAACCCTGAGCGCGCCAGCCACAGCCCGTAGCCCGATGAAAAATTGCCCGCCAGTGGCACTGCGGTGTTGCCCATGTCCACCTGGCGCACCCGGTAGGGGTCAAACGCCTGCAACTGCACAACGTTGGTCGACAGCACCTCTTGCAGGGTGTTGCCCGCAAAACGCAGCACCACCGTCAAGGCCGGGAAAAGCGATTCTTGGAAAGGGGCCTGCGGTGGCCCGGCGATGGCACTGTCCGCGGCCATCGCAATGCCGGGGTGAGATGGTACGTTGTCCTGAAACACGGCCACCAGCTCTGCGCCAAAGCCGTTGCGGCGGTACTGGTTGCGCAGGCCCGAAAAGCGCAGCGAGGTCGCCGGAATCAGCTCCTGCGGAATGCTTTTGTTGGCGGGCAGCCACACCCCAGAAAAGTCGGTGCTGATGTGCCAGTTGCCAAAGCGCTCTATCTGGGCGGTGTCGTTGTGCTGCCGCAGGGCAAACATGCCGGTGACGGCTTGTTGCACCGCATGGTTGTAATAGTCACGCACCTGAATCTGGCGGTCTTCAAAAGCGCGGTCACTGGGCTTGCGTTCGGTAAAGAAGAAGTAGGCCCAGGCATGGCGTGCGGCTTCCAGCCACGCCTGTACTTCGTCGGCGGTGCGTGTGCCCGGCAAAGAGGGCGCTTGCTGGGCCTTGCGGGCCTGCAGCGTCCACAGCTCTGCCAACGAAGCCATGCGCTGCTCGGCGTACAAGCCCGTGGCAGACGACAGGGTGTAGTGGCACATGGGCACATCGGCCAAGCAGGATTTGGGGTCCAGATCCAGCACGCGCAGCGATTCCTGGGTGGCCGGGCTGAGCTCGCCCGACGTCAGCACATCACTGCGGCGTTCGGCCAGGTAGTGGGCGGGGTCTGCAGTTTGTACAGTGACCCCTGCGCAGCCTGTCAGCAGGGCTGCCAGCAGAGGAAATGTCCAACGAAAGCGCGAAAACAACGTCATAGGCCGCGAGTGTAGAGCGCAGGCGGTGTCCGCGCTGACACGCCCGGTGCCGCTCCGGGTGCAAGGCGGGGCCTTACATGCCCTGGCGGATATGGCGCGAAAAATCGGCACTGCGCTCGGCATCTGTGCCATGCGCTGGTGCTTGCCAAGTTTGGGCGCGCTGGGTGATGTTGCCTTGCGCGCGTTGCAGCTCCAGCGGCTGCATGGAGGCCAGCCCCCCGACATCGCGCAGATATTCGGGAAGATAGCCTGAGGCGAGCAAGCGCCAGTCGGTGGGCAGCGCTTGGCCAATACGCCGCGCCAGTTGCCAGACGATGGTGGTGCAATTGGCCGTGAGGGTGTTGTAAAAACGCGGGGCAAACGCCAGCTGGCTGGCCTGGCGGGCATAGGCCATGAACAGGTCGCGCATGCTGTCTTGCGACATGTTGACCTGGTACAGGTGCACCTGCTCACCGCGCACATTCGTTCGCACAGCCAAGATATCGCGCTCATCGGCGGCCACCAGTGCCATTTCATACTGCTTGAAAAAACCTGCGAGCGCATCGAATTGCTCGTGCTGCTCTTTGCGGATTTCGATGGAAAACACCACGTGTTGTCCATCGGCAAAACCAAAGGACACCAAAGTGTGGGCAATGGCCGGCCCCATCCAATACGACAGGGCGACATCAACACTTGACAGCTGTGAGAGGTCGTAGCTGCGGTCTTCCCAGCGGGGGGTGAAATCGCTATCGCTGCGCCAGGTAAAGTTACGCACATTGCGCAGATGCACCACATCGGGCTGGTGCTTGTCGCTTTCGATGGCCACGAGCCGGGCCACATCGGCGGCCCATTCACGGTCTGACTGCGGATCAATCGTGCCCCACCAAATGAGCAACCCGAGCATCAAGGCCAGGCCCCCAGCCAAGATGGGCAGGACGCGTTGCTGAAGTGCGCCGTAGCCAAACAAAATCAGCCAGGCAAACCCCCAGACCAATGTCAAGGCTGCTGCGATGTTGTAGCGCTGGGGCGCTTGCGCCAGCAATGCCATGCAACCCCATGCAGCGCATAGCAGGCCCAGGGCGGTGACCAAGAGCCATGCGCCAGCCATGCACCATGTTTGCCATTTGGACGAAACAGGCATGAGGTGGTTGCGTGGTATTCGAGGCATGAGAGATAGGGGTAAGTGTGTAAAAAAGCGCAGTTTGCCGTGACAAGATGATAGATGCTGTGTTGATGTGTATCTTTTGCATTCTGTTTGGTCAACAGGGGGCAACAAAAAAGCCGGCATGGCCGGCTTGCAGGGGAGAGGTGAGGCGATCAGTGGCCTTCAAAATCCACCAATGTAAACAGCGGCAACTTGCCAGTGTTTTGCAATAGTTTGGAGCCTCCAAGCTCGGGCAAATCCACGATGGCTGCGCCTTCCATGACGGTAGCGCCGAGTTTTTCCAGTAATTTTTTGCCAGCCATCATGGTGCCGCCGGTGGCGATCAAGTCATCAATCAGCAGCACCTTGTCGCCGGGCTTGACGGCATCGGTGTGCAACTCCACCGTAGCGCTGCCGTATTCCAGCTCGTAGGTCTCTTCCACCGTGGTGAAGGGCAGCTTGCCTTTTTTGCGAATGGGCACAAAACCTACGTTCAATTCATAGGCAATCACTGCGCCCAAAATGAAACCGCGGGCATCCAGACCTGCTACGACATCGGGGCGCATGTCAGTGTCCATGTAGCGGTGCACGAACGCATCAATCAGAATGCGAAAAACCTTGGGATCTTGTAGCAAAGGGGTGATGTCTCGGAACTGCACGCCAGGTGCGGGCCAATCAGAGACGGTGCGGATGTGCTGGCGAAGATAGTCGTTGACGCTGGTCGTGTGCATGGCAGAGGGGCAAAAGAAGTGAGGCTGAGGCCCTGCGTTGGCAGGCGGGGGCTGCAAAGACGGAAGGCACCATGGTCTGCTGCAGATCCAGATACCGCTAATGGACAAAAGTGTAATCAGAGCGCCAGATTTGCGTATGTGTTGCGCACAGCAATCAATCAGCGTTTGTTGTTATCTGCATTGATTGCACCGCGTACGATCAATGCAGCGGTGGCCAACACCGGGCAAGCACCTTTATTTCAAGGAAGGAGTCCGTGCGACATAGAGTGGTCTTGCGGGCCTCGATAAAATTACTCCATGAATACCCCCATGCACACACCACCTCTTCTGGGTGCTTCGCAAGCGCTGGCTATGGCGCGCGAAACTTTGGCCATTGAGATTCAATCGTTGCAAGCCTTGGCACAGCGGTTGGATGAGAGCTTTGTGCAAGTGGTGCAGGCCATACTGGTAACGCCAGGTCGCGTTGTGGTGACGGGCATGGGAAAAAGCGGTCACATTGGGTGCAAGATTGCCGCCACGCTGGCTTCCACAGGGACTCCTGCCTTCTTTATGCACCCTGCAGAAGCCAGCCATGGGGACTTGGGCATGGTGACCAGCAAGGACTTGGTGCTGGCCATATCCAACAGTGGCGAAAGCAATGAGCTGACGTCGTTGCTGCCCGCCCTCAAGCGCCAAGGAGTGCGCATTGCAGGCATGACGGGAGGCTTGCAATCGAGTTTGGCCAAATATTCAGACTGGGTGCTGGACACCAGTGTGGAGCGTGAAGCGTGCCCTTTGAACCTGGCGCCGACAGCCAGCACCACAGTACAACTGGCACTTGGTGACGCATTGGCCACGGCGTTGCTGGATGCCAGAGGGTTCAAAACAGAAGATTTTGCACTGTCGCACCCTGGTGGCTCGCTGGGCCGCAGGTTGCTGACCCATGTGCGTGACGTGATGCGCAGCGGCGATGACGTGCCGCGTGTACGGGCTGAAGATGGTTTTGATCGCCTGATGCGCGAGATCAGTGCCAAGAATATGGGTGCGAGTGCAGTGGTGGACTCCGAAGGCCGCGTACAAGGCATTTTTACGGATGGTGATTTGCGCCGACGTATTGAGGATGGCACCGATCTGCGGCATGCCACTGCGGGCGCATTGATGCACAAGCACCCTCGCACTATTTCTGAAGAAGCCTTGGCCGTAGATGCAGCACAGTTGATGGAGCAGCACGGGATTACTTCGGTCTTGGTGGTGGACGCGCAGTCTCGCTTGGTAGGCATGGTGCACATCCGCGACCTGATGCTTGCTAAGGTGATCTGATGCCAAAGCCTTTTGTTTCACCTGCAGTGCGTTTTGCACCAGAACTCTTGCTGCAAGCGCAGTCCATCCGAGTGGTCTTCTTGGATGTAGACGGGGTGCTCACCGATGGGGGGCTGCACTTTACGGAACATGGCGAAGCCATCAAGCGCTTTCATACACTGGATGGACACGGCATCAAGCTGCTGCAAAAGGCGGGGATTGTGCCGGCTATCGTGACGGGACGAGATTCTGCGCCTTTGCGTTTGCGGTTGCAACAACTGGGGGTGCAGCATGCGGTCTATGGCACAGAAGACAAAGTGCCTGCAGCGCAGTCCATTCTTGATGAATTGGGCCTGACATGGGGCCAAGCTGCGATGATGGGAGATGACTGGCCGGATTTGCCTGTGATGCAACGCTGCGCATTCGCCTGCGCGCCCAGCAATGCGCATGCGGAAAATTTAGCGATTGCTGACTTTGTGACCGATGTGGCCGCAGGCCAAGGGGCGGTACGCCAGTTGTGTGATTTGCTCTTGATTGCCAGTGGGCGCTACCGCGCATTGTTGGAGACTTATCAGCAATGAGAAAAACTTTGCAGCGTATGTGGGAGCAAGCCTCCATCTATCTGCCCATGTTGCTGATGGCCATGCTGGCCATGGGTACATGGTGGCTGGTGCGCAATGCCCCCAAGCCGTTGCAAAGCAATGTCGATCAGGTGGTGTCGGATGCGCCAGACTACATCATGGAGAAATTCTCAGTACACCAGTTTGATGGAAAGGGGCGCTTGCAAAGCGTGATGACAGGAGCCCAAGCCCGCCATTTTCCGAAGACAGACACCATGGAAGTCGACGAGGTGCGTACCCGTAGCATTGCGCTCAACGGCATGGTGACCACTACCTCGGCCGATCGTGGTATCAGCAATTCTGACTCTTCGGAGGTACAGCTGTTGGGCAATGCCAAGGTCGAGCGTGTACAACCTCAGCAACCAAACTTGACCACGCGCTATAGCGGAGAATTTTTGCATGCGTGGACCAACGAGGAGCGTGTCGTTTCACATTTGCCGGTGGAAATTACACGTGGGAATAATCAATTCACAGGCGAGCGTATGCAATACGATAACTTATCCCAAGTGATTGAATTAAATGGCCGTGTAAAAGGGATTATTTATCCTGGGAAAAATAAATAATCATTTATCCCAAGTGAATGTAAGATTTTTCTTATAAATAAAAAAGACCCATTTGGGTCTTTTTTATTGGGGGTATCGATACGTTAATTGTTGCGAAAACGGTTGCCACTCGGGTTGCCTTGCTCGTTACCTTGGCTGCCGCGATTGCGGGATCCTATACCGTAAGGACTGCGGAAGTTGTCTTCGTTGCGCCCAGCATGTCCGTTGGACGGAGATAAGCTACCTCCATAGGATTGGGTGCGCGGTGTACGTGCCTCCATGGGGCGCGCTTCATTAACCACTATGCTGCGGCCACCCAGAGTCTGGCCATTCATGCGCTGAATGGCAGTTTGAGCTTCACTATCGCTGCCCATTTCTACAAAGCCGAATCCTTTAGAACGCCCAGTGTCTCGTTCCATCATGACTTTGGCACTTACCACGTTGCCAAACTGCGTAAAGGATTGCTGCAGATCATGATCACGTAACCCGTAGGGCAAATTTCCCACGTACAACTTCATACCCATCACGTACTCCTGTGCCGTTAACCCGATGCTTTTTTATTTCAAACTATTTGAATGCAGCAAATAAATAACTGCATAAATATTATTGGTGAAATAGTTAATAAATGACAAGCGCTCGGAGTAAGAATAGGTTTCGCAAATAAAAAAGGAACCCTAGGATTCCTTTTTTATTACCAAAGCGCTGATTAAGCGCTAGAGGTTTGGCTTAGTAACCGCCGCGGCCACCGCCGTAGCCGCCGCCATTGCCACGGCCGCCGCCGAAGCCGCCGCCATTGCCACCACCGAAGCCACCGCTACGGGGAGGGCGGGGTTCCATGGGGCGAGCTTCGTTCACAACCAGATCACGGCCGCCGTAGTTTTGGCCGTGCAGGCCTTGGATAGCAGCTTGTGCTTCGGCATCGCTGCCCATTTCCACAAAGCCGAAACCCTTGGAGCGACCAGTGTCGCGCTCCATCATGACCTTTGCACTTTGCACAGCGCCGAATTCGGAGAACGCCTGCTCGAGGTCGTTGTCGCGGAAAGCGTAAGGCAGGTTGCCTACATACAGTTTGTTGCCCATGCTGGACTCCTAGAAAAAAACTTAAAACGCGATGGAGCCCTAACCGAAAGCCAACTTGATGTGACCTACCTTAGAGACGCAAACGCACTTGCTCATGTGCTATCGCATTCGTGAGCGAAGCCATTATGAGGCAAGCTGTCACGCAGACAATGGGGTTTTTGTCAAATTTATGCTCCTATACAACATAGTTTGCGGGCTTTCCCGGGGGCGGCACGCGTAATAGAGGTTGCAAATAGCTACAATAGCGAAGTCCTTGGGGAGTAGTCCGTTTGGCGTGCAACGCGCCAAAAGCATGTATCAACAGACTTGGCGCTCAGCGCTATGGTGCATGCGGCTTCGACAGAAGCTGGGCAAGACCATTGACTGCAACCGTTCCTATGGCTGGCACGGTGGTAGTCAATGTGCGCTTGAGCCAGCCTATATCTCTACGTTCCCACACATGGAAGCCTTTCTCGTATCCACTGGTATTGTTGCGCTGGCAGAAATGGGCGACAAAACCCAGTTGCTCTCTTTGGTGCTTGCCGCACGTTTTCGCAAACCTTGGCCTATTGTTCTGGGTATCTTTGTCGCGACCGTGGTGAACCACGGCTTGGCGGGTGCGGTGGGCGCTTGGGTGAATGCCTTCATTGGCCCCGATGTCATGCGCTGGATTTTGGGGCTGTCGTTCATTGCGATGGCAGTCTGGATGCTGATTCCGGACAAGCTTGAGGATGAAGCGGTCAAGAGCTTTTCGCGCTGGGGGGTATTTGGCACCACGGTGGTTGCTTTCTTCTTGGCCGAGATGGGGGACAAAACCCAAATTGCCACCGTCATGCTGGCGGCGCAGTACAACGCCTACTTGTGGGTGGTGCTGGGCACCACATTGGGCATGATGCTGGCGAATGCGCCCGTGGTCTGGCTGGGTGACAAGCTGGTCAAAAAGGTGCCAATTCGCTTGGTACATGTCATCTCTGCGGTCATCTTCTTGGTGCTGGGGCTGGTGGCTTTGTTCGCCCAGAGCGTGCCGGGTTTGGCATAATGGGCCTCATGCGCTGATTTGCTTCTGCTTGCGGGCGCTTTACAAATACTGCTAAAGACGAAACCGCATATCCCAACCCGGCCTCGTTTTTAGCGATGCCGGGTTTTTTTATGTCCTTCATCGCCACACCCCAATCCATGCACTTTCCGGATGCGCTGCCGCTGCGAAGCGGCAAAAGCATTCGCGACTACACCCTGGCATTTGAGACCTACGGGCAACTCAATGCCGACAAATCCAATGCCATTCTGGTTTGCCATGCCCTGAATGCCTCGCACCACGTGGCTGGTGTGTACGAAGGCCAGCCCAAGAGCGAGGGCTGGTGGGACAACATGATTGGCCCGGGCAAGTCGGTCGATACCAACAAGTTTTTTGTTATCGGCGTGAACAACCTGGGCTCGTGCTTTGGTTCGACCGGCCCGATGCACACCAATCCGGATACGGGCGAGGTGTATGGCTCCAGCTTCCCGGTGCTGACGGTGGAAGACTGGGTCAACGCTCAGGCGCTTTTGCTGGATCAGCTGGGCATCTCGCAGCTGGCGGCGGTGCTGGGAGGGAGTCTGGGTGGCATGCAAGCCCTGAGCTGGACGTTGCAATACCCCGAGCGCATGCGCCATGCGGTGGTGGTGGCCAGTGCGCCCAACCTGAACGCCGAGAACATCGCCTTCAACGAAGTGGCGCGCCGCGCCATCGTGACCGACCCGGATTTTCATGGCGGCGATTTTTATGCCCATGGCGTGGTGCCCAAGCGGGGGCTGCGCATTGCCCGCATGATTGGTCACATCACCTATCTGAGTGACGATGTGATGAACCAAAAATTTGGCCGCGCGCTGCGCGAAGGGCCGAACATCAAGTTCACCACGCAAGACATTGAGTTTGAGATCGAGAGCTACCTGCGCTACCAGGGCGACAAATTCAGCGGTTACTTTGATGCCAACACCTATTTGCTGATTACGCGGGCGCTGGACTATTTTGATCCCGCCAAGCAGTACGGCGGCAGCTTGAAAGCTGCGCTGGCCCAGAGCCTGGCCAAGTTCTTCCTGGTGAGCTTTACGACCGACTGGCGCTTTGCCCCGGGCCGCAGCCGCGAGATGGTACAGGCGCTGCTGCAAAACGGCCGTGATGTCAGCTATGCCGAAATCGATGCGCCCCACGGACACGACGCATTTTTGCTGGATGACCCGCGTTATTTGAGCGCCATGCGCGCTTACTTTGAAGGTATTGCCAAGGAGTTTGCCGCATGACTGCCACCCCAACGATGCAAGCATTGGCCCAACTGGTGCCACAAGGCGCGCGCGTGCTGGATCTGGGCTGCGGCGACGGCAGCTTCATGTCGTTTTTGCAGCGCGAACGTGGTTGTACAGGTTACGGTGTAGAAATTGACGATGCCAATGTGCTGGCCTGTGTGCAGCGTGGCGTCAATGTGCTGCAACTCAACCTGGACGAAGGCCTGGCCATCTTTGATGACAACAGCTTTGACATGGTGCTGCAGATCAACACCCTGCAGCACCTGCGCAATGCCGAGACCATGCTGCGCGAAACCGCACGCGTGGGCCGTATGAGCGTGGTGAGTTTTCCCAACTTTGCGCACTGGCCCAACCGTTTCTCGGTATTGCGCGGGCGCATGCCGGTGACGCGCCATCTGCCTTACCAGTGGTATGACACGCCCAACATCCGCGTGGGCACGTTCAAAGACTTTGAGGTGCTGGCCCACAAGAACCGCTTGCATGTGGTGGATGCGTTTGGCCTGCAAGAAGGAAAAATCATCCGCACGCTGCCCAATCTGCGCGCCAGCACATCGGTGTTTTGTCTGGAGCGTGGTTAGGCCTGCCAGCGAGTTTTTGCCTGTGCTGCCTTCACTGAACGCCAAGTCTTTGATGTACTCGTGGTCTGTGCGGCACTGAATGGCCCAACGGGCGTGACAGTGTGCCGCCCAGAAGTTTTGATCATCCGCCTATGCCACGCTTTGCTGCCAACCTTTCCCTGATGTACACCGAACTGCCATTTTTGGCCCGCTTTGCAGCGGCTGCCCGAGATGGTTTTCAGGCGGTGGAATACCTGTTTCCCTATGCCTATCCTGCCGAGGAACTGGCCGAGCTGCTGGACAAGCATGGCTTGCAGCAAGTGCTGTTCAACGCACCGCCCGGGGGGCGCAATCTGCAAGAAATGGCGCAGGCGTGGGATGCAGGCATGCGCGGCACCCTGTGCCTGAACGGGCAAGAAGACAGCTTTCGCAACGGGGTGTGGGAGGCGCTGCGCTATGCGCAAGTGCTGCAGTGCCCGCGCATCCATGTGATGAGCGGCCTGATCCCCAATGGCGCGGCGCGCTATGCGCTGCGCAGCCGCGTGCTCTCCAATCTGCGCTGGGCGGCGCAGGCCGCCGCCGATGTGGGGGTGGACATCATGATCGAGCCCATCAACCACCGCGACATGCCCGGCTACTACCTGCAAACGCAGGACCAGGCGCACAGCCTGGCGCAAACCGTGGCAGCTCCCAATTTGAAGGTGCAGATGGATCTGTACCACTGCCAGATCACTGAAGGCGATGTGGCCAGCAAGCTGCGCCAGTACCTGCCCACGGGGCGCGTGGGCCACATCCAGATTGCCGGCGTGCCTGAACGCCAGGAGCCGGATGTGGGGGAGCTGAACTACCGCTATCTGTTCAGCGTGATAGATGCGCTGGGCTACAGCGGCTGGGTGGGTTGCGAGTACCGGCCCCGCCAAGACACCAGCCAAGGGCTGGCCTGGATGGCTACGCTGCTGTAAACTTGGGTGATAGCTAAATGAAAAAAGAGAGCGTCTGGTGCGCGTCTATTCTTGTTTTCAATATGAAAAATATCTGAAAACACCTAAAACAGAGCGCAAGGCGCTCTGTTTTTTTGCGCGGTGTTATTTGAGCCAGCCGCGTTTGCGGAAGTACAGCATGGGGCCGACGGCGCTGGCAATCATCAGCAAGATGACGTAGACGTAGCCATAGGTCCACTCCAGCTCGGGCATCACGCGGAAGTTCATGCCGTACACGCTGGCAATCAGGGTGGGGGGCAGCAACGCCACGCTGGCCACCGAGAAGATCTTGATGACCTTGTTCTGGTTGATGCTCAGGAAACCCACGGTGGCGTCCATCAAGAAGTTGATCTTGTCGAACAGGAACTGCGTGTGGCTGTCCAGCGACTCAATGTCGCGCAGAATCTGGCGCGCATCTTCAAACTGTTCGGCATTGAGCATTTTGCTGCGCATCATGAAGCTGACGGCGCGGCGCGTGTCCAGCATGTTGCGGCGGATGCGGCCGTTCAAGTCTTCCTGGCGGGCAATATCGGCCAGCACTTCCTGCGCGTAATCATCGGTCACGTTGCCGTCCAGCACGCGGGCGCTGACGTGCTTGAGGTCGTCGTAAATGCCTTCAAGCGTGTCGGCAGAGTACTCGGCGTCGGCGTCAAACAGCTTCAGCAGCACGTCCTTGGCATCTTCAATCAGCCCCGGCGCGCGGCGCGCGCGCAGGCGCAGCAGGCGAAAGACAGGAATGTCTTCGTCGTGGATGGAAAACAGCACGCCGCAGGATTTGAGCTCGGTGTTGTGCTGGTTCAGGATGTAGGCCACCCGCACGCTGCGCGGGTCTTCTTCATCGTCGAGCAAGAAGTCACTGCGGATGTGCAGCTCGCCGTTGTCTTCTTCGTAAAAGCGGGCGGATTCTTCAATGTCCAGGTCCATCGCGTCATCGGGAATGGACAGTCCATAGTGCTGCTTGACCCAGCGCTTTTCTTCAAGGGTGGGGGACTCCAGGTCCACCCAGATGGGCTGAAACTGCGCCAGCTCTTCCAGTGATTCGATTTCTTCCTGAACCAAGCGGCCGTTGGACAGCGAGAAAATATTGAGCATACGGCTCTCCCAAATGTTGTTGTGGCTTTAGCGGGGAATGATTGGGTGCGCTTCCAATCCAGTCTCATGCCGCAAGGCCTTGGGAGAGGATGGAAGCTACCAACTAGGGTAGGTTTCCACGGTGATATCTCGAAAATATGACAAGCCCGCGATTATGCCGGGGCTGCCCGCAGTGTGCAGCGGCAGCCTCTGCCGCCGCACGGGCATCACGAAGAGGGTGGGCGCAGGGTGTGGGCGCGGCACAGGTCGGCCCAGGCTGCGGGTTTGGCATGGGGAGAGCGCAGCAGGTAGGCCGGGTCATAGCTGACCACGGTGGGAATGTGCTGCACCTGGTGTACTTGGGCGCGCAGGCGGCCCAGCGCTTCTTCGCTGCCCAGCACGGCGCGTGCTGCGTGCATGCCTAGCACCAGAATGCGCGCGGGCTGGGTGTGCTGCACATGGGCCGCCAAGCCCTGTGACAGGCTTTGCCACGCCACGGGTTGCGCAGGTACCCCGGCAACAGGCAATGCCTCATGGCCAGGGCGTTGCACGCCTGCAATCCAGACATGGGGGCTGTGGTGCAGCCACAGCGCACGCAGCATGTGGTGCAGCAGCTTGCCCGTATCGCCCTCCAGCGGTGCGCTGGGGTTGGGTGCTTCCCAAATGACCAGCCATGCATCCTGCGGGCTGCCCCCCGTGGCGGCGGGGTAAGCCTGCACGGCGGGGGCAATCTGCCACTCGGCGCTGGGCGAAGCCTCGCTGGCGGCAGCAGCGACGGGCGCCGCAGGGATGGCCGGGCTTGCCACCGTAATCGCAGCCACTGCGGGCAAGGCAGGGGCTACGGCCTCCTGCGTGTCCGCAACAGCCACGGCTTCGCGCTGCGGCACAGGTGCGGCAGGCGAGGCAGCTACAGCGGCGGTGGGCATCCACAAGGTGATGCCCATTTCCTGCAGCATGGCGCGTTGGCGGGGGTCGAGGTTCAGGGCCATAGGTGCATGCTCATCAAAATGGCGGTTTCACGCTCGCCATGGTGCACCGGATAGTACTTCTTGCGTGCGCCGACTTGGGTAAATCCGTGGCGTTCATAGATATGGCGTGCGCGCGTGTTGCTCTCACGCACCTCCAGCCACAGCCACTGGGCTTTGGCGGTGTGGCGGCTCCAGTGCGCCAAGATGTCCAGCAACTTACGGCCCAGCCCTTGTTTCTGGTGCAGGGGTGAGACGGTGATGTTGAGCAGGTGCACCTCATCCAGGATTTGCATGGCGATGAAGTAACCCAGCACGGCTTCGCCTTGCATCAGCACCTGGGCGCAGTAGCCGCTGCGCAGGGCGTCGGCAAAGTTGCCACGGCTCCACGGGTGGGTATAAGCCACCTGTTCAATCGGCAAGATGGCACCCAGCAGGGCTTCGGTCAGTGGCACCACGCGGTGACTTTGCGCCCCAGGCGCAGGCAACCCATCCGGCGGCAAGGCGCAGGTGTTGGCGGAAGCGGGGGGCAGTTGGGGGTGCATCATGCGTGCGGGTGTGGTGGCTCTGCAGCTTGGCGCTCGGCTTCGCGCTCTGCCGTGGTTTTGGCGACCTTATCGCGGATGTACAGCGGCAGCGCGTAGGAGGCTTCAATCAAGTGGCCGTCGGCCATCAGCGTGGGCGCCAGACGGAGCAGGGCAGTGGCCGTGGGCAGGGCGGCCAGGTGCTGGGCCGCTGGGGCCAGGCGGTCTGGGTAGGCGGCTTGGGCATTGCCCACCACCACGGCGAGGGCGGGCACGGTCAAGGCTTCGGGCGCGCACACGCCCAGCGCGTGCGTGGACTGCCACAGGCCATCGGTCCAGCGGTAGCCTGCGTGGTAGACCTCGGACATGCGCGCATCCAGCACGGCCATGACATCGGTGCAGCCATGTTGGTGGCGGGCTTCTTCAGCGACGGCCAGCAAGGTGTCGATAGGCACCAGGGGCAACTCCGCACCCAAGGCCAGGCCCTGGGCAATCGCGCAGGAGGTGCGCAAGCCCGTGAAAGAGCCGGGGCCACGGCCAAACACAATCGCCTTGAGGTCGACGAGCTTCAGGTCCAGAGCCTGCAGTCCGGCCTGGATGGCGGGGATCAGGGTGGCCGACGAGTTAGCGCCACCGGCTGCCTGGTGTTGCCACAGCTGGTCGCCACGTTGAATGGCGATAAACAAGGTGTCGGTGCTGGTGTCAAAAGCAAGCAAATTCATGGTGCGCGCTGCAAAGGTAAGCCTGGCGCGCCAAGGCGCCAAAGCGCTCAATTATCGGGCGCGTGGCGTAGTTGCGTGCAGCGGCCCAGCCAAAACCGCGTGGCCCGCCACTACACTTTGCAGCTATGTTGCAAACCCTGATGTGGCGCAGCCTGCGCCTGAGTGTGGCCAGCGTGGCGCTGGCCGGTGCTGGCCATGTGCTGGCGCAGTCCCTCCCCCCGCCGGTAGAAGCCGCCTTGGCGCGCGCCCAGATTGGGCGCGATGCCGTCTCGCTGTACGTGGCGCCGGTGGAAGGCCGCAAGCCCGCACGGCTGGCCTGGCAGGCCATGCAGGCCATGAACCCCGCATCGGTGATGAAACTGGTCACCACCTATGCTGCCTTGGAGCAGCTGGGCCCAACCTATGTGTGGCGCACCCCGGTGTATCTGGATGGCGTGGTGGACAACGGCGCTTTTCGTGGCACGGTCTATATCAAGGGCGCTGGCGACCCCAAGCTGGTGTCCGAGCGTCTGTGGCTCATGCTGGGGCGCTTGCAAGGCATGGGCGTGAAAGTGATTGTGGGCGACATCGTGGTGGACCGCTCGGCCTTTCAGGTGCAGGGCCATGATGCAGCGGCCTTTGATGGTGAGCCGTTCAAGCCCTACAACGCGGGGCCGGATGCCCTGCTGATCAACTACAAAACGCAGGTGCTGGGCTTTATCCCCGATGGGGCAGCGGGCGTGGCACGCATTCACTATGAGCTGCCAATGGGGCAGCTGCAGGCACCCACCAGTGTGCCACTGGCGCCCCCCGGCACCGCATGTGGTGACTGGCGCAGCCAGCTGCAGGCGGACTGGAGTGACCCGCAGCGCATTCAGCTCCAAGGCCGTTACCCCGCCAGCTGCGGCGATAAAAACTGGGCCATCGCCTTGCCAGACCCGAACAGTTTTGCCCTCAAGGCTGTGGAAGGCATGTGGCGCAGCATGGGCGGGCAGCTCACGGGCAGCGTGCGCGACGGCGTGGTGCCTGCAGGGCTGAAACCTGCGTGGGAAAACCAGTCCCCCGCCCTGGCGGAAGTGGTGCGCGATATCAACAAATACAGCAACAACGTGATGACCCAGCAAGTGCTGCTGACCTTGGGCAAAGAGCGCATGGGCGTGGGCAGCTTGGAGGCAGGGCGTGCGGCGCTGGCACAGTGGTGGCAGCTGCGCTGGCCAGCGGCAGAGATGCCGCAGGTAGAAAACGGTGCCGGCTTGAGCCGCCATGCGCGCATCAGCGCGCAGGCGCTTGGGCGCATGCTGCAAACAGCGTGGGGCTCGTCGGTGATGCCGGAATTTGTGGCCTCCATGCCGATCTCGGGCATGGATGGCACGCTGCGCCGCAGCAAAGCCAGTGCCAGCGCGCATTTGAAGACTGGGTCACTGCGTGACACCAACGCCCTGGCGGGCTATGTGCATGGCAACAGTGGGCAGCGCTATGTGCTGGTGGCCCTGATCAATCACCCCAATGCCGGTGCTGCGCGGCCCGTCATGGATGCCTTGGTGGACTGGGTGGCGCAGGATTAATGGCGCTCCCTGAGGCGCCTTACCCAGAACCGAGGGGCTGCCCGTGGGCGACCGTTACGCTGTGCCGTGGCGCGTAGGTCACACAAAAAAAAGCCGGTAGCAACCGTTGATGTGCTACCGGCTTTTTTCGCGACTGGGGTGTTGGCGTTAACCAGCTGCCGCAGCGCGCTGCAGGCGGTCGCGCACGCCTTCCCAGTCGGCGCTGTCGGGCGGGGTTTCGATCCAGATCAGTTGGGCGCCCAGCTCGTCAAAGTCGCGCAGCGTGCCAAACAGCTCGCGGGCCGTGGCCATGGCGTTATCGGGCATGGTACGCAAATGGATGGCGGGGGCGGCCGTTTTCAGCGGGCTGCGGTGGTAGACGGCAATGTTTTTGCCCGCCGCACCCAGCACCTCCAAAGCCGCTTGCAGCTGCCCCGCCTCCATCAGGCGCACCTTGGCATTCGGTGCGTAATGAGCCAAAAGTGTGCCTGACGCGCGTGGGGTCTGCGCAGGCAGCTCTTCTTTCGAGAGTGGTCGGGTGCCGCACGCACGTTCAATATCGTCGCGCGTGATGGCGCCGGGGCGCAGCAGCACGGGCACGCCGCGCGTGCAGTCGACGATGGTCGATTCAATGCCCACTTCGCAGGGGCCGCCGTCCAGCACCAGCAGCTCGTCGCCAAACTCGGCGGCCACATGCTGGGCCGTGGTGGGGCTGACGCGGCCAAACTTGTTGGCGCTGGGGGCGGAGACACCCCAGACCGGCGGGTTCAGTTGCTGGCATGCTTGGAGCACCGCATGCGCCACGGGGTGAGAGGGGCAGCGCAGGCCCACGCTGTCCTGGCCGCCGGTCGAGGCCTTGGCGGCCTGCGGCAGGCGCGGCAGGATCAAGGTGAGTGGCCCCGGCCAGAACGCGTCGATCAGTTGCTGCGCAAAGACCGGCACGGCCTGGGCATAGCGGGTGATGGCGGCAGCATCGGCCACATGCACGATCAGCGGATGGTTGGCCGGGCGTCCCTTGGCGGCAAAGATCTGCGCTACGGCGGCGTCGTTGTCGCTGTCCGCGGCCAGGCCGTAGACCGTTTCGGTGGGCAAGCCCAGCAGCTTGCCTTGTTGCAGGGCCAGCGCAGCAGCTTGCACCGACGCGTCCAGCGTTCCATCCAGAATCACGTCAGTTCCTTAAAACGCCGGGATGCCGAGGATGTCGGCGGCCTTCAGCGCAGTCGCGCGGGCTTGCTCGGGCGTGGCCGCGGTGATGTTCAGGTGCCCCATTTTGCGGGCGCGCTTGGCATCGACCTTGCCGTACAGGTGCAGGTGGGCGCCGGGCAGGGCCAGGATCTGCTCCCAGGCGGGCGTCTGGGCGGTGTCGCCATCCTTGAACCACAGGTCGCCCAGCAGGTTCAGCATCACGGTGGCGCTGTGCTGGCGCGGCTGCACCAGGGGCAGGTTGGTCATGCAGCGCACCTGCAGTTCGAACTGCGACACGTCCAGCGCGTTCTGGCTGTAGTGGCCGCTGTTGTGCGGGCGCGGGGCGATCTCGTTGACCACCAGCTGGCCGTTGTCCAGCACAAAGAATTCCACGCACAGCACGCCCACGTAGTTCAGGCCGATAGCTACGGATTTCGCAGCGGCTACCGCTTGCTCCGCCTGCGCTGCGGGCAGATTGCCTTCATACACCTCGGTCACGGCCAGGATGCCGTCGCGGTGCAGGTTGCGCTGCACCGGCAGGTGGACGATGGTGCCGTCACGGCCGCGCGCCACGATGACCGAGCATTCGTGCGCCAGCGGCAGCATTTTTTCGAGCACGCAGGCCACGTTGCCCAGTTCGTTCCAGCCCGCCACCAGCTCGTCGCGGGTCTTGACGCGGATTTGGCCCTTGCCGTCGTAGCCCATGCGCGCGGTCTTCAGGATGCCGGGCAGCAGCGCGTCGTTGACGGTCGCCAGTTGCTCGGCCGTCTCGATCACGGCGTAGGGCGCGCAGGGCACGCCGCACTTCACGAAGTGAGCCTTCTCGGCAGCGCGGTCCTGGGCAATCGCCACGGCAGAGCCGGCGGGCGACACGGGCAGGCGCTCGGCCAGCTTGTTTAAAGAGTCGGCGGGTACGTTTTCAAATTCGGTGGTCACGGCCGCGCACAGCTGGGCCAGCTCGGCCAGGCCCTGCGCGTCTTCGTAACCGGTGCGCACATGGTGGTGACTGACCCGGCCGGCGGGGCTGGTGGCGTCTTGGTCCAGCACGGCGGTGAAGTAGCCCATGGCCTGCGCGGCATGGGCAAACATACGGCCCAGCTGGCCGCCGCCGAGCACGCCCAGCGTGGCGCCGGGCAGGATCACTTGCGTGTCATTGGCACTCATGCGTTCACCGGCAAGGTCATGGCGCGCGCGGCTTCGGTCTGCTCGACGCGGAAGGCTTCAAGCTTGGCGCGCAGCGCGGGGTCTTCGTTGGCCAGCAGGGCCACGGCAAACAGCGCCGCGTTGGCGGCACCGGCGTTGCCGATGGCAAACGTCGCCACAGGCACGCCCTTGGGCATTTGCACGATGGAGTGCAGCGAGTCCACGCCCTGCAGGTGGCGGCTGGCCACAGGCACGCCCAGCACGGGCACGGTGGTCTTGGCAGCAATCATGCCGGGCAGGTGGGCCGCGCCGCCGGCGCCGGCGATGATGGCCTTGAGGCCGCGCTCGGCTGCGGCCTCGGCAAAGCGGAACATGTCATCCGGCATGCGGTGGGCCGACACGACCTGTGCTTCAAAAGCGATACCGAATTGCTGGAGGATGGCAACTGCGTGTTGCATGGTGTCCCAGTCGCTGCTGGAACCCATGACCACGCCAACTTGGATGGGGTTCATGTTCTTCAGGGCAAACCGCCCGGCCTAGTGGAGCCAGCGATTTTAAGGCCATCCCTCGATGGACGCGTGCTCAGCGGGAGCGTCGCCCTTGGCGCAGGCTTGAAATTCCGCGCAACAGGCTTATGTGTAGGAATCGTGCGCAATTGCGAAGAGAATGCGCGCTGTACGCCGCTGCGGCGCAGACGACAACGCGGTGCGCACCGGGCGCACTGCACAGGGACAGATCCATGATTGATATCACCATTGAAAATTTTGAAGCCGAGGTGGTTGCCACTTCGATGGCGGTGCCCGTGCTGGTGGACTTCTGGGCCACATGGTGCGGCCCCTGCAAGACGCTGGTGCCCACGCTGGAGAAGCTGGAGGTCGAATACGCTGGCCGCTTCAAACTGGCCAAGGTGGATGTCGATGCCAACCAGCAGATCGCAGGCATGTTTGGCATTCGCAGCGTACCCACCTGTGTGCTGATGGTGGAAGGCAAGCCGGTAGATGGCTTTATGGGCGCGCAAACCGAAGGCCAGGTGCGCCAGTTCTTGGACAAGCACCTGCCCAGCGCCAACGAACTGGCCGCCGAGGCCGAGGTGGATGAGGCCGAGCAGTTGCTGCAGTCGGGAGACACCCAGGCTGCGCTGCAAAAACTGGCCGAAGCCCTGCAGGCCGACCCCAGCAACGACGATGCCCGCTTTGACTATGTGCGCCTGCTCATCACCACGGGCGATTACGAGCAAGCCGCAGACTTGCTGCACGAACCCCTCAAGCGCATTCCCAAGCCGCTGCAGTTTGATGCGCTGCAGCAGTGGCTGCAGTGCATGCGGTTTGTGCAGCAAGACGAGCGCGGCAACTGGGAGTGGGCGCAGTTCGACGCCGTGATTGCCCAGAACAAGCGCGACTTTGACACCCGCTTTGCCAAGGCCCAGGTGCTGGCAGCGGAAGGACAGTGGACGCACAGCATGGACGAATTGCTGGAAATTATCATGCGCGACAAGGCGTGGAACGACCAGGCCGCCCGCAAGCTGTTTGTCGCCATCTTGGAGCTGATTGCCCCCGCCAAACCCAAAAAGCAAGATGCGGTGCCCGGCAAAAGCGCGGGTGGCATTGAGTTGCTGGGCAAAAACACGGCCGAGCAAGATGAGATGACCGCATTGGTCAACAGCTACCGCCGCAAACTGAGCATGGCGCTGAATTGACGCCCCAGAGCGACTGAAGTGTTGTAAAGGAGCCCTTGTGGCTCCTTTTTCATGCGCCTTATGCTTGCCGCTCACTCAGAGAGGATGGCGATGGCTGCGGTACTACAACACGTGCAGGGTGTGATGTGGCTGGTCTTGGGGCTGGCGCTGGGGGCCATGCTGCTGTCGGTGCTGGTGCGCTCGGCGGCGTTCAAGGGTTGGTGGGGCGAATACAAGGTGCGGCGCTGGCTGGCGCAGGATTTGGATGCGCAGCACTACCACTGCGCGCACAACATCACCTTGCGGCGGCAAGACGGCAGCACCACCCAGATTGACCACGTGGTGATCTCACGCTATGGCGTGTTTGTGCTGGAGACCAAGCACCTGCGGGGCTGGATTTTTGGCGGCGAAAAACAGCGCACGTGGACACAAACCATCTACCGCCACCGCACGAGCTTTCCCAGCCCCTTGCACCAGAACTGGGGCCATATCAAGGCCTTGGAAGAGCTGTTGCAACTGCCGCTGCAGCACTTGCATTCGGTGGTGGTGTTCACGGGCGACTGCCAGTTCAAAACCGCCATGCCCGCCCATGTCACGCAGGGACGGGCGGTGACGGCGCTGATTGGCAGCTACCGCGAGGAGGTGCTGGACACCCATGCCGTGGCCCAGCTGGTGAGCGCCTTGTCGCACCAACGCTTGGAGCCCACGCGCCGCACGCACAAGGCGCATGTCGCGCAATTGCAGCAGCGCCACGCCCTGCCCCCGACCAGCACCGCGCGCCGCAAGGTCATGCCCAGCCAGCCACGGATGACACCCAAAGCCCCCGCTGTGCCGCGCCAGCCTGCACTGGCGCCAGCTAACTCGGCCGCCGCACCGCCACAGCCAGCGTTGGTGCCGCCCACGCTGGCCGCACCGCTGCTGGAGCCCGCGCCTTGCCCGGCCTGTGGCGGCCGCGTGGTGCGCCGCAGCTTGCCCGATAGCGCTGGCATGGCGCGTTATTTCTTGCGCTGTGAGCGTTTTCCGCATTGCCGCTTCTTGCAGCCAGAAGCGGTGGAGCAGGCCCCCAGCCCATAAGACGCGCGGCAAAAACAAGCCACCACCATGACTTGTTTTGATAGCTGCTCACGCTGATCTATCAAAGCGTTCAAGCATTTTTGAGTGTTTTTTTCCTCTGGATCATCACCTGTGGCGTGGCCATTCAGGTGGCGCACGCTGGGCCCCCTTGGGGGCGTGCAGGCGCGTTTTTGCGGGCCATCGCAATAGACCATCAGCCACGGCGCTCGCAACTCGTGCTCGCCATCGCAATGGCGGCGGTGTGTAGCCGCCCGCACCATCAGGTGGCTCAATGGTGCAGCGTGTGAGCCGGGGTAGGTGGGCTGCGGTGGCTGGCCTGGGTGAGTGTGCGTATGGGGATGCGCACATCCTGCGGAATCTCGCCGCTCAGTTGGAGGGCCAGGTAGCGCGTGCAGCACACCCGCAGGAACGAGGTGAAGTTGTCGACGGCCCCGCGCTCGGCCAGCAGCTCGTCATAGAGCTTGGTACACAGCTGGGGCACGCTGTAGCCGTCACGCGTGGCAATGTCTTGCAGCACCTGCCAGAACAGGTTTTCCAGCCGCAAACTGGTGGCGACGCCATGCAGGCGGATGGAACGGGCGCGGTGGGCCCAAAGTTGCGGATCCGCGCTGAGAAAGACTTGGCACATGGCGCACTCCCGGAAAAACCAACCGGGCCATGGTGTGGCCCGGTGCGGGTTGCGTCAAGCTGGTTTGTGCGCAGGCGCTTTCAAAAGCAATAGCTGTCAGCGCTTGCCAGCACTGCGCAAAATCCGAATTTCAATGTGAAATTTTGGTGCCAAGCAACGCCAGAAATTGCGCCATCCAGGCCGGGTGGGCGGGCCAGGCGGGGGCGCTGACCAGGTTGCCTTCGGTGTGGGCCTGGTCGACGGGAATGTCGGCATAGGTGCCACCGGCCAGCTCGACTTCGGCGCGGCAGGCGGGGTAGGCCGAGCAGGTGCGGCCCTTGAGCACGCCGGCGCCCGCCAGCAGTTGCGCGCCGTGGCAGACGGCGGCCACGGGCTTGTTGCTGTCAAAAAAGTGGCGCACTGCGGCGCGCACGCTTTCGTAGCCGCGCAGGTATTCGGGGCCGCGCCCGCCGGGGATGACCAGGGCGTCGTACTGCTCGGGCTTCACGTCGGCAAAGGTGGCGTTGAGCGTGAAGTTGTGGCCGGGCTTTTCGCTGTAGGTTTGCGCGCCCTCGAAGTCGTGGATGGCGGTTTTGATCTGCTCACCCGCTTTTTTGTCGGGGCAGACCGCGTGCACGGTGTGGCCCACGGCCAGCAGCGTCTGAAAGGGAACCATGGTTTCATAGTCCTCGCAGTAGTCGCCGCAAATCATCAAAATTTTCTTGCCTGCCATGGTGGTCTCCGGTGGATGGGGGGATGGCCCGTTCGGTGCGGGCTGCCTCCATGGTAAGAAAGCGCGGCGGGCGTGGGTGTTAACCGCTTACTACGTGGCTCCAGCGGCGCTGGGCCAGGGCTGTATAAACAAGAGCGGATGGCGCTTGCAAAATGGTGCTTTCTGCATCTTTTGTGTTTGAAGTGCAGTCTGCGTAAGCGCAGGTAGCTATGGTTTATTTCAGGTGCGCCAGCAGATCCTGGGTGTGCGGCGTGGGTTCGGGCACGCTGTAGATGCTGGGGTCGGCCTGAATCAGGCGTGTATCAAAGCGCTGGCCGGCCAGGTAGTCACGCACGGACTGCAGCACTACGGGGCTGCGGTGCAGGTGGGCAGTGGCTTGCAGCTCTTCCAGCGTGAGCCACACGGTGCGCACAATGCCTTCGTCCAGTGCGCGGTGCGCATGGTGCTGGCCCAGGTCGCCGGTAAAGGCAAAGCGCATGTAGGTGATGTCGGAGCCGGTGCGGGTGCGGATGAACCGGTTCATGTAAATGCCGACCACGGCCGTGGGTACGAAGCTGTAGGCGGTCTCTTCCAGCACTTCGCGGGCGCAGGCCTGCAAAGGGGTTTCCGCAGGGTCCAGGTGACCGGCGGGGGTGTTCAGGCGCAAGCCGTCAGCGGTATTTTCTTCCACCAGCAAAAAACGCTGGTCGCGTTCAATAACGGCAGAGACGGTGACGTTCGGTTTCCATCGGTTGGGCATGCGCGCATTATCGCGACGCTGGAGGCGCCGCTTGTCAGTCAGCACCGCAACTATCAGAAATTAGAGCGCTGCTGTCATGTACAGCGCACCATCACCGTAGGTTTCAAGGTGCATGGACTGTTGTGCATCCAGCACGGGGCATACAGAAAAACCTTGACGTTCCCAGTAGGTCTGGGAGCCCTGCACGGAAACCAGTGCCGCGTGGCGCAGTCCCTGCTGGCGCGCTTGGTGCATCAGGTGTTGCACCAGATAACGGGCCACGCCTTGGCCCGACAGCTCGGGCAGCACCGACATATCGTGCAGGTACAGCACGGGATCGCCCGCCGTGGCCGGGGTGAAGTGGCCATCCAGCGGCGTTATCTTGCCGAGGGTGGACCAGTAGGCCGCGAGATACGCCTGGAGTGTGTGCTCCCCGGCGCGCACCACACCAACCGAGCAGTGGTGCGGCGCCGTCAGGCGCTGGCTAAATACTTCACGGCTTTCAAGGAACGCGTTGCCGTAGCAAATGGTTTGGATGTGCAGCAGGCTGTCAACATCGTGCGCATTCAGGGGGCGCAGCACCCAGGGTGAGGGCAAGGCAGACACAGTCATGCCCGCCATTATCCAAGGCAGTCCTCCAGCGCAGGCTCGGGCGCCTCGTCTCGCCAACGGGTGCGAATGGTTTCTAGCTCCGCACGCAGCGTGAGAAAGACGGGTACCAAATCGGGGTCAAAGTGTCTGCCGGACTGGGCCTGAAGGTGTGCCATGGCGTCATCCACCGACCAAGCGTGTTTGTAGGGACGCTCGGAGGTCAGGGCATCAAATACGTCGGCAATCGCCACGATGCGTGCCGCCAGCGGAATTTCCAGCCCCCGCAGGCCAGCGGGGTAGCCTGTGCCATCCCATTTTTCATGGTGGGTCAGGGCAATGCTGCGTGCCAGCTGCAAGATGCCGCTGTCGTGCTCGCCAATGATGGCGGCGCCAATCGCCGCGTGCTGGCGCATGGTGTGCCATTCGGCCTCGGTAAGCGGGCCAGGTTTGAGCAGCACGGCATCGGGAATGCCAATCTTGCCCACATCGTGCATGGGTGCCGCGTGCAGCAAGTCCTCAGCCCATTCGGGCGAACAGCCAATCGCCAGCGCCAACGCCTGGGCGAAGTGGCTCATGCGCAGCACATGCATGCCGGTTTCGTTGTCTTTGTACTCGGCGGCACGGCCCAGGCGCTGCACGATCTCCAGCCGCGACTGGCGCAGGGCCTCGGTTCTGACCAGCGACAGGTGCGTGCGTACGCGTGCCCGCACGATGGGTGCGCGCACGGGTTTGGTGATGTAGTCCACACCACCGGCCTCAAAGCCCTCGGTTTCATCGCCCGTTTCGGACAGGGCCGAGACAAAAATCACCGGAATGTCCTGGGTCTGTGGGTGGGCCTTGAGCTGGCGGCAGACGTCATAGCCACTGAGGGTAGGCATCATGATGTCCAGCAAGATCAGGTCGGGTTTTTGCAGCTTCACCAGCTGCAGGGCTTTGGGGCCATCGGTGGCAAATTGCAAGCGATAGTCGTCGGCCAGAATTTGGCGCAGCACATGCAAATTGGTGGGCTCATCGTCCACCAACAGCAGGCGTGGCCTACGGTCTTCATGGCTGGGCAACATCGGGAACATTCCTTGGGTCAAAAGTGGTAAGAGAAGCCAGCAGCAACTGCACATGGTGCAGCGCTTGGTCAAGGTCAAACAGATCCAGTGCCGCTTGCAGCGGGGCCGTCTGCAAGGCTGGCAGCCATTGGTCCAGGCGCTGCAGTGATGCGCTGTCAATTTCGCCGTTCTGAAGCGACTTGGCCATGGCCTGCAATGCAGCCTGCAGTTGCACCACTTCCGCTGTGGCCAAGGCCGCATGCGACAGGGGCGGTGAGGGAAAAGCGCTGGGGTGTGCGGCTGCGCTGAAACTGGCTTCGGTGGCGCGCAACAAGGCCTCCACCTGGGCCAGTGCCGAGCCTAAGGCCGGCAACTGCTGGTCAAACGCGGCCGCATCGTGGTTGTGGGCTGCGTTTTCCAGCGCGGTTAGCACCGCATGCAGTTGCGGCAGCGCCAAATTGCCAGCGGCACCCCGCATGCGATGCACGATGGCCGCCGCCGTGGCCGCATCGTTGTGTAGCACCAAGGTGCGCAGCTCTTGCATGCGGTTGTGCTGCTCTGCCATAAAGCGGACCCACGCCGCACGCAGCGCGGCCTGGCCCCCCCACAGCTGGATGCCGGTGTGCCAGTCGGCCACACTGCCATCCAGGGGCAACGGTAGCTCGGCAGGCAAGGGCGTGGCTGCGGCAGCGGCAGTGCTGGCCGGGGCGCGCTGCAGCACACGGGCGATTTCCAGCATCAGTTGGTGGGGCTCCAGCGGCTTGGCTGCAAAGCCGTTCATGCCTGCTGCGTCAGAGGCCATGCGGTCTTGCGCCAGCACGCTGGCAGACAGGGCGATGATGGGAATGGCGGCGGTGCCGGTGTCCGCTTCCCATGCACGAATGGCACGCGCGGCTTCCATGCCATCCATGTGTGGCATCTGCAAATCCATCAAGATCAGATCGAAGGGCTGGGTCTGGCGCATGCGCACGGCTTCCTGGCCGTCGGGGGCCAGATGCACGGTGTGGCCGTGGCGGCGCAGCACCAGTTGCAGCAGCTCCAGGTTCTGAGGCACGTCATCGACCGCCAAAATTTGCAGGGGGGGCAAGAGCGTGGGCTCGACCGCGGCGACGTTGTGTGGCGCCTGGCCTTGCGGCAGCGGCAGTTGCACATGAAATTCCGTGCCTTGGCCCGGGGTGCTGCGGATGTGGATATCGCCGCCCATCACCTGCGCCAATTGGCGCGAGATGGTGGTACCCAGCCCCGTGCCGCCAAAACGCCGCGTGGTGGATGCATCGGCTTGCGCAAAAGGCGCAAAAATGTGTTCGATTTTGTCGGCAGCAATCCCGATGCCTGTGTCTTGGATGCGCAGGTGCAGCGTGCCTTGGCCGTAGCCCACCTCCAGGCGCACATGGCCACGCTCGGTGAACTTGACGGCATTGCCCATCAGGTTGGTCACGATTTGCTGGATGCGCAGCGCGTCACCTTGCAGATAGCGCGGCACTTCGCGGTGTATGTGCAGCAGCAGTTGCAGGCCTTTTTTCTCGGCCTGAATGCGCTGTGCACCAATCACCAGATTGCAGACGTCGGTCACCGAGAAATCCGTAATCTCCAGGTCGACGGCGCCTTTGTCCAGCTTGGCGGTGTCCAGAATGTCGTTGAGCAGGCGCAGCATGGAACGTGCCGAGCGGTACACCGTGTCCACATAGCGTTGCTGGGTGGGGCGCAAGGGCGTGTCCAGCAGCGCTTCTGAAAAACCAATGATGGCATTCATGGGCGTGCGGATTTCGTGGCTCATATTGGCCAGAAATGTGCTGCGCGCCGCAGCGGCGGCTTCGGCTTTTTCTTTGGCTTGCAGCAAGGCGTCTGCCAGGGTTTTGCTGGCGGTGATGTCGCTCAGCAGCTGGGTGATGCGCAAGGTGGTGCCATTGGCATCCAAGATAGGACTGAAGGTGGTCTGCACCCAAAAAGCGCTGCCGCCTTTGCGCAGCGCCTGGCATTCAATGCTGGCAAAAGCGCCAGTCTGCAGCGTGCGCCATATGTGCGCTGCCTGCGCATGGAAGGTGGGGGTTTGGGGGTACAGCAGGCGGTAGTGCTGGCCTTGCACCTCATCCAGCGTGTAGCCAAACAGCTTCAAAAAGTTCTGGTTGGCGTGGAGCACATGCCCGTCCAGGCTGTACTCCACCACGGCCACGGCGCGGTTAATGGCCGCCACCGTACCTTCAAACTCGGCGTTGCGCGCTTTGGCTTCGGTGTGGTCAATCAAGACGCCATCGATCCACTGCACCTGGCCTTGAGCGTCGTAAACGCCGCGCCCACTTTCGGTGACCCAGCGAATGTCGCCATCGCGGTGGCGCAGGCGGTATTCGCAGGCGTAGGACACGCCCGCTTGCAGCGCCTCAGTGACCGCCTGGTGCAGTGCGGCAGTGTCGCTCTCCAGCAGCAGTTGCTCCATCGGCTGGGTGTGTGCCAGCAGTGCCTCCGCAGGCCAGCCCGTGAGTGCTTCGACCGGGGTGCTGAGAAACAGGGGCTGCCATGCCGGCTGTGCAACGCGGCGGAAGGTGACGCCGGGCATGTTGCTGATCAGGGTGCGGTGCTGCTCTTCACTGCGCAGCAGCGAAGATTCCATGGCTTTGCGCTGGCGCATGTCGGTCAAAAAGCCGACGAACAAGGGCTTGTCTGCTTGCGCCACCGGGCCGACAGCCAGGCGCACATCAATCAAGCTGCCGTCTTGGTGCAGGGCCTGCACTTCTCGGCCCGAGCCAATGACGTTGGTGTGGCCGGTGGCCAGATGGTGCCGCAGATAACCATCGTGTGCCTGGCGGTGGGGCGCGGGCATCAGAATGCTGACGTTGCGGCCCAGGATGTCTGCCGCTTTCCAGCCCAGCAATTGTTCGGCCGCAGGGTTGAAGGCCACGATGCTGCCATCGCCTTCAATCATGATGATGCCGTCCACCGCCGTGTCGACCACGGCACGCAATCGCGCCTCACTGCGGCGGATGTCCCAGAAAAGCTGGCGCCAGCGCAAAGCCATATTCAGCGCCAGCAGCGCAAAGCCCAGCAGCAGGCAAATGCTGGCGCCGATGGTCAACGGGGTCCAAGGGCTTTCGCGGGGCACGCTGCCTGCGGGGTCCAAGCCCACGGGCAGGTGGATGGCATCCATGGCGATGTAGTGCAGGCTGGCGGTGGCCAGCCCCATGACGCTGCCGCTGAGTAGCACCGTGGTGATAGCGCTCGCGCCAATCTCCTGCAAGCGGCAGTACACCGTGACGGAAAAAATCGCCAAGGCGATGCCCAGTGACAGCGCCAGCACCAGGCCCATGGGGGCGTAGTCCATGTAGTGCGTGGCCTCTGAAGCGCGCATGCCCCAAAAGTGCATGGCGGCCACGCCCAGGCCCAGCACCAGGCCGCTGAGCAGCACATCCCTGCAGCGCAGCGCGGGGCGCGTGAGGGTGTGCAGCACAAAGCCTGCGGTCAGCAGGCTCGGCAGCGCAGACAGCGCGCTGTGCAGCAGCGCAAAGCTGCCGGAGCCGCAGGGCGTGAACGCCTGCATGCCGATAAAGTGCATGGCCCACACGCCCGCACCCAGGCTGACAGTGCCCGCAGCCTGTGACAGGTGGCGGTAGCGGCCTTGCCGTGCAGCACCTGCCAGCCCCAGCGCCAGCATTGCGGTCAGCACCGACACGGCAATGCTGACGGCTACCAGGGTGGGGTTCATCCATGCCCACTGCATAGGCACGTAAGCGATGTCGTCAGAGAGAAAACGGATCCACATGGCAGCCAGCGTGAGCAAAGGAGGGGGCCGTATCTTGCCCTGCCAGCACGGCGCGTAGGACAAATCCTGCAACTTATCAAGACTGGGTCAAAAAATTTCACGCGGTGGCAGCGGATGTGGCAGATAGCTTGTCGTTATTCTTGGTATAGAGACTATCGAATTCAAATATTAATTGCTGCTAACTATCATTTGAGCTCATTCTTCCCTCCGTCACCCGCCATGTCCCACATCCATCATCTGCTGCACAAGAACGCAAGTGCACTGCGCAAAACTGGCAGTTATTACATCGTCCACGTTGTGGTGGCGGCAGGCGTTGCGTATGCCGTGACGGGCGACTGGCTGGCTGCGCTGACACTGAGCCTGCTAGAGCCCAGCGTTCAGGCGGTGGCGTACTTTGTGCATGACACCGCGTGGCTGCGCGTGCCGCTGCAGCGCTGGCGCACCTTGGCCAAAACGGCCAGCTACTACGCGGTGCACCTGGTGGTGGCGGCGGGTGTGGCGTATGCCGTGACGGGTGACTGGTGGATGGCCCTGACGCTGAGCCTGCTGGAGCCTACGGTGCAAATGCTGTTTTTCTTTGTGCACGAGAAGCTGTGGGAGCACAAGGCCCAGCGCGCCGTGCGCTCTGCCGCTGGATGTGCGTAAGCCCAAGGAGTCATGCATGACCTCCACAGCATGGAAGCGGTTTGGATCGTGGCTGCTGCAGCGGCTGGCAGGTATGGCGCCAAACCATCTCTAAAAATCTAAAAAAGTAGCTGCTGGCGCTGGTAATAGATAGCTTTTAAGACTAAAAGTATTGCAATTGCTTTTTAATAAAGCGCTGCATGCTCATAAAAAAATCCCCTTGCCCAGCAAGGCAAGGCAAGGGGATGGTTGGGCCGCTGGGCAGCAGGCTTAGTCCAGCGTGATCTTGGCGGTCTTGACCACTTCACGCCATTTCACGATTTCCTTGGACAGGAATTCGCTCGACGCCTGGGGGCTCAGGCCTGCGGGCAGCACGCCCACGGCGTCCAGCTTGGCCTTGACGTCTTCCTGCGGCAGGATCTTGGCAATCTCCTGGTACAGACGGTCAATGATGGGCTGGGGTGTGCCTGCAGGTACGGCGGCCATAAACCATGCATCGGCGGTGAAGCCCTTCAGGCCCGCTTCGTGCATGGTGGGCACTTCAGGCATGGCGGGCAGGCGGCTGTCATGGGCCACGGCCAGTGCACGCAGATTGCCTGCTTTGAGCTGGGCGTTGATGGTGACGGCGGTCAAAAAGCCGAAGTCCGTCTCCCCCGACACCAGCGACACCACCGATGGCGCGCTGCCCTTGTAAGGCACATGGGTCACCTTCACATTGGCTTGCATGGCGTACAGCTCGCTGCCCATGTGGTTGGGGCCGCCGGTGCCCGAGGAGGGGTAGTTCAGCTTGGCGGGGTTGGCCTTGGCCTTGGCTGTCAAATCGGCCAGCGACTTGAGCGGGCTGCTGGTGCCCACGGTCAGCACCAAGGGGCTGCGGCCCACCAGGCTCACGGGCACCAAGTCCTTCAGGGGCTGGTAAGGCAGCTTGGGGTACAGGCTGGTGGAAATCGCCATGCCACCCACGTCGGCCAACACCACGGTGTAACCATCAGGGGCCGACTTGGCCACGCGGTCCACACCGATGGTGCCGTTCGCGCCAGGCTTGTTTTCGACGATCACATTCGCCTTCATGCCTTCGCTCAGCTTTTGTGCCAGCAAACGGCCCAAGATGTCGGTCGAGCCGCCTGGCGAGAAAGGAATCACCAGCGTGATGGGCTTGCTGGGGTAAGCGTCGGCGGCGTGGGCGCCGCCGCTGAGGCTGGCCGCAGCCAAAGTCACGGCGCCCAAAGTGGCGCGCCACATCGCAACAGAAGAATGTGCCGACTGCTTCATTAGATTCCCTAATCAATGTTTAGTAGTGTTAACGATGCCGAGCATAGCGGCTTCTATGCGGGTGCAGCGCTTGTAGGCTGTCGGTTTGCTGAATTTCGCGAACCACGATTGAGGTGCTCTGGGTTGAAGGTGTTTGACCCTAGGGAGCACCTGAGCACCCCCTGTTTTTGATAGCAACCACCTACAATGGCTCGATAAATTCCAAAGGTTGCACCGCAAAGATGGATTGGTGCAATCACCACTTTTGCGTCCTGGGAGACGAGACGATATGCCAGAGAACACCACCCCCGCCTTGCCCGATAAACGTGCACTGCTGCGCCAGTCTGCACTGGAATACCACGAGTTTCCCAAGCCCGGCAAGATTGCGATTGCTGCCACCAAGCCCATGGCCAACCAGCATGACTTGGCGCTGGCGTACTCGCCCGGCGTAGCGGCGCCTTGTGAAGAAATTGTCAAAGACCCAGCGGCCGCGTTCAAGTACACCAGCCGTGGCAACCTGGTGGGTGTGATCTCCAACGGCACCGCCGTGCTGGGCCTGGGCGACATCGGCGCGCTGGCTTCCAAGCCGGTCATGGAAGGCAAGGGCGTGCTGTTCAAGAAGTTCGCCGGCGTGGATGTGTTTGACATCGAAATCGATGAAAAAGACCCGCAAAAGCTGGTGGAAGTGATTGCCGCGCTGGAGCCCACCTTTGGCGCCATCAACTTGGAAGACATCAAAGCGCCCGAGTGCTTCTATGTTGAGCGCGAGTTGCGCAAACGCATGAACATTCCCGTCTTCCACGACGACCAGCACGGCACCGCCATCACCGTGGCTGCGGCCATGGTCAATGCGCTGAAAGTGGCGGGCAAAAACATTGCGGAGATCAAGCTGGTGGCTTCGGGCGCGGGTGCGGCTGCACTGGCGTGTTTGAACCTGCTGCTCAAAGTGGGCCTGAAGCGCGAGAACGTGTTTGTGACCGATATTGCTGGCGTGGTCTACGAAGGCCGCACCGAGCTGATGGACGAAGACAAAGCCCAGTTTGCGCAAAAGACAGACCTGCGTACCCTGAGCCAAGTGATCGAAGGCGCTGATGCGTTCTTGGGCCTGTCGGCGGGCAATGTGCTGAAAAAAGACATGGTCGCCAAGATGGCGGCCACGCCCATCATTTTTGCCCTGGCCAACCCCAACCCCGAAATCCTGCCGGAAGACGTGAAGGCTGTGCGCGACGATGCCATCATCGCCACCGGCCGCACGGACTACCCCAACCAGGTCAACAACGTTCTGTGCTTCCCCTACATCTTCCGTGGGGCCTTGGACTGCGGCGCCACCACCATCACGACCGAGATGGAAATTGCCGCCGTGCACGCCATCGCAGCACTGGCAGAGGCCGAGCAATCCGAAGAAGTTGCGGCCGCCTATGTGGGCCAGCCGCTGAGCTTTGGCCCGGAATACCTGATTCCCAAGCCGTTTGACCCGCGCTTGATGCTGATCGTGGCCCCAGCCGTGGCGCAAGCGGCTGCCCAGAGCGGTGTGGCCAAGCGCCCCATCCAAGACATGGATGCGTACCGCGAGCACCTGAAGACCTTTGTGTATGCCTCGGGCACCGTGATGAAGCCCATCTTTATGGTGGCCAAAAAGGCCGCCAAGAAGCGCGTGGCCTACTCCGAAGGGGAAGAAGAGCGCGTGCTGCGTGCCGTGCAGATCGTGGTGGATGAGCGCATTGCCCGCCCCACCCTGATCGGCCGCCCCGCCGTGATTGCCCAGCGCATTGAAAAGTTTGGTCTTCGCCTGGAGCAAGGCAAAGACTACGATGTGGTGAATGTGGAAGACGACCCCCGCTACCGCGACTTCTGGCAAACCTACCACCGCATGACGGAGCGCAAGGGCATCACCGCTCCGATTGCCAAGATCGAAATGCGCCGCCGCCTGACGCTGATTGGCTCCATGCTTTTGCACAAGGGTGAAGTGGATGGACTGATCTGCGGTACCTGGCACAACACCCATATGCACCTGAACTACATCGACCAGGTGATTGGCAAGAAGGCGGGGGCGACGACGTACGCCTGCATGAATGGCTTGATGCTGCCCGAGCGCCAGGTGTTCCTGGTGGACACGCACGTGAACTACGACCCCACTGCAGAGCAACTGGCTGAGATCACCATGATGGCGGCCGAAGAGATGATGCGCTTTGGCATCAAGCCCAAGGTGGCGCTGCTGAGCCACTCCAACTTCGGCTCCAGCAACCAGCCCAGCGCTGTGAAGATGCGCACCACCCTGGAGCTGCTGCGCATTCAAGCGCCTTGGCTGGAAGTGGATGGCGAGATGCATGGCGACGTGGCGCTGGACGCCGAAGCGCGTGGCAAGTTGATGCCCAACAGCACCTTGAGTGGTGAAGCCAATCTGTTGGTGCTGCCCAACATGGACGCAGCCAACATCTCCTACAACCTGCTCAAGGAAGCTGCGGGTGGAGGTATTGCGATTGGCCCGGTGCTGCTGGGTGCAAGCCAGCCCGTGCATGTGCTGACCCCGAGCACCACGGTGCGTCGCATTGTGAATATGACGGCATTGACGGTTGCAGACGCCAACGTCGGTCGTTAATCCATGGCAGAAAAGGGCTGATTGCTGATGGCGATCAGCCCTTTGTTCTTGCAATTTGAATATCGCTGCGTCACACTTGCTCCTCGAATTTCTGGGCTGATCCGGAATTTCTGAAAGGTGTTGCGTGATGCGGAATGTAATCGTCCGTCCGGTATGTCGGGCGGCGGGTGCACTGGTGGTGGGGGTGGCACTGGCGGCAGCTGTTCCCGCACTGCAGGCTCGGGGGCCGTTGCCGACAGCGCTTCCCGAGGTGTCTTTGGCAGAGCTGCCTTCACAAGCGCGCACCACCTACCGGTTGATTTTCAAGGGTGGGCCTTTCCCTTACGACAAAGACGGCACCGTGTTTGGCAATCGCGAGCGCTTGTTGCCCAGCCACCCACGGGGCTACTACCGCGAATACACCGTCAAAACACCGTGGGCCCGAGATCGTGGGGCCCGGCGCATTGTGTGTGGCGGGGAGCCACCGACGCAGCCGCAAGCCTGTTACTACACCAGCGACCACTACAACAGTTTTCGGAAGATCCTGCCATGAGCGCTCTAGACCTGGAGGGGGGACTTCACCCCGCCATATTCGGGAACTTGTGGGGCAGCGCGCTCTCCATTACGCCTACGCTCCCCGGTTTGGGTGGGCAACTACGAGCTATAGAAAGAATTACGGAGATGGACACACCGTCTTGTCCCGAGCCCCAGCAGCTTTTGCGGGGTGTGCGCAGCAACATCGTGCAATCCATTCGTGCCTTCCGCATTGCGGATTTGCAGCAAGCGGCCCAAGCCACGGGCCAGCATTTTCTGTACGCGAATTTGGCCCATGCCCAAACCAAGCAAGATGCGCTGGATTTGATTGCGGTGCAGTTTCACTTTCCCGCACACTTTGGCAAAAACTTTGATGCCCTGTACGACTGCCTGACCGATCCCTTGCACAAGGCGGGGCCCCAGCCTGGCTTTGTGGTGGTGCTGGATCAGTTGCCGATTGCGCACAAGTTTGACAAAGAGGTGCGTGAGCAGTTCCTGGATTGCTTTCGCGATGCGGCGGACTACTGGGCCGAGCGCAAAATTGCTTTTCGCTGCTTTTACTCATTTTTGTAACTGCAGTCGCCACGTAAAAAGCGCCCATCAGGGCGCTTTTTTTATGGATCAAATATGGCATTAGCGCTTATGCAGCAAGCGCCAAAAGCTCTTATTTTTGATCAAGCTGCGCGGCCAAGGCTTCATATTCCGCCACGGGCACTTCTTCGGCGCGACGCTGCACGTCAAAGTTGCCTGCAAAGCCTTTCTCGTCCAGCCATTTGCCCAGCGTGTTGCGCAAAATCTTGCGGCGCTGACTAAAGGCCACCTGCACCAGCTCTTCCAGCAGCTTGGGGTTCAGCGCAGCGGGCTGTTCGCGCGGCACCATGCGCACCACGGCGCTGTTGACCTTGGGTGGTGGGTCAAAGCTCTCAGGCGGCACAAACAGCACGTTCTCCATGGCGTAGCGCCATTGCAGCATCACCGAAAGGCGCCCGTAGTCGGCGTTGCCTGCATCGGCCACCATGCGGTCAATCACCTCTTTTTGCAGCATGAAGTGCTGGTCTTGCACGACATCGACATGTTCCAGCAGGTGGAACAGGATGGGCGAAGAGATGTTGTAGGGCAGGTTGCCTGCGACGCGCAGTTTGGGCACGTTCAGGCTCTGGGCCAAGGCCGTGAAATCGACCTTGAGCACGTCCGACTCGATCACGTTGAGCTGGGGCTTGGTGCGCAGGCGCGCAGCCAAGTCACGATCCAGCTCAATCACGGTGAGGTGGCCGGTGCGTTCGACCAGGGGCTGTGTCAGCGCCATCAGGCCGGGGCCAATCTCAACCAGCGGTTGGCCGGGTTTGGGGTCAATCGCCTTGACGATGGAGTCGATGATGCCGTGGTCGGTCAGAAAGTTCTGGCCGAAACGTTTGCGGGGAATATGTTTCACGCGGAAAAATTATTGGGGTGGCTCGCGGTATTCCACATAGGCTTGTCCGCGCAATTCTTGCAGCCAGTTGGCATGGGCCTTCTCCAGCTTTTCTTCGCGCACCACGTCGCGCAGCATTTCGCGCTGCTCGCGTGGAGTCAATGTGGCTTGGCGGCGATCCACCAGTTGAATCAGGTGCACACCAAAGCGGGAAACCACGGGCTGGCTGACTTGGCCGGGTTGCAAGGCATTCAGGGCTTGCTCAAACTCTGGTACATAGCGGCCGGGGCCTGCCCAGCCCAAGTCTCCGCCCATTTTGGCACTGCCATCTTCGGAGTACTGGCGGGCCAAGTCTTCAAAGCTGGCTCCGCCTTCCAGACGCTGGCGCAGATCAGACAGGCGCTGAGCGGCTTCACGCTCCCCCAATTGTGGCGAAGTTCGCAGCAAGATGTGGCGTGCATGGTTTTGGGTGACCACGGCGGCCACGCCGCTGGCGCTCTTGTCAATCACTTTCAAGATGTGAAAGCCCGCAGCCGAGCGAATGGGCCCCACAATGCCGCCCACAGGGGTGGCACCTACGGACTCGACAAACAAGCTGGGGTAGCGGCTGGCAGGGCGCATGCCTAAAACGGCTTGCCCGCCGTCTGAAAAGCGTTTGGCAACGGCTGCAAAATCCGGTTCCGTGCGCGCAGCTTCCAGCGCTTGCTGTGCGCGGGCTTGCAGCTGTGCGACTTCAGCCTGACTGGCGCGCTCTGGCACGGCGATCAGGATGTGGCCCAGATTGATGGTGGCGCTGGCCATGTCGGTCTGACCGTTTTGGCGGCGCTGCTCGGCCATGTATTGGTCGATGTCGTGTTCGCTGACCTTGACGCGGCCATCGACTTCGCGGTTTTGCAGACGCTGCATCAGCAACTGGTTGCGGATCTCTTCGCGGAACGATTTCTCGGAAATGCCTTGCTGGGCCATTTCGCGACGCATGGCTTCCGGGCTCAAACCGTTTTGCTGTGCCATGTTTTGGATGGCCTGGTCTACCGCATAGTCGTCGGCTTTGATGCCGGTTTCTTTGGCGGTTTGGACCTGGGCTTTTTCTACAATCAAGCGCTCCAGCACTTCGCGGGCGAGCTCATCGCGGGGAGGGATTTGTTTGGCGCCTTGCGCTTGCATGGCTTGCAAGACCCGCTGCATGCGCGCCCGCACCTCGTTGTTGGTCACGGGCTCTGCATTGACCACCGCCACAATGTAGTCTGCCGAGCGCAGACCTTGGCTCGGCGCGGTCACCGCTGCAGGCTGGCTGGAAGTGGACAAAGCACGCGAGAGGGTTTTGTCGCCACCCTGGGCGCGCATGCCTTGTGCGTGGGCAGACCATGCCGAAAAGACGGCGGCACAAACCAGTCCTAGGGCGATATGGCGGGGCGAGGAAATCAAGTGGCGCATAAAAGGATTAGTCGTAATTGCTAAAGCGGCTGGGCACGGTGCGATTGCTATCTCGCAAGGGGCGGTAGCCAGGGACGAACTCTTGCAAGCTGCGCAGCGGATCTGCGCCCAGGCTCAAGCGAGAGAAGCCCACAAATTCGATTTGAAAGAGAAGGCGGGTGTTGGCGGCTTGGCGGCTGTTTTGCAGACGTTCCACCACTACGCGGCCAATCCAGCAGCAGCTGTCGTATTCAAAGCCCACGATGGCGTCGACCAGTTTTTTGTCCTGCATGCTGTAGTTCAGGCGCCCTACGCTGTACCAGCGCCCTGCACCAGTGGCTTCGCCAAAGGCATTCTTATTACCGCCGTTGAGGGGCCATTGCCAGCCAAAGTCCACCTGTTCGCTGCCCTGGTTGAGGATCGGCAGGCTGTTGGCGCGCTGATAGCGGTAAGCGGCGCTGAGGACCTTGTAAGGAGCGGGTGTGTAGCGCCCGCTGATGGAGGAGCGGGTGGTGCGCTGGATGTCCCGGTTGTATTGCACCAAGGCATCGGTGCTCCATTTCGAACTCCAGGTGATACCGCCGCCGACCAAAATGTCGGACCAGCCTTTTTCGCCCAAAATGTCATAGCCTAGGCCCACGCGCTGGTCTTGAAAGCGCAGCCGCTGCGCAACGCCCAAGCGCGCCACTTCAGAGCCGTCATCGGGCTTGAGGTAGCGGGTGGTCACCCCCAGGGTCAGCATGTTGTTGTCAGCGATGCGGTCGTGCCCGGTGTAGCTGTTTTCGTTGTAGATGGAGCCAAAGTTAAAGTCAGTGAGTGCGGTGTCATACAGCGGCACCATGCTTTGGTCACGGTAGGGCGTGTAGGTATAGAACGCACGTGGCTCCAGCGTTTGCAAGTAGCTGCGCCCCAGCAGTGCGGTATCACGTTCATACACCAATCCGCTGTCCAGGCTCAGCGTTGGAATGGCGAAAGACTTGGTGCGAGGGCGTGCGCTGGACAAATCATCAAACTGGTAGTTGCTGGCATGCAACTGCACCTTGGGCGTGATGAAACCACCAGGCAGCAAAAATGGCTTGCTGATCTGGCTCAGCACATAGCTGCGCTGTCCGTTATCGGGGCGTTTTTGCTGGTCCCAAGTATCGGCCTCAAAGCGCGTGGTTTCCGCCATCAGATTGACATCCCAACCCTGGGTTGCCCAGGATGTCGTGTCGTAGCGCCACTGTAGTTGTGGCATGCGGTTAAACGGTGGGGCGATGGGAGCATCTATGTCTTGCAAGACCTGCCACTTTTGCGCGTACAGCGAAACATAGTGTTTGCCGGAGCTCCACGACAGTTTCCCATCGCTGCTGAGCAAGCGTTGGTCGGAACTGCCGAAGCGACTGCCGTCTCCTGGCATCCGTGAAAAATCACGCCAGTAGTTGTCATCGCTGACGCGTTTGAGGTTCCACTGCAGGCCCAGATTGCCCACCGGGCTGTGCAGCGAGGTGACGTGGCGCCAGTTGTAGCCCCAGCGATCACGGTCCCGCAGTTTGTCATTGGGCATGTACAGGGTATCGAGCACCCCGGAGTAGGTGGGCTCCAGGTAGCGAAACTCGGTGCCCAGGCTAATGCCGCGTTTGGACATCAGCGTAGGTGTGATGGTGGCATCGCGATTGGGCGCAATGTTCCAGTAGTAAGGCTGGCTGTATTCCACACCACTGACGCTGTCGATGCCAATGGTGGGCGGCAGCAGACCCGATTTGCGTTTGTCCGACAGCGGAAAGCTGATGGCAGGCACCGGGAGGATGGGCACGCCTTTGAATTCCAGCGCTCCCCCATAGGCTACGCCGACATCTTCCACACGATCCAGCGTAATCCGATTGGCGCGGATCATCCAGTCAGGTTCCCAGCTGGCGCTGTCGTCACGCAGGCAGGTGGTGTAGGTGGCTTTGTAGATGACCGAGTTGTCGCGGTCGATAAATTCCACGCGCTCTGCGTCACCATGCCCCTGGGTTTCCAGAAACTGGTAGGTGGCATTGGTGAAGTCGCCCTGAAACGCATCCACTTGCAGCTTCAAGGCTGCGCCTTGGTAGACATTACCGCCGCGGTTGATGTGCACATTGCCTTCGGCGTTGACGGTGTCATCGGCCAGGGTGTACTCCACGCGGTCGGCGCGAATCACGGTGTCACCACGGCGCAATTCCGCGCCGCCTTCCAAAACGGCATTGATATCGGCCTGCCCGGAAATTTGCTCGGCTTTGATGTACGAGGGCAGCTGTTCGCGGGTTGCGGCGGGAATCAACTCTTGCAGCTGGCTGCTGGATTTCAGCTGCGGCGCGGGCAGCGCGGTGTCCCACAGGCTGGGCGCTGCGCTCTGTGCCTGCACGCTCCAAGCCGCCGTGGCGGCCCATGCCATTGCCAAGGACGCCGCCAGCGGACGCAGGCGGTACGAGGAAATTTGTGGGGGCAAAGAAAAAGCGTGTGGGCTCACAGGCGCATTCAATCAAGGCGGAGATAGAGGGCAAGCGCGGAGGGGATCCAGGCCGTTTGTAGAATCGGATTATCCATGAGCGCTCCTATCCTCCCCACATCTACCGTTGTTTGGGCCGATTCCGGCCGTCAAGCATTGTTTGAACAATGGCTGAGCAGCCTGACACAGCAGCATGCGCTGCGGCCGCAAAGTTTACGCGCTGCTTCGGCGGACGCAAGCTTTCGCCGTTACTTGCGCATTGATACCGACAGCGGCCACAGCCTGATTGTGATGGACGCGCCGCCCGACAAAGAAAACTGCCAGCCTTTTGTGCAGGTGCAGGCCTTGATGGCGCAGGCGGGGCTGCCCGTGCCTGAGGTGCTGGCGTGGGATGCGGCCAACGGCTTTATGTTGCTCACCGATATGGGCAGCCGCACGCTGATTGAAATCTTGAACCCCGAGCAGCCCCGCGCTGCCGAGCCGTGGTACCGCGAAGCGACGGACTTGCTGCTGCAGTGGCAACTGGCCTCCAAGCCCGGTGTGCTGCCGGTGTATGACGAGGCCTTGCTGCGCCGCGAGCTGCAATTGTTTCCAGACTGGTACATCGCCCAGCACCGCAAGGTCACGCTGGACGACAAGCAGCAAGCCGTGCTGGCCAAAGCGTTTGACGCCATCGTGGCGCACAACCTGTCAGCGCCCAGCGTCTATGTGCACCGCGACTTCATGGCGCGCAATCTGATGCTGCCCGCCCAAGAGGGCAAGGGGCTGTCCATCCTGGACTTTCAGGATGCGGTCTACGGCCCCATCACCTATGACATTGCCAGCCTGCTGCGCGACGCCTTCCTGACCTGGGAGGAGGATTTTGTCATCGACATTACCGTGCGTTACTGGGAAAAGGCGCGCAAGGCCGGGCTGGTGGGCGCCAAGAGCGCCAGCGGCTGGGGTGATGACTTTGGCGAGTTCTACCGCGCTGTGGAGTGGATGGGATTGCAGCGCCACCTGAAGGTGGCCGGCATTTTTGCGCGCCTGACGCTGCGCGATGGCAAGCCCAAATACCTGGCCGACACCCCGCGCTTTATCCACTACCTGCGCTCGACCTGCAGCCGCTACCGTGAATTGGGCCCGCTGCTGCGCTTGATTGACCAGATCGAAAACATCCAGCCTCAAGTAGGCTTCGCCTACGGGCGCATGTAAAACCATAGCTGCTAGCGCTTGTAAATACTTGGTTTCAGAATCAAAACAATCTGAAATCATTATTTGCTGTGCGCCAGCAGCTTCTTTTTTTAAGGCTGCCATGCCCCGTTTCTACTGCCCCCTTCCACTGTCTGCCGGTATCGACGTGGAGTTGCCTGCAGGAGCAGCCCGCCACGTGCAAGTGCTGCGCATGCAGCCCGGCGACACCATCACCTTGTTTGAGGGCCGCCAAGACGGCCCCGGCGGCGAATGGCAGGCCACCATCTTGCGCATGGGCCGCAGCGATGTGCAGGTGCGTGTGGACAGCCATGTGGCTGCAGACCGTGAGAATCTGCGCCCCGTGCACCTGCTGGCCGGCATTACCGCCAATGAGCGCATGGACTGGCTGGTCGAGAAAGCCACGGAACTGGGTGTGACCAGCATCACCCCGCTGCTGGCCGAGCGCAGTGTGCTCAAGCTCAAAGGCGAGCGCGGGGACAAAAAACGCGCGCATTGGCAGGCCGTGGCGGTGGCGGCCTGTGAGCAATGCGGGCGCAACCGCGTGCCGGTGATCCACGAAGCAGTCACGCTGGCGCAGTGGCTGCAGCCAGCGCCAGCACCGGGCCTGCGCGCGGTACTTTCCTTGGCGGCAGGCACCCAGCCGCTGCAGCAAGTGCTGGCGCCCGCAGAGGATGCGCAGCCAGTGTTCTTTCTGTCCGGCCCGGAAGGCGGCTTGACGGCCGCAGAAGAGGCGCTGGCACGGGGGTGTGGCTTTGTGCCGGTGACCTTGGGGCCACGCACCTTGCGTGCAGAAACGGCTCCTTTGGCAGCCTTGGTGTTGTCCACTTTGTAGGACAAGGCGCCGTCTTTAACTTTCGGTCGGGAGTGCTGCGGGAGGTAAACATTAGTTCACATTGCACAAGGAAAACCCTGGGGTTTGATTTTTAGACTCTGTCCAGAATCACGTAACCAAATATTACAAGTGACGCCCGGATGACAGAATCTGACGCCGCGTCCTCCAACCCCAAGGACATCAACTTGTGCACTCTCAGCCAGCGCGGCATAGATTGGCTGTTTTCCGCCGATCCTACGCTGCGCGTTCGCTCCAGTATGGCCATGTTGGCGGTGTTGCTCATGCTGGGCAGTGCGGGCGTCATGCTGTGGCTGGGCTACACCGGTTTGGCGCCGCTGCAGGCGATGGCGTGGTGGTCGGTGGTGGCGGTGGGTGGCCTGACGGTGATGGCGGCGCTGGTGCGGTGTGGCTGGAGCGCACGCTGGCGCGACCCCTCCATGACGTTCCAGCAAATTCTCTGGGCCATCACCTGCAGTGCGGTGGCCTATGTGCTGGCCGCGGAGGCGCGCGGCATCGTCCCGGGCCTGCTGGCTGTGACGATGCTGTTTGCCGCGCTCAATCTGCGCGCCAAGCAAATTGTGGCGGTGTCGCTGTATGCACTGGGCGCTTTTTCCTTGGCGGTGCTGTTCATCATCCAGCTCGACAACAGCACCGAGCCAGCCCTTGAAATTGCCTACGCGCTGGTGCTGGTGTTGATGCTGACGGGGTGCATGCTGCTCAGTTTGCGTCTGTACCAGCTGCGCGGGCGGCTGCGCAAACAACGGCAGGAGCTGGCAGCGGCGCTGGAGGAAAACCGTGAGCTGGCCTCGCGCGATGCGCTCACTGGGCTGATCAATCGCCGCCACATGCGCGAGCTGCTGGAGCTGGAGCAGCGCCGCTGCGTGCGGGGTGTGCGCACCATGCTGCTGGCTCAGATGGACATTGACCATTTCAAAAGCATCAATGACACCTATGGCCATGGCGTGGGCGACATGGCGTTGAAAGCGTTTGCGCAAACGGTGCGTGACAACATCCGCAACTCCGATGTGCTGGCGCGCTGGGGTGGCGAAGAGTTTGTGCTGCTGCTCAGCGATACCGATGTGGCGGGCGCCATGCTCACCCTGCAGCGGGTGCGTGCGGCGGTGGAGGGCACCACCATGCCCGATGCCCCCCCGGGCATGCAGATGACTGTCTCGATCGGTCTGGCCGAGCATATTGCGGGCGAGATGTTGGAAGTTACCCTCGATCGCGCCGACAAGGCCCTGTACAGCGCCAAGCGCGCGGGCCGCAATCAGGTGATGTTTGGCGAGCTTGCTGCGCCAGCAGGCTGGGTGCCCCGCCAAGCAGCGGCCTTGTGTGAGGAAGATGCTCTGTAAAAGTGAGCGTCTTGCGTTCAATTTATAAAGACTTCAAGGTTTTTAAGCCCTGAAAGCAAGAAAGCACCTGCGCAAGGTGCTTTCTTTTTTGATGTGGCAGGGGTGACTCAGGCGCTTGTGCTGTCTGTGCCTGCCTCAGACGTTGCGTGTGCCGGGTGCGTCACGGGCATGGCCGCAATCACTTGGGCCACGGCGGCGGTCAGTTTCTTGGCATAAGGCACGTGCAGGAACTCGTTGGGCCCGTGGGCATTGCTCTTGGGTCCGAGCACGCCGCAGACCATCATCTGGGCTTTGGGGAAACCTTGGCTCAGCAAATTCATCAGCGGAATGGTGCCGCCTTGGCCGATGTAGCCGCAGTCGGCGCCAAAGTGGGCGCGGCTGGCTTGGTTCAGTGCATTTTCAAACCAGGGCGTCATGTCTGGCGCATTCCAGCCGCTGGAGCTGGACATGCCTTCCCAGGTCACCTTGGCCTGGTACGGTGCGTTGTCCTCCAGCAAGGCCTTCATCTCCTGCACGCAGGTGGCGGCATCGACCAGGGGCGGCAGGCGCAGGCTGAGCTTGAAGGCGGTGTAGGGCCGCAGCACGTTGCCAGCGTTTTGCAGCGTGGGAAAGCCCTCCGCACCGGTGACGGACAGCGTGGGCTCCCAGGTGCGTTTGAGCAGGGCTTGCACCGGGTCGGTGGTGGTGGGCAGGGCCACCAGCGTGCTGCCGCCGCAGTCGTGATGCGCCCAGGGGAAGCGCCGGTAGGTCTCCTCGCCCAGGATGGCGGCGGTGGCGCGGGCCTGGGCCAGACGCTCGGCAGGCACCTCGCAGTGAAAGCTAGCGGGCAGCATGCGGCCGGTGGCGCTGTCTTCCAGGCGATCGAGCACCTGGCGCATGATGCGAAACGACGAGGGCACCACGCCCGAGGCGTCGCCCGAGTGAATGCCTTCGGTGAGGATTTCGACCTTGAGCGTGCCGCTGGCCATGCCGCGCAGGCTGGTGGTCAGCCATAGCTGGTCGTAATTGCCTGCGCCGCTGTCCAGGCAAATGACCAAATCCACATTGCCCAAGCGGGGGCGCAGCGCATCCACATAAGGCAGCAGATCGCGCGAGCCGCTTTCTTCGGCGGTTTCAATAATGCCGACGATGCGCGGGTGCAGCACGTTCTGGCTTTTGAGCGCTTGCACGGCCGCCACGCTGGCGTACACGGCATAGCCGTCATCGGCACCGCCGCGGCCATACAGCTTGCCGTCCTCGTACTTGGGCGTCCAGGGGCCCAGGTCGCTGCGCCAGCCTTCAAATTCGGGTTGTTTGTCGAGGTGGCCGTACATCAGCACGGTGTTGGCATCGGCGGCATTCGCGCCGGGCTGGGTGCCTTCCACTTCAAAAAACAGCACGGGGGTACGCCCCGGCATGCGCACAATCTCCAGATTCAGGCCGGGCACTTGCTGCGCCTGCACCCAGCTGGCGGCGTTGCGCAGCACGGTGTCCAGCAGGCCCTGCTGCTCCCAGTCGGGCGCAAACATGGGGGATTTGGCGGGAATGGCAATGTAGTCCTTGAGCTGGCCAACGATGTCGTTGTCCCACTTCTGGCTGACTTGTTCCAGGGCTTGAGCGGTGTTCAAAGCACTGGAGGGCATGCGTGCGTTCATGGCGAACCTCCGAAAGCAGTGCGGCGCACAGGCCGCTGATCCGTGCATTGTGCACCCTTGCGCAAGCCCGCTGCAGCAGTGGCCGCAGGGGCTGCACAGGTGCGGCTGATGTGGGTAGATTAAGGCTGCAGCAGTGCTGGGGGCATGCTGCTGCCGGGGCGGCTGTGGTCGTCTGGGGCCTCCGTCAGTTGGAAGACGCTGACCGCGTCTTCCAGGCGAGCTGCTTGTTCGCGCATGCTTTGCGAGGCTGCGGCCGATTCTTCGACCAAGGCGGCGTTTTGCTGGGTCAACTGGTCAAGCTGCGTCACATCGTGGTTGACCTGGCTGATGCGGGTAGCTTGCTCGCTGGCCGCTGCAGAAATCTCGCCAATGATGTCGCCCACGCGCTGCACGGAGCCCACGATTTCCTCCATGGTCTGGCCAGCGTCTTGCACCAACCGTGCACCGGATTCCACCTTGTCCACCGAGGTGCTGATCAGCGTCTTGATCTCCTTGGCGGCGGCTGCACTGCGCTGCGCCAGCGTGCGCACTTCACCTGCGACCACGGCAAAGCCACGGCCTTGCTCACCCGCACGGGCGGCTTCGACTGCTGCGTTCAGGGCCAGAATGTTGGTCTGGAACGCAATCCCATCAATCACGCCGATGATGTCGCCAATCTTGCGGCTGCTGTCATTGATGGCGCCCATGGTGGCTACCACGTTGCTGACCACCTGCCCGCCGCGTGAGGCCACTTCCACCGCACACGCTGACAGCTGGTGGGCCTGGCGTGCTGCATCGGCAGACTGGCGCACGCCGTGGGTGACTTCTTCGATGCTCTGGGCGGAGCGCGCCAGACTTTGCGCCGTGTTTTCCGTGCGTTCCGACAGGTCCACATTGCCTTGGGCAATCTGGCTGCTGGCGCTGGCAATGCTGTGGGCGGCCACATTCACTTGGCGCAGCATGTCGACATAGCGCTGGCGCATGCCTTCCACCTCGTGGATCAAATCACCCACCTCATCCCGGCGCGTGCTGTGAAAAGGGTGGGTGAGATCGCCTTGCGCAATCCGCGTGATGGCTTGGGTTAACTCATGCAGCGGTGCGGAGACACCCCGTTTGAGCGTGAACAGCAGCCCTGCAGCCAATACCGCCAAGGCTACGGCCATGGCGCACCACAGCAGCACCAGCGCGTGGCGCTGTGCGGCCATGGCCTCGTCATCGGACACCTCGGTAATCACCCACCAGCCTTCCTGGGTCTTGCGCAGCACAGCCCAGGGGTGGCTGCCTTGCTCTGGGAGCAAGGCGGTGACATCACGCGCAAATCCATCGCTACGACTGGCCAATTGCTCAAGGGAGGCGCGCGCTTGGGGCGCTACTTCCAGTACTTTTTGGCCTTGGTGCGTGGGGTGTGCAATGAACACCGCATCTTCCAGACGGGCGCCGGGGGCAATCACCATCGCCCCGCCATGTTCAAACAGGCGGGTGTTGCTGACTTGCTGCTGCATGCCTGCTTGGAAGGCACTCAAATCGGTGCCCACAAACAAAATGCCCACCACATCACCAGAGGCGTTGCGCATCGGCTGGTAGGCCGTCATATAAGGTTTGCCAAACAAGTTGGCGCGTCCTACATAAGGGGCCCCGCTGAGCATGCGTGCATAGGCCGGGTGGTTGCGATCGAGCAAGGTGTGCATGACGCGCTCGCCCTGCAGGTTGCGCAGCGAGGTGCTAATGCGCGCAAAGTCATCGCCCTTGCGGGCAAAGATGGTGGCCACGCCGCCGGTGTCTTCGCTGAACTGATCGACCACGCCAAAGTGTGCGTTCAGCACCTGCCCATCCAACGTCAAGCTGGTGGTTGCGGTGTCCAGCTCCACCGTGCCCGCGAAGTAGCGGGCGAATGCGGACGAAGCACGCTCCACCATGCGGCGGTTGGCTTGATCGACGGTGTCAATCGAGGCGACCAGCCCCTCGGTGGTGTGGGTGACGCTGGCGATGAGTTGCTCCCGCGCAGTCTGGGTGCTGATGGTAGAGACCACCCAACTCAAAATGAGCAGGATCAAGGCCATCATGGCGATGCCTATGGCCGTGACGCGGCGTGCCACGGAGCGGCTGCGCGAAGCGGAAGAGGAAAGATGGGCGAAGGCCACAGGTTTCATGAAGGCGCTGGAAGATGGATGGATCAACGGAAAAAGCAGAAAGATGTGCATCAAAGCACACCGTTGCACTCAGAAAGCGCAGCCCAATCAGCCATTGTAAGAATTAGCCAGAAAATTCCCCCATGAATCCCGTAGCGAAAATCCGTGATCCGCAAGCAGCGTGGCCGCCGTCTTTACACGCGCTCGCTGCTGAGAAACTGCGCAACGATGTGCTGGGCGTAGCGGCTGGCCACTGCGCTGACGAAGGCCGGGAAGTCGACGTGCGCGGCATCGTCGGCACGGTCTGAAATGGTGCGCACCGCCGCAAAAGCGATGCCGTAGTCCGCGCAGACCTGTGCAATCGCAGCGCCTTCCATTTCCACGGCCAAAGCATGCAGGCCTGCCGCTTGGAAGTCGCCATGCATGGCCTGGGAAAGGCTGGCAGAGACAATGAATTGGTCGCCACTGGCAATCAGCCCGGCATGTACCGCCGGGGCACGGCCTTGCAGCAAGGGCTCATTCCACTGCGCTGCTGTGCGGGTGCAGTCCAGCGCAGCCTGGTACAGGCGCTCGGTGAGTGTGGGATGGCAGTGAAACGTAGGGTGTGGGTAGCCCGGAACCTGCCAGCGTGGAAACAGGGGGCGCACATCCATGTCGTGCTGTAGGAAATGCTGTGCCACCACCACGTCGCCCACCTGCACACCGGTGCCAATACCACCCGCCACGCCGGTAAACACCAGTGTTTCGATGCCAAAGTGCTCAATCAGCGTGGTGGTGGTGGTGGCTGCTGCAACTTTGCCAATACCGCTGAGTGCAAGCACCACGTCCAGCCCCTGGAGGCGGCCTTTGACAAAGTGGCGACCTGCACGGCGCACTTCTTGGCGGTGGGTCAATGCGTGCGCAAGGCCATGCTGCTCTTCGGGCAGTGCACTCAAAATTGCAAGCGTCATAAGAAATCACAAAGCATGAAAAACGGCCCCGAAGGGCCGTGGATAAAGGGTGTGCTGCCAGTGTACGGCGCCGCGATCAACGCAGTTCGCGGCGCAAGATTTTGCCCACCGGGGTTTTGGGTAGTTCGGTGCGGAACTCGATCACGCGAGGCTGCTTGTAGCCCGTCATATTCTCGCGGCAGAACTTGCGCAGCACTTCCTCGGTCAGGCTGTCGTCTTTTTTGACCACGACCAGCTTGACCGCTTCACCGGTCTTTTCATCGGGCACGCCAACCACCGCGCACTCCAGCACGCCGGGGCACATGGCCACCACTTCTTCGACTTCGTTCGGATAAACGTTAAAGCCGCTGACCAGCACCATGTCTTTCTTGCGATCCACAATTTTGATGAAGCTGCGCTCGTCTATGGCGCCAATGTCGCCAGTGAGGAAGTAACCGTCGGCTGTCATCACCTTGGCGGTTTCATCCGGGCGCTGCCAGTAACCGGCCATGACTTGGGGGCCCTTGACGGCGATTTCACCGGTCTTGCCGGGCTCGGTCACGGTGTGGCCGTCTTCGCCCACCAGTTTCACGTAGGTGCTGGGAAGCGGCACACCAATGGTGCCGGTGAATTCCTTGGCGGTGACGGGGTTGCAGCTCACGACCGGGCTGGTTTCTGACAAGCCATAGCCTTCCACAATCGGGCAACCGGTTTTTTCCAGCCAGAGCTTGGCAACCGCGCCCTGCACGGCCATGCCGCCACCGACGGACACCTTCAGGTGGCTCCAGTCCACAGAATTAAAGTCTGCGTGGTGCGCCAGGCCGTTGAACAGCGTGTTCACTGCCGGAAAGCTGTGAAACTTGTGATTGGACAGTTCCTTGAGCGTGGCTTTGATGTCACGCGGATTGGGAATCAGAATGTTTTTGCCCCCGGTGTGCATGGACAGCATCATGTTCACCGTGAACGCGAAGATGTGATAGAGCGGCAGCGCACACACGCTGGTGACCTGCTCGCCGCTCTTGCGCAGGTTATTCACCACGGGGTTGAACCATGCTTCACACTGCAAGGTGTTGGCAATGATGTGGCGGTGCAAGAGCACCGCGCCTTTGCTGACGCCTGTGGTGCCTCCGGTGTACTGCAGCACGGCAATATCGTTGGGGCCGACATTGGCCTTGGTGAAGGTGGCACTGCTGCCGCGGCGGATGGCATCTTTGTAGCGCACCGCCTTGGGCAAATGAAAGGCGGGCACCATCTTTTTGACGTTGCGCACCACATAGTTCACCAAGCAGCCTTTGAGCGTGCCCAGCATATCGCCCATGGCGCACAGCACCACGTGTTCCACCGAGGTGCTGGTAATGCATTGCTCCAGCGTGTGGGCAAAGTTTTCAATAATGACAATGGCGCGCGCGCCTGAGTCTTTGAGCTGGTGCTCCAACTCGCGGGCGGTGTACAGCGGGTTGACGTTCACCACCACAAAGCCCGCGCGCAAGATGGCGGCCACGGCAATCGGGTATTGGGGAACATTGGGCATCATGATGGCGACGCGGTCGCCTGGTTGCATGCCGAGAGACTGGAAGTACGCGGCAAACGCTTGGCTTTGGCTGTCCACATCGCCGAAGCTGATGTCTTTGCCCATATAGGAGTAAGCCGAACGTGGTGCATAGGCCTTAAACGCCTGCTCCATCAAGGCCACCAATGAGTGATAGCTGCTGGGATCAATGTCTGCTGGAACCCCTTCAGGGTAGGCCGCTAACCATGGACGCTCACTCATATGTTGTCTCCGCGCAATTGTCTTTGTGACGTTGAAAAGTGACAGACATGGCGGTAGATGGCACACCTCCCCATGCCCAGGGTCTGTGCCCTTTGCGAGGATTGTGGTGGGAGGGTGAGGGAGACGCCTCTGTGCAAACCCTAGGTAAAGCTACTTGAAAGGCGCTTTCTTGTGAAAAAAAGAACGATTGTGCGATTTTGTTGATATCGCTTTGATGAAGGTCTAGCGCCGCGTGCAACAAAAAACCCACAGGGCTTGGGCCGTGTGGGTGGGTAAGGGGATAGCGGTGGCTTAAGTTAAGCGACTTGGGCGGCTTGGTTGAGCGTATCCCGGGTATCCAGCGCTGCCTGGCGTGCTGCCGCCGCAAAGTCTTCCCCTTGCGAGGCGTACAGCACGGCCCGCGAAGAGTTGATGATGATGGGGCCGCCGCCCATGCGCGCGGCTTTCACGGTGGCCACGGCGTCACCGCCTTGCGCCCCCACGCCGGGGATCAGCAGCGGCAGTGTCGGCGCTACGGCACGCACGCGCTCAATCTCGTGGGGGCGCGTGGCGCCCACCACCAGACCCAGCTGGCCGTTGGTGTTCCAGGGGCCCTGAGCCAGCTTGGCAACATGCTCAAACATGGCGGGCTGGCCTGGCAGATCGGCCAAATGCTGGGCCTGCAGGTCGTCCCCACCGGGGTTGGAGGTGCGGCACAGCAGGAAGGCGCCTTTGCCTTCGTACTTGAGGTAAGGCGTGATGGAGTCAAAGCCCATGAAGGGCGACAAGGTCACGGCATCGGCGCCATAGCGCTCAAAGGCTTCCTTGGCGTACTGCTCGGCGGTCGAGCCGATGTCGCCGCGCTTGGCATCCAGGATCACGGGCACATGGGGTGCGACACGGCGCATGTGCGCCATCAGTTTTTCCAGCTGATCTTCCGCGCGGTGGGCTGCAAAGTAGGCGATTTGCGGCTTGAAGCTGTTCACCAGATCGTGGGTGGCATCGACAATGGCGGCGCAGAAGTCGTAGATTTTGGTAGCGTCGCCACGCATGGCTGCGGGGAACTTGGAAGGCTCAGGGTCCAGTCCCACGCAGAGCATGGAGTTGTTGCGCGTGGACGCGTCGCGCAGCATGTCGAGAAAAGTCATGAGCGGCAATTGTAGGTGGCGGGCACAATCTACGCCCTATGCCTGCCTTTACCCCCCGACAATTGGTTCTTCTGGTGCTCCTGACGCTGATATGGGGGGTGAACTGGCCCGTCATGAAGCTGGGGGTGACGCATTTCCCCCCGCTGAGTTTTCGTGCGCTGGCCATGTGGCTGGGCGTGTTGGTGGTGTGGGTGGTGCTGCGGGTGCAGCGGCAGCCCCTGCGGGTGCCGCGCGGCGAGTGGCGGACACTGGGGCTGCTGGCGTTTTTCAACATGGTGATCTGGAACAGCCTGGTGATCGTGGCGATTCCTCTGGTTTCCAGTGGGCGCGCTGCCATTTTGGGCTACACCATGCCTATTTTTTCAGCGGTGCTGGGCAGCCTGATCTGGCACGACCGGCTAAGCCTGCGTGCATGGGGCGGCGTGGGCGCGGCCTTTGTCGGTGTCATGCTGCTGCTGTGGCATGAGCTGGGGGCGCTGGGCAGCAACCCGATTGGCCCTTTGCTGATTTTGCTGGCCGCACTGTGCTGGGCGGTGGGCACGCAAATGATGCGCCGCGCCCAAATGCAAACGCCGCTGCTGGTCATGGCCTTTTGGATGATGCTGATCACCGCGCTGGTGCTGACGGTGGCGGCCGTGGCGCTGGAGCATGCGCTGTGGCATGCCCCGGATGCGGTGGCGCTGGGCACCATCTTGTTCAACGGCCTGCTGGTGGTCGGTTTTGCCCAGGTGGTGTGGTTTGTGCTGGCGCGCAGTTTGCCGCCGGTGGCTTCGATGCTGAGCGTGATGTTCATCCCCGTATTGGGCGTGTTTACGGGCGCTTGGTGGCTGGGCGAAGTGCTGCACTGGCAAGACTGGACGGCGGTGTGCCTGATGGTGCTGGCGATTGCCTCGGTCTTGTGGCCTGCGGGCAAGCGACAATAAGCGTCATTTTGAACACCGTGGCCTGCTCAGGCGGGCCCCCACAAGGAAGACCATGCTGAGCCAGTTGCTCACCTCCATCATTGACGATATCCACGGCGACACCATCACCTTGCGCGAGTTGCTGGAGCGCTGTGGGCGCGAAGGCATGCTCATGGTCTGTGCCATTGCCTGCCTGCCGTTTTTGATTCCCGTGTCGATCCCCGGCGTGTCCACCGTGTTTGGTGCGGCCATTGTGCTGCTGGCATTTGCGCTATTTTTGGACCGCTTGCCGTGGCTGCCGCAGCGCATTCTGGACAAGGGCATGGACGCTAACAAGCTCAAGCCCGTGCTGCACAAGGGCGTGAATATCGTGGGCAAGCTGGAGCGCTGGTTGCAGTCCCGCATGCCAGCGCTCACCACCGCAGCCATGCAGCGCTTTAACAGCGCCGTGCTGGTGTTCGGCGGCCTGCTGCTGATGGCGCCGCTGGGGCTGATCCCGTTTTCCAACACCGTGCCGGCCGTGGGCATTTTGCTGCTGACCGTGGGCATGATGCAGCGCGACGGCGTATTCGTGCTGCTGGGCTACCTGGGCCACATGCTCACCGTGGTGTACTTTGGGGTGCTGGCCTACCTGGCGTGGATGGGCGGCACCTTCGTGCTGAGCTAAACCACCAGTACCCCACAAAAAAAAGCCACCGCAAGGTGGCTTTTTGATAGCTGCTAGCGCTTTATTGATAAGGGCTAGAGGCCAATTTGGCTAAAAAATAGATCAGCCGTTGGCGCGCTGGGCCAAGATCTCGAAGGCGGGCAAGGTCTTGCCTTCCAGCACTTCCAGGAATGCGCCACCGCCGGTAGAGATATAGCCCACTTTGTCTTCGATGCCGTACTTAGCAATGGCGGCCAGGGTGTCGCCACCACCCGCAATGCTGAAGGCTTTGGAGTCCGCAATCGCCTGCGCGATGACCTTGGTGCCGTTGGCAAACTGGTCAAACTCAAACACGCCCACAGGGCCGTTCCAGACGATGGTGCCCGCCTGCTTCAGCTGCTCAGCCAGCTTGGCAGCGGTTTCGGGGCCGATGTCCAGAATCATGTCATCGTCTTCCACCTCGGTGGCTGGCTTGACGGTAGCCACGGCGTCGGGCGCAAACGCCTTGGCGCAGACCACATCGGTGGGCACAGGCACGTTGGCACCGCGGGCAGCCATGGCGTCGATCACGGCCTTGGCTTCAGCCACCAGATCGGGCTCGGCCAGGCTCTTGCCGATCTTCAGGCCCGCAGCCAGCATGAAGGTGTTGGCAATGCCGCCGCCCACGATCAGCTGGTCCACTTTGTCGGCCAGGCTCTTCAAAATGGTCAGCTTGGTCGATACCTTGGAGCCTGCAACGATAGCGGCCAGAGGGCGTGCAGGTGCAGCCAGCGCCTTGTTCAGTGCATCAATTTCGGCCGACAGCAGCGGGCCGGCACACGCGATGGGCGCAAATTGGGCAATGCCGTAGGTTGTGCCTTCGGCGCGGTGGGCGGTGCCGAATGCGTCGTTCACGAAGATGTCGCACAGCTGGGCCATTTTTTGTGCCAGCTCGGGCTTGTTCTTCTTTTCACCCACGTTCACGCGGCAGTTCTCCAGCAGCACGACCTGGCCGTGCTGCACCTCCACGCCGTCCACCCAGTTGGCGACCAGCGGCACTTCGCGGCCCAGCAGTTCCGACAGGCGCTGGGCGACAGGGGCCAGCGAGTCGGAGGGCTTGAATTCGCCTTCAGTGGGGCGGCCCAGGTGGCTGGTCACCATCACGGCGGCGCCGGCTTTCAGTGCCATTTCGATGGCCGGCACAGAAGCGCGCACGCGGGTGTCTTCGGTGATTTCGCCAGCGTCGTTCAGCGGCACGTTCAAATCAGCACGGATAAACACGCGCTGGCCTTGGACTTTGCCTTGGGCGCACAGGTCGGAGAAGCGAAGGATGTTCATGGTGGCAGCCTTGAAGTCTTATAGAGGAGTGAATGCAAACTGGGGCGCATTGTAGGCGGCGGCCCCTTGCTGCAGTCTGATGCCGTGGCTTATTTCCAGCGCTCGGGCTCAACAAACACGGTGCCCTTGTCGCTGGACAGGGTCAGCTGGCCTTCCTGGATGGTGGCTTGCAGCTGCATGCTGCGCTCGGCCAGGTTGCCCAGTTCTTGCGCCACATCGGAGGGGATGTAGTGCACCTGCAGCTTGCTTTGGCGGTTGACCTTGCCCTCCAGCCCCTTCCACCACACGTTGGCCGCGTGGTTAAAGGGGTAGACGATGACGTGGTCCGACTTGTTGCAAGCCTTGTTGATGGGCTTTTCCTCGGGCTGGCCCACTTCAATCCACAGGCGCTTTTGGCCGGTGTAGTCGGTGATGTGCACGTCCGGGTCGTCGGGGTCGCTCAAACCAATGCCAAAGCCCAGGGTGCCGTCGCCGTTGCACAGGGCTTGCAGTTGCCAGGCGTTGATGGCCAGCGCGACGAGGCGAATCATCATGCGGTCATCGGTCTCGCTGGGGTGGCGCGCCAAGGTCAGGTTGTGGTCGGCGTAGTAGCTGTGGTCAATGTCGGCAATCGACAGATTGGCTTTGTAAACCGTGGATTTCAGGGCCATGGCGGGTGTCTCGCAGTGCGCGCCCGCAGGCGGGCTGAAAAGAATGTTTCAAAAGTAAGAGCTGCCTGCGCTGGTGTTTCCTCGCTTTGGCAGCTCTTTGGTGCTGAAGTGCTTGTTAATCAAGCGCTACCAGCTATGGATTTTGCGTGTTGGGTGCTTACACGCGGCGGGCCAGTTCTGCCGCCTTGCCGATGTACGACGCAGGCGTCATGGCCAGCAGACGGTCCTTGTCGGCCTGGGGGATTTCCAAGCCATTGATCAAGTTGTGCAAATCGGCTGCCAGCACGGTCTTGCCGCGCGTGACTTCCTTGAGCTTTTCGTAAGCACCCGCCACGCCGTAGCGGCGCATCACTGTCTGGATGGGCTCGGCCAGCACTTCCCAGGCGTGGTCCAGGTCTTCTTGCAGGCGCTCTTCGTTCAGCTCCAGCTTGTTCAGGCCGGTCATCAGCGAGGTGTAGGCCAGTGTGGCGTAACCCAGCGCCACGCCAATGTTGCGCAGCACGGTGGAATCCGTCAGGTCACGCTGCCAGCGCGAGACGGGCAGCTTTTCCGACAGGTGCTTGAGCAGCGCGTTGGCCAGGCCCAGATTGCCTTCGGCGTTTTCAAAGTCAATCGGGTTGACCTTGTGCGGCATGGTGGAGGAACCAATTTCACCAGCTTTGAGGCGCTGCTTGAAGTAGCCCAGCGAGACGTAGCCCCAGATATCGCGCGAGAAGTCGATCAAGATGGTGTTGGCACGCGCCACGGCGTCGAAAAACTCGGCCATGTAGTCGTGCGGCTCGATCTGGATCGAGTAGGGCTGGAACGTCAGGCCCAGGCCCTTGGGCTCGGGCGACTCGATCACGTTCTTGGCAAACGCTTCCCAGTCGAAATCGGGCCAGGCCGACAGGTGGGCGTTGTAGTTGCCCACAGCGCCGTTCATCTTGCCCAGTACCTTCACGTTGGCGATGTTCTCGGCCGCCTTTTGCAGGCGCACCAGCACGTTGGCGATTTCCTTGCCCACGGTGGTGGGGGAAGCAGTTTGGCCGTGCGTGCGGCTGAGCATGGGCACATCGGCAAACTGGTGCGCCATTTCGCGCAGCTTCAGCGTGATGCGGTCCAGTGCGGGCAACACCACCATGTCGCGGCCCACGCGGATTTGCAGGGCGTGGCTGGTGTTGTTGATGTCTTCGCTGGTGCATGCAAAGTGCACAAACTCCGCCGCTTTTTGCAGCTCAGGGCGGCCATCGAACTTGCCCTTGATCCAGTATTCCACGGCCTTGACGTCGTGGTTGGTGGTCTTCTCGATCTCCTTGATCGCTGCTGCATCGGCTTCGCTGAAGTTGCTCACCAGGCTGTGCAAGTAAGTGCGCGCACCTTCGGAAAGTGGCGCAAATTCAGCAAATCCAGCGTCCGACAGCGCGATAAACCAAGTGATTTCCACTTGAACGCGGCGGTGCATATACCCCTGTTCGCTCATGATGGGGCGCAGGGCGGAAAGCTTGGCGGCATAGCGGCCGTCGAGCGGGGAGAGGGCGGAGATGGAAGACAGGCTCATGGGGCAAGATTGTAGGGGCCCCTGCTTCTGTATGCATGGTGCAACCCGATACAACCAAGCAGAGCGCACAAAAAAGCCAGGGCACCTTATGGCGCCCTGGCTGGAATAAAAAGGTTGCGAAGCGTCTTGAAGTGAATTAAGAGAGGGAGGGAGGAGATGCACCCCAAGACGGACAAACCCAAAGGTCGGCTTCGCAACACTAAAACTGGACTAGATTCCCCCTTACAGAGCTGTCTGAGTGGAAGTTTTTGGATTAGTTCCCAAATTTTTTGCCACGCTTTGGAAGCTGCTGCAACGCATCATAGAGCCAGCAATTTTTCCAGCGGTAGGCGAACTCGCACCTCTTTGTGTGCGACAGGGCTGACAATTTTCCAGGCAGCCTGCGCTGTATCGCGAGGAATGGGCTCGCCAGTGGGCATGCCAGACTTGTTGAGCAGCACTGCCACGCGGGGGGTAGCGGCCGAGGCACCACGGCGCACCACAACGCCGATTTCTGCGCTGGCCAGCTTGACCCAGGCGCCCGGCGGATAAATGCCCAAGGCTTTGACCAGCGCGGCGCCGGCTTCATCCATGGACTTGGTTTCGTCGTAATAGCTCGCTTGCATCGCCGAGGTGACGGACATGGGCTCTCGGTTGATGCGTGGCGCAATCCGCGCGCCAAAAATGTCGGAGCGCTGGATCAATCGGGCCATTTGCTGGGCCAGTGTTTTTTCCGACAGCTTGCCCGGTGCCCGGTGGTGGTGCGTGCGCACGGCGTCCAGCCACAAAGGGTCGGTGATGCCCATGGCGCGCAAGATGCTGACAGAGGCATCGGAGTGCTGATCCACTTGCTGGGCTTGCTGAGGGGTCAGCGGGGTACTTTGTTGTGCCAGTTCATCTTGCAACTGGGCCATGCCCACGTTCATGCTCAACGCCGCGCGGCCCAGCGGCAGCACGCGGTTTTCTGGCCAGCGCAAAGTCTCGCGTGCCACGGTCATACAGATGACGGACGACAGCATGGCGTGGGTGGCGCTGTAGTAGCGGGTTTCTTCGGCAGACATCTGCATCAGCGCCAGCAAGGCGCCGTCGGGGTTTTTGAGCAGATAGGCGTTCAATGCCGAGAACAAATCCTCAAAGCGCTGAGCGAAGTCGGCAACGCCAGGGGTGCGCAGCAGTTGCGTGAGGCCCAGTTGCCACTCGCGCCATGCGGGAGGGCTGTTGTCTTGCGTGGCTGCCGCAGGCGCTGTGGTGGTCTGCAGCGTCATGGAGGCAATCTGATTCAGAGGCTTGTTAGAGAGCAACAAGGACTGAATCTGGGACAAAAAGGCGCGGTAGCTCTCTTCGGACTCATCGGTGTCTACATACAAGGCTTGACCACGGGCCAGCAGAGCTCGCAAGTCGTCAGCGGAGCGAATGACAAACCCTTTGTTGGCCAGCAGCCCCCCCCCAACGCCTCGCAAGGCAAAAGGGATGGGTTGACCATAAGGGATGGTCGAGAGATTTAATTCAACGAGGTTCATTACAGTTCAAGCACGGTTGAACATATTTTTACATTTGAACTACGGTCCGCAGTCTGAATGTGCGTGGCGAAGTGGGTGTATCTAGGCATTAATGTCCAAAAACTGCTAGCCAAAGCGCCAAGATGGCATCACGGTGCGCGGTGATGAGGTCGGGGGAGACGAGTCCGTTTCCTTCATCCAGGCGCGAGGTGTGTTGGATACGCCGCAGTTCACGGTATGCCGTGGCGGCAGCCTGCCCCACCCCGGGGGGAAGAAGCCCCGCCGCCTCTGCGCGCTGCAGCAAAGCAATATTGCCCACATTGCCGGTGAGCTCCGTGTGTTGTGCGGACTGGGACAGCACCAAGTACTGCACGGCAAATTCCGCATCCACCATGCCGCCAGGACTGTGCTTGACGTCAAACAGCGCACCCCGGACTGGATGGGCTGAGCGCACGCGTTCGCGCATGCTCACGATTTCTTCTTTCAGGGCGGCGGCATCACGGGGGGCCGTGATGACCGCAGTGCGTACTTCATCAAACCGCTGGCGCAGGCTCTCGCTGCCCAGGACAAAACGTGCCCGCGTCATTGCCTGATGTTCCCAGGTCCATGCCGTGTTACTGCCGCGTTGCTGCTGGTAGTCGGCGTACGACTTGAAACTGGTCACCAGCAGCCCCGAGTTGCCGTTGGGGCGCAGCGCAGTATCAATCTCGTACAGGTCGCCTTCGCCGGTTTTGACGGTCAGCCAGTTGATGAGTTTGCGCACCCACGCGGTGTAGATCTCTGGTGCGTTGTCGTCGGCGTCGTCAAAAATAAAAACGATGTCCAGGTCACTGCCATAACCCAGCTCTTTGCCGCCCAGCTTGCCGTAACCAATGATGCCGAACTGCGGATCTTCCCGGTGGCGTTGCTTGAGCCTTGCCCAGCACCACTGGGCCGTGACACGCAAGACGCTGTCTGCCAAGGCGCTTAAATCATCGGCAACTTGCTCAACCGTGATGGCGCGCTCCACATCGCGCGCCAGCGTGCGGAAAATTTCAGCGTGCTGGGCTCTGCGCAGCAAGTTCAGGAGATTTTCATCGTCGTCTTCGCCCGTACTTTCGAGGGCTTTGAGACGCAGCGCCATCTCATGTTCGAAATCCGTCGCGCTAAAGCGCTCGGTAAAAAGTTGGTCGCTGGCGAGCTCGTCAATCACCCCGGGGTGTTGCTGCAAGTAACGCGCAGGCCATTTGGCGGCGCCGAGCAAATCCAGCAAACGCTCATGCACAGCGGGACGCTCCAGTAGCAGTGCCAAATAGCTTTCCCGTCGCAGCAGTGGCTCGAGCCAGTTGATAAAGCGGATGGCCGCCACCTCTTCCAGGGTGCCGCTGGCCACGCGCTGTGCGGTTTGCTGCACCAGCCTGAACAAGCGTGCACGTGCTTCGTCGCGCAAGCCACGCACCTTGATATGGTCACGCCATTCGGCGATGCGAGCGCCCATTTGGGGCGGTAATTGCTCGATCAGTGTTTCAAGATCCGGGGCGTTGGGCGTGCTGCTTTGTACAGAACGTGGGCCGTTGCATAAGCCACTTTGACACTGCCCCGCTTGGTTGCCGCCGAGCAAGGTGTCGAACTCTTGAGCCACCAGTTCTCGGTGTGCGTCGAGTTGGTGCAAGAAGCTGCAGGCGTCAGCGTAGCCCATGGTGTGGGCAATCCATGCCAAATCGTCGTCCCGTGTGGGCAGCACATGGGTCTGCTGGTCATCCAGGTACTGAACGCGGTGTTCCACGTTGCGCAAAAAGGTATAGGCCTGCGCCAGTTGCTGAGCCGTCTCTTGCGGCATCAGGTTGGATCGTGCAAGGCGCTGCAATGCCTCCAGGGTGGGGCGGCAGCGTAGCTCCGGAAATTGCCCGCCACGCACCACTTGCAGCAGTTGTACGGTGAATTCAATTTCACGAATGCCGCCGCGAGACAGTTTCACATCATTGGCGCGCTCGGGGTGGCCTGCACTGCGGCGTGCTGCATGCTCCCGAATCTGACGGTGCAAGGTGCGCAAGGAGTCAAAAACGTTGTAGTCGAGGTATTTGCGGAACACAAAAGGCAGTACCACGGAGCGTAGTGCTTGCACATTCGGGGCTTGCACCTCGGCAAAAGGCGCTACGACGCGGCTTTTCAGCCAGGCAAAGCGCTCCCATTCACGGCCATGCACTTGCAGGTAGTCTTCCAATGTGGACAGGCTGATTGCTGCGGGCCCCGAGTTACCGTGGGGCCGCAAAGCCAAGTCCACGCGAAACACAAAGCCGTGTTCGGTGGTGTCGCCAATCAGGGTGTAGATGGCTTTGACGGCTTTGCCAAAGTATTCGTGGTTGCTGATTTTTCCGCGACCATCGGGCAGCCCCTGGGTTTCCCCTTCGTGCTCGTAGACGTAAATGAGGTCAATGTCGCTGGAGACATTCAGCTCGCGAGCCCCCAATTTGCCCATGCCAATAATCCACAGCGGAACGGGCAGGCCTTCCGGGCCGAGCGGCGGGCCATAGCGTGCGTCCAGCTCTTGGCGAGCCTGCAGGCAGGCGCGGTCGAGTGCCAGCTCTGCCAAAGTGGTCACACCCCTGGTGATGGCGGATAAATCGGCTTGCTGCGCGCAGTCCAGGGTCATCAAGCGCTCCATGACCAGCTGACGCAATACCCGCAGGGCTGGAGACAGTTCCATGCGGTGCTCGGTTTGCAGTTGCTGCAGGGCTTGTTCGAGAGCAGCGCGGTCCGGAGGGCCTGGAGGCAGGGCGCCCATCACATCGGTGTAACGGCGATGCAGCCGCTGCCAAAAGCGCGAGTGGGCGGCAGCTGGGCTCGCAATAGGTGTCGGAATCTGGTCTGCGATCTGCATGCTAGGCACTGGTTGGTGCGAGTTCACAGATCCTTGAGGCCGTTACCCCTGGTCTCATGCTCTGGTGAGAGCAAGCGGGCGATAATTCCAGCCATCTGTGAACCCACGAATGATCGATCCGAGCCCCAACCCATCGCGCCAGTTACGCATTTTTGCCTGCATTGCCCGTTGGTCATTGGGCTTGGTGCTGGCTTTTTGGTTATTGCTTGCGGCAGCCTGGGGGACTCTCCATGGATTCATTGTGCCGCGAATTGGGGAGTGGCGTGCTGAAGTGGAGCGCTTGGCCACGCAAACGCTCGGAGCGCCAGTGCGCATCGATGCCCTGTCTGCGCAATCCCGAGGACTGTTTCCAACCATACACCTCGATGGTGTGCGCGTGCTGGATGCGCAAGGGCGTGAGGCCCTCAAGCTACAGCGTGTGGTGGCGACGGTTTCTGCGCGCTCCTTGCTGCGCCTGGGGCTGGAGCAGCTGTATATCGATGCCCCCCAATTGGATATCCGGCATCTTCGTGATGGCCGGTGGCAGGTTGCAGGGTTGGATGTGGTGCAAAGCGACGCCACGGAAAGTGCCGGGCTGGACTGGCTGCTGGAGCAGCCAGAACTTGTGATTCGCAAAGGCCAGGTGCATTTCACAGACGAGCAGCGTGCGGTTCCAACGATCCAGTTGCTGGATGTTGATGTGGTGTTGCGCAACCGACGCTGGAGCCATGTGCTGCGTGTGGATGCCATACCGGCGGCAGGCGATAGGGAACGGATGCAGTTGGTGGGTGCATTCCGTCAGCCATTACTCCCCTCGGCCAAAGCACCCTGGACTCGCTGGAGCGGACAATGGTATGCATCTGCACACTTGCAGCAAGTCCCCCAACTGCCGTGGCCTGAGATGTGGGGGGTGCAAGCCATCCAGGGCAACGGGGAGGCCCGTGGCTGGGTGGATGTGCAGCATGGGCGCGTCACGGGATTCACCGCAGACCTTGCGCTTGCGCAGGCACAAGTGCTGTGGCGCGCTCGCCAAGCGACAGATTTGACGCTGCAGCAAATCTATGGTCGCTTCACAGGCCATTGGCAAAATCGCAGCTGGAGATTGGAGGGGGAGGATTTTAGCTTTCGCCATGCAGACGGTAGCGTGTGGCCCAGTAGCAATTGGGCGGTAAGCGCAACAGGGCCGCATGCCGCCCCGACCAGTACGCGGGTAGAGCTGGATTTTGCGGACTTGAGCATGGCCAGCAAGGTGGCCCAAGCTTTGCCGCTTCCTGCGCCTTGGCTCGAAGCCATCACCAACTGGGCTCCCCAAGGCGAGGTGCGGCAGCTGCAACTGCAGTGGCAGGCATCAGGCCTGTACCAAGCCCGTGGCCGGGCCACCAAGCTGATGTTGCAGCCACAGCCAGCGCTGCAGGGCGTTGGGGTGCCGGGGGTGCAAGGGCTGAATGCCACGTTTGACCTGAATGCGGACGGCGGCAAAGCCTCGCTGGACATGCACGGCGGAGCGCTGAACTTCCCCGGGGTGTTTGAAGAGCCGGAAATTCCGCTGGATACGCTACAGGCACAGCTGCGCTGGACAGTGAAAAATGGCCGCGTCAAAGTGGAGGTGCCGCAAGCGCAGTTTGCCAATGCCGACGCACAAGGCTCGCTGCATGCGGCATGGCATATGGGAGAGCAGGCACACGATCGCTTGCCGGGTTATTTGCAGCTGCAAGGTGTGCTGGAGCGCGCCAATGGGGCGCGTGTACATCGCTACTTGCCTTTGGAGGTGCCAGAAACCGCCCGCCATTACGTGCGCGATAGCGTGAAGCAGGGCCAAGGCAGTCACGTGGAGTTTGAAGTCCGAGGCAATTTGCAAGATATGCCTTTTGACAAGCCGAATACTGGGCGCTTCTGGATCAAAGCACCGGTAAAGGATGTCATCTACGAATTCGTGCCTCCCGCATTGCGCGCAGCTGGTACCCCTGCATGGCCTGCGCTGACGCAGTTGCACGGTACCTTGGTGTTTGAAGGTGCGGGCATGCAAGTGCAGCAAGCGGATACGGGCTTTGCAGGTCACCCTAAGTTACGCATGGGCGCGGTGGAAGCGCAAATTCCGGACCTTCAACACCCCCATTTGACGGTGCAAGCCTCAGGAGTTACGGATTTGAATGCCGCGCTGGGGCTGGCTCAACAGTCACCGTTGGCCGTATTTACCGGCCACGCGCTGGATAACGCCAAAGCACAAGGCAATGCACAGATTGCCTTTGATTTGGATTTGCCGATTGATCATTTGGAAAAGACCAAAGTGCGCGGTCGTGTGGGGTTTCAGAAAAATGTCTTGCAATTGAATGCAGATGTGCCACCGCTGCAGCAATTGCAAGGGGTGGTGCAGTTTCATGACCAAGGGTTTGAATTGCTGAATGTGCAAGGGCAAGCCTTGGGCGGGACCTTCAAAATAGAAGGCGGCATGCCCAGCTTGCAGCAAGGTGTGCGGCTACAGGCGCGAGGCTTGGCGACAGCCGCTGGTCTGCAAAATGACGGCAATCTGCCCTGGATGGCGCCGATCGCGCGGGCAGCACAGGGGCAGGCCGCCTATACGGTGGAGGTGACCGCCCATGAGGGCGTGCAAAAAGTGCTGGTGCGCTCAGACTTACGTGGCATGGCCCTGGATTTGCCGGCACCTTTGCACAAAGCTGCCGATGACACACAGGCGCTGACTGTGACGCAGACGCTCGATGCCAAGACCCAAGAGTTGCGCGTGGAAGTGGCAGGGCGTGGCTCGGTGAGTTATGTGCAGGATATGTCTGTGCAGCCAGCCAAAGTCTTGCGGGGGCGCATTGTGGTGGGCGATGCATTGCCCGGCAGTGATGCTGGGGCAGAAGGCGTGATTGCTACCGTGCAGCTGCCTGTGCTGGATGTGGATGCTTGGCAGAGGGTCTGGAGCGATGCAGCCAGTGGCAATGCCAGTGCACCGCATACCGCACCCCAACAAGATTGGCTACCGCAGCGTATTAACTTGAATGTCGATCGCCTGCTGCTGCAGGGCAGGGAGTTGGAAGCGGTGAAGGCCGACTTTTCCCAGGCCCAAGGCGTGTGGCGAGGGCGTTTGAATGCCAAGCATTTTGCGGGCACATTGGAATATCGTGCCGCTGAGAGCCCGGAGACATCTGGAAGGCTGTTTGCGCGGCTTTCCCATCTTTCCATCCCGAAGACGGAAGTGCAGCGTCTCAATCAAGAGCCTACTGATGCTGGGCAGGGTGAGGTGGAATCTTTGCCCGCTTTGGACATTGAGGTGGAGCGTCTTGAAATTGCAGACAAGTCGTTGGGCAAGCTGCAATTGAAAGCGCGCAATAGCATCGGCCCGGTAGGGCGGGAGTGGATGCTTGAGCAGTTTGACTTGACCACGCCAGAGGCAAAGTGGCGCGCCAATGGCTACTGGGGGGCGGCTGTCCGTGGTGCTCCGCGCACCACCCACCTGAGTTTTTTGTTAGAGATGGGCAGCTCGGGCAAGTTGCTGGAGCGGTTTGGCATGCCCGGGGTGATTCGCGATGGGCAGGGGCGCTTGAGTGGCAACATCGCATGGCGAGGCGCGCCGATCACGCCACACTGGCCCAGCATGGATGGCGGTGTGCACATGCAGGTGGAAAAGGGTCAGTTTTTGAAGGTGGAGCCAGGCATGGGCAAGCTGTTGAGCGTGCTGAGTTTGCAGTCCATCACACGGCGCATGACGCTGGATTTTCGGGATGTGTTTAGCCAAGGCTTTGCGTTCGACTACATCCGGGGCGACATCAGTGTGGAGCAGGGGCTGGCACGCACCAACAATTTGCAGATGAAGGGGCTCAACGCGGCGGTGTTGATGGAGGGGAAAGCGAGCCTGGTGGATGAAACCCAAGACCTGAAAGTGGTGGTGGTGCCAGAAATTAACGCGATGACCGCATCGCTGGCAGCAACAGCGATCAACCCTGTGGTGGGTCTGGGCAGTTTCTTGGCGCAAATGTTCTTGCGCGGCCCGCTGATGGAGGCTGCGACACGCACTTTCCACGTGCGCGGCACATGGGCAGATCCGGTGGTCGAGCCCGTTAGCAAGAAAGCGTTGCCGCCACCCAGTCCTCAGCAAGGAGTTGTCCCATGAAAGTAGCCGTGGTGCAAATGGTTTCCACGCCCGACGTGGCCCAGAACCTGGAATGCGCGCAGCAATTGGTCGAGCAAGCGAGTGCACACGGTGCCGAGCTGGTGGTGCTGCCCGAGTATTTTTGCGGCATGGGCATGCAAGATACAGACAAGCTGGCCTGGGCGGAGGCGCTGGGCGATGGGCCCGTGCAGCAGGCCATGGCGGCATGGGCGCAGCGCAATGCAGTGTGGCTGGTAGGCGGTACTGTACCCATCCGCGGGGCGCAGCCAGCGCGCGTGCGCAACACCTGCATGCTGTTTAACCCCCAGGGGGAGCGGGTCACGTATTACGACAAAATTCACCTCTTTCGGTTTGCCACAGAGACCGAGCACTACGATGAATCCGCCGTGATTGAAGCAGGGCATCAACCCGTGGTGGCGCAGCTGGTAGACCGCAGCGGCGCCGTCTGGAAGTTGGGCTTGAGCATCTGTTATGACCTGCGTTTTCCGGAGTTGTACCGCCAGCACGTTGCGCAAGGGGCTCATATTTTGTTGGCGCCTGCGGCTTTTACCTATACCACCGGCCAAGCGCACTGGGAGTTGCTGCTGCGCGCTCGCGCGGTGGAAAACCAATGCTGGATGCTGGCTGCTGCCCAAGGTGGACAGCACGTGAATGGCCGTCAAACCTGGGGGCACAGCATGGTGGTCGACCCTTGGGGGCAGGTGCTGGCGCAGCAGTGTGCTGCGGGCGTGGGCGTGAGTTATGCCGTGCTGGATGCAGCACTTTTGCAGCAAGTGCGCCAGCGCTTGCCTGCGTTGGAACATCGTTGTTTGTAAATCCTCTTCAGCAGCCTTGGCCCTGGCAGCGTTGGCACAGCGCATGGCGCAGGTGGTCGCTCTGGACGATGCTCGTCGTTCTGGTGGCGGGCATGCTCATCATGATGGTGTGGCTGGCCGGGCGCTATGAAGCCTCGCAGGTGCAGGACAAGCTCGATCGCGATGCGGCGCAGGCCGTGGTGGAAATCCGTGCCAGCTTGAATCGCAATTTGCAGGACTTGCAGGCAGTGAATGCATTGCACACCACGCCGGAGCAGTGGAGCGTGCATGTGGCAGAGATGCTGCAGGTGCGTCGCGAACTCTTGCGCGTGGAGTGGCGGGATGCCGACATGCACATTCTGCGTTTTGCAGAAACGCCATACCGCGCGATTGAGTGGGAGAGTGGCTCGCGGGAAGAATCCTTCAGCAACGTGGTGACGGCCTGTGCCAACGCCAAGCGCACCAGCAGCTCCACCTACTCTTCCAGTTACTTCCAAATTCTGGGCGAAGCCATGGGCGCAGAGTTGATGGAGGTGTGCCTGCCCCAGATGGAGGACGGGCAGCTCAAGGGCTTTATGGTGGGGACGTATTCGTTGCAAAACATTTTGTTGACGCAGCTGAGCAAGAACCTCACGCAAAGCCAGGAAGTCTCCTTTACAGAGCCTGATGGCACACGTTTGGCGCTAGTTGGCGCTGCCTGGCGCGGATCGCGCGTGTTTACCTCGCAGCAGCTTTTGGACTTGCCCGGCAACACCATGGTGCTGCGCATGGACAGCTGGCACCGCGCGCCCAGTGTGTTTCCGAACGTGATGACCGCTACCGTCACGGGCATGGCGATTGCGCTGGCCTCGGTGGTGGTGATTCTGGTGCGCGATAACCGGCGGCGCTTGCGTGCAGAGCGTGACTTGGGTGATGCGTTTGCGTTTCGCAAGGCCATGGAAGACTCGCTCATCACGGGGCTGCGCGCACGGGATCTGCAGGGCCGTATCAGCTACGTCAACCCGGCGTTTTGTGCCATGGTGGGCTTTAGTGCCGAAGAGCTGCTGGGGCAAAGCTTTGCACCGTATTGGCCGCCAGAGCTGGCCGAGGAATATGTGCGCCGTCAGGCGCGGCGTCTGGCCGGCGCCATTCCTGCCGCGCGGGAAGGGCATGAATCGGTCTTCATGCGCAAAGATGGCACCCGCTTTCCGGTGTTGATTTTTGAAGCGCCACTGATCAATGCGCAAGGCCAGCAAACCGGCTGGATGAGCGCTTTTATCGACATCACCGAGCAGCGGCGCATGGAAGAGCTGTCCCGCGCCTCCCACGAGCGCCTGCAAGCCACCGCGCGTTTGGCCACGGTGGGTGAAATGGCCTCCTTGCTCAGCCATGAGCTGACGCAGCCCTTGATGGCAATGTCCAGCTACGCCAACGGCTCGCTGAATATGCTGCGCAATGACGGCGATTTGGCGCAGCTGGATCACGCCAGGCTGGTGCAGCGTTTGCAAGATGTGGAATCGGCCATGCAGCGCATTGCATTCCAAGCAGATCGCGCAGGCAAGGTCATTAAAAGCGTGCGTGATTTTGTGCGCCGGCGCAGCCAGACGCACGAAGTCATCAGTGCCCATGATTTGCTGGAAGCCGTGATGCCCCTGGTGCGATTGCAGGCCAGCAAGTTGGGGGTGCAGGTACAGGTAGAGGTGGAGCCCCGTTTGCCGCCGGTCCTGTGCGACACCACGATGATTGAGCAGGTGCTGCTGAATCTGGCGCGCAATGCCATGCAGGCCATGGAAGGGATGGAGGCGCAGCAGCGCAAGCTCACGATCAAAGCGCTGTGGAGCGAATCGTCCCAGCGCGTTGTGTTTGTTGTTAAAGACCAAGGCTGCGGCATTCCCCCGGAAGTGGCCGAGCAACTGTTTACGCCCTTCTTCACCACCAAGCACGAGGGCATGGGGCTGGGCTTGAGCATGTGCCGCACGGTGCTGGAGCAGCATGGTGGAGAATTGCGCTACCAAGCCAATGTCCCTCGGGGCACGGTGTTTACCTTCAGCCTGCCGGTGGCTGAAACCTGAGAAAAGTTAAGCTGAGATCATGGAACCTGTGACCAATGCCACGGTGTATATCGTGGACGACGATGCGGATGTGCGCGACGCTTTGGCGTGGCTGCTGCGTTCGCGTCGTCTCTATAGCGAAAGCTTTGCCAGCGCAGAAGCTTTTTTGCAAATGCTCGACCAACGCCCCGTGCCCCGCCACCCCCAGTGCCTGCTGCTGGATGTGCGCATGACGGGCATGACGGGCCTGTCCTTGTTCGAGCTGCTGAAGCAGCGTGAGGGTGTGATTGAGACCATTCCCGTCATTTTCTTGACGGGCCACGCCGACGTGCCCACCGCGGTCCAAACGGTCAAGCAAGGCGCATTTGATTTTTGCGAAAAACCATTTTCAGACAATGTGCTGGTCGATCGCATTGAGCAAGCCCTGCAGCAATCGACCCAGTACCTGGCAGAGACGGCGCTGCGCCATGCCTTGCTCAGCCGATTGGCCGATTTGACCGAGCGCGAGCGCGGCGTGATGAAGCTGGTGGTGGAGGGAGTACCCAACAAATTGATCGCTGACCAGTTGGACATCAGCGTGCGCACGGTGGAAGTGCACCGCGCCCGGGTGTTTGACAAGATGCAGGTGAAATCTGCGGTGGAGCTGGCCAATGTGTTGCGCACCCATGGTCAGCTGTAGCCCACCAGCACATGGCTTCATGCAAAAAGGCTCTGAAGTGATTCAGAGCCTTTTTGCCTTCTAGCACTTGCCAGACAAGCGCTGGTAGCTATCTTTGTTGCATTATTGGGGGGCGCGCTCACCCACAAAGATTTCGACGCGGCGGTTCTTGGCACGGCCATCCGCAGTGCTATTGGAGGCAATAGGCTGGTAGGAGCCTCGGCCTTCCGTGAAGATGCGGCTGCCACTGACGCCACGCTGCATCAGGTAGTCACGGGTGCTGTTGGCACGGTTGAGCGACAAGGGGTTGTTGATGGCATCCGAGCCGGTGCTGTCCGTGTGGCCCACAATGCGTACTTCGGCGTTGGGGCTGCTGCGCAGGCCTTCGGCAAAGCGATCCAGGATTGGTGCAAAGTTGCCTTTGATGTCGTAGCGGCCGGTGTCGAACGAGATGTCGCTCGGAATTTCCAGCTTCAGCTGGTTGTCCTGGGTTTGCACCACGTTGATGCCCGTGCCTTGGGTGGCAGCTTCCATTTCACGTTTGCGCTTTTCCTGATTTTGCGACCAGATATAGGTGCCCAATCCGCCCACGGCCGCGCCAGCGACGGCACCCACGCCCGCTTTGCCCCCAGTGGCAGCGCTGATGGCTGCGCCCGCTAAGGCGCCGACGCCGGTGCCAATCGCGGTTTGCTTTTGGGTGGAGGACATGCCATCGGTGGCAGCACAGCCGGTAATCAGCAGTGCAGCAGCCACAACAGCAGTAATAGTGAGATTTTTGCGCATGGTTTTTTCCTTTGCGATGTGAGCGCTAAGCGGTAGCGAGTCAGGCCTTCCATTGTGGAAAGCCGGGGCCCAGGCCGTATCAGTCGCGCATGACGGCTGCCGTAGGACGGCGGCCGCTGATGAATTAGTCCTTGTCTTGGACATCGTCGCAAGCATCAAGTTCCCCTTTGGAGCGGCCGTGGAACATGGTCCACCAAACAATCCCCACCAGAATGAGCAAAGCCAGCAAAGCTTCAAGCAAAATCAGCCCCATGACCGCATCTCTCCTGCTCCGTGTGTCGATGGCGCTGATTGTAGGCACCCTCGCCGCGTGTTCGACTGGCCCTCGCACCCCGCCCTCCGCCTCGCACGAAGGCCCTGAAACGCGCTTTCCCACCGGGGAAGTGGTGGACACCGCCCCTTTGGGCCCTGCCAGCTACCGTCCCAAAAGCCGCTGGTTGCCCGTGCGTTGGGCGGAGTTGCCGGGTTTTCAGGCCGATGCCTTGCACGAAGCCTGGAATGCGTGGCTGCGCAGTTGCGAGCGCCCGCCTGCCGCTTTGGCGGCGCTGTGCAACGATGTGCGCCGCCTGAGCATTGCCAGCGAGGCCGAACGCAGTTACTGGCTGCAACAGCATTTACAGCCGTATCGCATTGAGTCGCTGGATGGCAAGTCGCAAGGCATGCTCACTTCGTACTACGAGCCCGAAATGGTGGGCTCGCGCGTGCGCACCGAAGCGTTCAACATTCCGCTGTACAAGCTGCCGGCGGGTTTTGGTGTGAAAAAGCCGTGGTACACGCGCCAGCAGATTGATACCTTGCCCGAGGCGCAGGCCGCCTTGGCTGGGCGTGAGATTGCATGGCTGAGCGATCCGATTGAAGCCCTAGTGCTGCACATCCAGGGCTCGGGCCGCCTGCGCATTACCGAGGCCGATGGCAGCGTGCGCCTGATTCGCCTGGCCTATGCGGGCACCAACGACCAGCCCTACAAGAGCGTGGGCCGCTGGCTGCTGGATCGCAACCTGATTACCGACGCCAGCTGGCCCGGCATCAGCGCGTGGATTGCCAGCAATCCACAGCGTGTGCAGGAGATGCTGTGGAGCAACCCGCGCTATGTGTTCTTCAAGGAAGAGCCGCTGGAGGGGATTGACGTGCAGTTCGGCCCCAAGGGTGCGCAAGGTGTGCCGCTGACGCCGGGCCGCTCGATTGCGGTGGACCGCGGCAGCATTCCCTATGGCACGCCGGTGTGGATGTACTCCAAGGGCATGGAGGTGGAGTACAAGCGCCTGGTGGTGGCGCAAGACACGGGCAGCGCAATTGTGGGCGCCGTGCGTGCCGACTATTTCATGGGCTGGGGCAAAGAGGCGGGCGACTTGGCGGGCCGCATCAAGCAGCCGCTGCGCCTGTGGGCACTGTGGCCCAAGGGGCTGCCGGTGCCGCAATAAAAAGAGCGGCTGGCGCTTATTAATCCATAGTTTCAGATGCTTTCTATTATGAAAACATGGCTGTATAAGCGCTAGCAGCTCTCTTTTTAGTGAGTTGCCTCACAAAAAAGGCTGCCTGAGGCAGCCTTTTTTGCGGCAGGACAGCAAGGCAACCCGCGCTCAATCGCTCTCAAAATAACGCGTCACGCGCGGCGGCGCATCCAGCACGTGGAAGGACAGCTTGCGCTCGCGCAGCGCCACGTCGGCAGCGGTCACGCGGTCAAAGCGGCGCAGGTGCTCCACCCACGAGGTATCCACAATTTCTTCGACGTAGCGCTCGGGCCGCTCCATGCTGTGCAGCAGCCGCCACTGCAAAGCACCTTGGCGCAGGCGGCTGCTGCGGCTGGCTTGCATCAGGGTGCGAAAGCGCTTGGCCTTGGCGGGGTTGATGATGAATTCAATGTGCACCACCACCCGCCCTTCTTCCGGCTGGCTGTGGCGCGGCGGTGTCCAGGCTTGGGAGGGACTGAGGTCTTCCAGCACCTGGCGGTCGGTGAACACGCGCTGCACGGTCAGCATGCACAGCACGCCAGTGGCCGCAGCGGCCATCAGGCTGGTGGGCACCGAGGTGAGCGACGCAACCTTGCCCCACAGAGCCGCACCCAAGGCGGTGCCACCCATGATAGACATTTGGTAGGCTGCCATACCGCGTGCGCGCACCCAGTTGGGCAAGGCCATCTGGGCTTTGACAGCCAGCGCATTCGCCGTGGACAGCAGCGACAAGCCCGCCACCATCATGCAAAAAATAGCCAGGGGCAAATTGGGCGCAAGCGCCACCCCCACGGTGGCTGACGCTTGAAGGCACGAGCCTGTCAGCACCAAAGCTTCGCCGGCCAAGGCTTGGCGAATGCGCGGTAAGAAAGCCGCACCAATGATGGCGCCCGTGCCCATCGAAGCCAGCAGCACCGTGAACACACCCGCTCCGCTGATGAAGCCAATGCCGTCAAAGCGCTTGGCAGTCAGCGGCAGCAAGGCCAGGATGGCGGTGGACATGAAGAAAAAAGCCACCGTGCGCGCAATCACGGCACGCATGCGCGGCGACTCTTTGATGAACTGCAGCCCCACGCGCATGGCGCTGGGCAGGCGCTCGCGCCCCAGGGGGCTGGTGGTGGGTGGCGTGCGCTGCCAGCGCAGCAAGATCAGGCCGGCCACCACGGACAACAGCGCGTTCAGCACAAACACCCACAGCGTGCCCGCACTGGCAATGATGGCGCCCGCTACCAGCGGGCCCACGATGCGGGAGGCGTTCATGGCCACGCCGCTCAGCGCCATGGCCGAAGGCAACAACGGCTTGCTGACCACCTCCGGCATCAAGGCCGAGAACACGGGCCAGCGCATGGCCATGCCAATGCCGTTGGCAAATGTCAGCGCCAGCAGCAGCGGTGCGCTCATCACATCCAAGGCCAAGGCGGCGCACAGCAGCAGCGCCACCACCGCCACCCAAAACTGCGTGAATATGAAATAGCGGCGTCGATCCAGAATGTCTGCCAACGCCCCACTGGGCAGGCCCAGCAAAAACACGGGTAGCGTGGAAGCAGTTTGCACCAGCGCCACCAGCACCGGAGAGGTGGTGAGCGAGGTCATCATCCACGCGGCGGCCACATCGTTCATCCAGACACAGATATTGGCCACCAGCGTCACGCTCCACAGCAGCCGGAAGGTGGGGGTGCGCAAGGGCGCCCAAGTGGAGGCCGTTTTGGTGGGCTGTGCTGCCGGTGTGACACCCGGCTCTTCAAGCAGGCGCCCGGAGGGCGAGGGGGAAATGGGGGCGTGGGGATCGGACATCACCGCGGATTGTCAGGGCTGTACCATTTTTTTGCAGGCCATCGTCGGGTGGCGATGCTGCCATCGTGGGCGTCTATGCCGGCGCTCAGGGCGCTTTGGGCACGGGCGGCATGCTGGACTTCACCTCGCCCAGCGAAAAACTGGTGTGCATGTCTTTCACATTGGGCAAATTCAGCAGCACGCTGCGCGTGAACTGCGAAAAGCTTTCCAGGTCTTTGGCCACCACCTGCAGCTCAAACATGCCTTTGCCGCTGATGTAGTGGCAAGAAATTACCTCCGGAATGGCGCGGATGGCCTCTTCCATGGCACGGGTGCGGGCACCCGTGCTGATTTCGGCATCAATGCGCACAAAGGCCAGCACCCCCAGTCCAATTTTTTGGCGGTCAATTTCTGCGTGGTAGCCGCGGATATAGCCCTCTTTTTCCAGCGTACGCACGCGGCGCCAGCACGGGGCCGCAGACAACCCCACCCGCTGGGCCAGCTCGGCATTGGTCAGGCGCCCATCGGCTTGCAAGAGGGCGAGGATGGCGAGGTCAAACTTGTCCAAAGTATTCACGTTTTCCCTTGTTTGAGAAAGGATCTTGCTCAATCGTGGTCTGGACGGGCAAAAAAAGCAATCACCTATCTGACGCCCACTTCTACACTTGATTCAGGTCATCGCCCACATACAAAGCCACCAGCCACACGCATGGTGCATAGACAAGGAGACAACGATGAACGCCCCACTGAACGATGCCGTGCGCCAAGCGCTGGAAAACGTCACGCTGGATGACAAGCCGCAATGCGGCTTGGTTCACAAATACACGCTGGGCTGCGCAGCAGCACAGGGTGGGAGGGGCATCCAGCCCTTCGCGCAAGGAGGTGTGTGATGAATGCTCCGCTAAACGATGCCGTGCGCAAAGCGCTGGAAAACGTCACGCTGGATGACAAATACACCCTGGAGCGCGGCCGCGCCTTCATGAGCGGCGTGCAGGCGCTGGTGCGCCTGCCCATGCTGCAGCGCCTGCGTGATGCCCAGCAAGGGCTGAACACGGCAGGCTTTATCAGCGGCTACCGTGGCTCGCCCCTGGGCAGCTATGACCAGTCGCTGTGGGCCGCCAAAAAATATCTGGAAGCGCAGCACATCGTGTTTCAGCCCGGTGTGAATGAAGAGCTGGCTGCCACGGCGCTGTGGGGCACGCAGCAGCTGGATTTGTACCCCGAGGCCAAGCAGTTCGATGGTGTGTTTGGCATCTGGTATGGCAAGGGGCCGGGGGTCGACCGCTGCTCGGACGTGTTCAAGCATGCCAATATGGCAGGCACTGCCCAGCATGGCGGAGTGATTGCGCTGGCGGGTGATGACCACATCAGCAAATCCTCGACGGCGGCCCACCAAAGCGACCACATCTTCAAAGCGTGCGGCACGCCGGTGTTTTTTCCGTCCAGCGTGCAAGAAATTCTGGACATGGGCCTGCACGCCTTTGCCATGAGCCGCTTTAGCGGGCTGTGGTCCGGCGTGAAAACGATTCAGGAGGTGGTGGAATCCTCCAGCAGCGTCTGGGTGGACCCCGACCGCGTCCGCATCGTGTTGCCCGAAGACTTTGCCATGCCACCCGGTGGGCTGCACATTCGCTGGCCCGATGCACCGCTGGAGCAAGAAGCCCGTTTGATGCACCATAAGTGGTATGCCGCCCTGGCGTATGTGCGTGCCAACAAGCTGAACTACAACGTGGTGCAAGGCCCGCAGGACCGCTTTGGCATCATGGCCAGCGGCAAGGCTTACAACGACACGCGCCAGGCTTTGGTGGATCTGGGGCTGGATGACGCCACCTGCCAGCGTATTGGCATCCGCGTACACAAGGTGAATGTGGTGTGGCCGCTTGAAGCCACCATCACGCGCGAATTTGCGCGCGGGTTGCAAGAGATTTTGGTGGTGGAAGAAAAGCGCCAGATCATTGAATACCAGGTCAAGGAAGAGCTGTACAACTGGCGTGACGATGTGCGCCCCACGGTGGTGGGCAAGTTTGAGGACAGTACCAGCGATGAGTGGGGCCGCCCCTTCCATGCGGGCAGCGACTGGCTGCTGCGTGCCAACGCCGATCTCACGCCTGCACTGATTGCCCGCGCCATTGCCAAGCGCCTGATCAAGCTGGGTGTGCCCGAGGATGTGCAGGCGCGCATCAACCAGCATCTGGCCTTGCTGGATGCCTGTGAGCAACAACAAGCCCAAGCCGGTGCGCCCGGCGCAGAACGCACCCCCTGGTTTTGCAGCGGTTGCCCGCACAACACCAGCACCCGTGTGCCCGAAGGCAGCCGTGCGGTGGCTGGGATTGGCTGCCACTACATGACGGTGTGGATGGATCGCTCCACCAGCACCTTCACGCAGATGGGTGGGGAAGGCGTGACCTGGGTGGGGCAGGCACCGTTCACCAAAGACCATCACGTGTTTGCCAATTTGGGCGATGGCACCTACTTTCACAGCGGCTTGCTGGCCATCCGCCAGAGCATTGCGGCGGGCGTCAACATCACCTACAAGCTGCTGTACAACGATGCCGTGGCCATGACCGGCGGGCAGCGTGTGGGTGAGCGCCCCGAGGGCCACAGCGTGCTGCAAATCATGCAGAGTTTGCTGGCCGAAGGGGTGAAAAAGCTGGTCATCGTCACGGATGAGCCCGAGAAATACCAAGGTGTGGCACTGTCCCCTGGGGTGACGGTGCACCACCGCGATGAGCTGGACGGCATTCAGCGTGAATTCCGCGAGATCAGCGGCTGCACCGTCATCATTTACGACCAAACCTGCGCGACGGAAAAGCGCCGCCGCCGCAAGCGCGGCACGCTGCAGACACCGGCCAAAACCGTGGTCATCAATGAGTTGGTGTGCGAGGGGTGCGGCGATTGCTCGGTGCAGTCCAATTGCCTCTCGGTGGAGCCGGTGGAAACCGAATTTGGCCGCAAACGCCGCATCAACCAGAGCAGCTGCAACAAGGATTTTTCCTGCGTCAAAGGCTTTTGCCCCAGCTTTGTCACCGTCGAAGGTGGGCAGCTGAAAAAACCGAAGCGGGAGAAAAAGGGCGATGTCTCGCAGTTGCCAGCGCTGCCTGAACCGGTGCTACCGGATGCATCCCAAGCCTGGGGCATCGTGGTGGCGGGTGTGGGCGGCACCGGCGTCATCACCATTGGTTCTTTGCTTGGCATGGCCGCGCACCTGGAAGGCAAAGCCGTGATCACGCAAGATGCCGCCGGTTTGGCGCAAAAAGGCGGCGCCACATGGAGCCATATCCAAATTGCCAATACGCCCAGCGCCATCCACACCACCAAAGTAGATATCGGCAAAGCCGATCTGGTGCTGGGCTGCGATGCGATTGTGGCGGCCAACAAAGCCACCTTGGCTGTGATGCAGGCGGGGCGCACTTTTGTGGCCCTCAACAGCCACAGCACCCCCACGGCGGCGCTGGTGCACAACCCCGACTGGCAGTCACCTGCTGCGCAGTGCAGCACAGCGCTGGCACAAGCGGTGGGCGGCCCTGAGCATGTGGGCGTGTTTGATGCCGATGAGGTGGCCGTGCAACTGCTGGGCGACAGCATTTACACCAACCCTCTGATGCTGGGCTATGCCTGGCAAAAAGGACGCATTCCTTTGTCGCGCGCTACCTTGCTGCGCGCCATGGAGCTCAACGGCGTGCAGGTCGCCAACAACCAGGCCGCGTTTGAATGGGGCCGCCGCTGCGCGCACGACTGGGCGCAAGTGCAAGCCATCTACCGCACGGCGCAAGTGATCCAATTTGTGAAAAAGCCAGGGGTGGCGGAATTGATCGCGCAGCGCGAAGCGTTTCTGACGGGCTACCAAAATGCGGCTTATGCAGCGCAGTACCGGGCTTTTGTGGAAAAAGTGCAGGCTGCCGAGGGGCAGTTGGGCCGCACCACCAAGCTGACCGAGGCGGTCGCGCGTTATCTGTTCAAACTGATGGCGTACAAGGACGAGTACGAAGTGGCGCGCCTGCACCTGGACCCCGCATTCACCCAAAAGATTGCCGACATGTTTGAGGGCGACTACAAGCTGGTGCACCACCTGGCGCCACCGTTGACAGCCCGCAAGGACGCCCAAGGGCATCTGGTGAAAAAAGCCTATGCACCGCGTGTGCGCAGTCTGTTCAAGCTGCTGGCGGGCCTGAAAGGGCTGCGTGGCAGCATGCTGGATGTGTTTGGGCGCAACCCCGAGCGCCAGACCGAGCGCGCTCTGATTGCCGAGTACCGCACCTGCATCGAAGGCCTGCTGCCCCAGCTGACTGCCGACAAGCTGGATCTGGCGGTGCAGATTGCCCGCATTCCCGAAGACATTCGCGGTTACGGCCATGTCAAAGAGCGGCATTTGCAAGCGGCCCGCGCCAAATGGCAGGGACTGATGCAGCAGTGGCAAACCGCCCCTGCTGGCGCGCAGCACCGGGCGTAACCCCATGCGAGGCGATGGGCGTAGAGATTTTTGAACCCTGCAAAAATCAATAAAGATAGCTGCTAGCGCTTGATGCATAAGCGCTAGCAGCGTATTTCTTTTAAAAAACATGGTGTGGCAAACACTGGCAGGTACTCAGGTTTAGCTGCGGCACATCACAAAGCACACGCATACAATGCTTCGTTGACTTGCGCTCAGCTATGCTGTAGCGCTTGCAGGCCGTGTGGCCTGTTCCTTTTTTGACCCATTCCAGTTTGGAGTTCGTCCGTGTTTATTTCTTCTGCCTTTGCCCAAACCGCGCCCGCAGCCGCTGCTGCTGAAGGCGGCATGATGTCCTCCCTCACCGGCATGCTGCCGCTGGTGCTGATGTTCGTGGTGCTGTACTTTGTGATGATTCGTCCCCAGATGAAGCGTCAAAAAGAGCACCGTGCCATGGTGGAAGCGCTGACCAAGGGTGACGACGTGGCTACCGCAGGCGGTATTTTGGGTCGTGTGGTGGATCTGGACGAGCAGTTCCTGTTCATCGAAATCGCTGCCGGCGTGAAAGTGCAGATCCAGCGTTCTGCCGTTGTCCAAGTGCTGCCCAAGGGCACCGTTAAGTAAGACCAGACTTTCTTCTGGTTGAGCGGGCCGGTGGGCTTTCAAGGCATACCGCGCCCTGTTTCTAGCGTGAGAGATAGAGCGCGATCATGAACCGATACCCGGTCTGGAAGTACGCGATCCTTGTGGTCGCGCTACTCATTGGGGTGATTTACACCCTGCCTAATTTCTTTGGTGAGGCACCTGCGGTGCAAGTGTCCTCGGCCAAATCTTCTGTGAAGGTGGATGAGGGCACATTGGCCCGTGTCGAAAGCGCGCTGCAAGCCGCTTCGCTGACGCCGGACATTCTGAGCCTGGAAGGCAACTCGGTGCGTGCGCGCTTTAACACGCCCGACGAGCAGCTCAAAGCCAAAGACGTGATCGAGCGCGCGCTGATCACCGACGCAGCCGATCCCACCTACATCGTGGCGCTGAATTTGGTGTCGCGCTCGCCCCAGTGGCTGTCGGCGCTGGGCGCTCATCCCATGTACCTTGGCCTGGACTTGCGCGGCGGCGTGCACTTCATGCTGCAGGTGGATATGGAGGCTGCGCTGACCAAACGTGCGGACTCGCTGGCGGGTGACTTGCGCACCATGATGCGTGACAAAAACATTCGCCACGGTGGTATCAACCGCGATGGCCAGGCCATTGAGATTCGTCTGCGCGACGAAGCTGCGATGGCTGCGGCGCGCAACCTGATTGCAGACCAGTTCCCTGATTTGCAAGTGACTGAAGCGGGCACGGGTGCCGATGGCCGCTTGCGCGCGTCGATCAAGCCCGAAGCGTTGCGCAAGGTGCAGGAGCAGGCTCTCAAGCAAAACATCACCACGCTGCACAACCGGATCAACGAACTGGGCGTGGCAGAACCTGTGATTCAGCAGCAAGGGCTGGATCGCATTGTGGTGCAGTTGCCTGGCGTTCAAGATACCGCCAAGGCCAAGGACATTCTGGGCCGTACCGCCACGCTGGAGCTGCGTCTGGTGGACGAAAGCTCCGAAGGTCGCGCGGCCGAGATGGGGACTGCCAACGTGCCTTTCGGTTCTGAGCGTTATCTGGATCGCAATGGCAACGCCGTCATCGTCAAAAAACAAGTGATCTTGACCGGTGAAAATCTGACCGATGCCCAGCCCGGCTTTGACAGCCAGACGCAGGAGCCCACCGTGAACCTGGTGCTGGACGCCAAGGGCGCCCGCATCTTCAAGGACATCACGCGTGAGAACATCAACAAGCGCATGGCCATCATCTTGTTCGAAAAGGGCAAGGGTGAGGTGGTCACTGCGCCGGTGATCCGGTCCGAAATTGGTGGCGGTCGCGTGCAAATTTCCGGTCGCATGACCACGGTGGAAGCCAATGACACCTCGCTGCTGCTGCGCGCTGGCTCGCTGGCAGCCCCGATGGAAATCATCGAGGAATACACCATTGGCCCCAGCCTGGGTGCCGACAACATCGAGCGTGGTATTGACTCCGTGCTGTGGGGCTTCATCGTCATCGTCATCTTTATGTGCATTTACTACCACCTGTTCGGCGTGTTCTCGTCGATCGCGCTGGGGGTGAATGTGCTGCTGCTGATGGCGGTCTTGTCGATGTTGCAAGCCACGCTGACCTTGCCGGGTATTGCGGCGATGGCCTTGGCGATTGGTGTGGCGATTGACTCCAACGTGCTGATCAATGAGCGTATCCGCGAAGAGCTGCGTGCGGGCCTGTCGCCCCAAGCGGCCATCCATGCTGGCTATGACCGTGCATGGGCAACGATTCTGGACTCGAACCTGACCACCCTGATCGTTGGCTTGGCGCTGCTGGCTTTTGGTTCGGGCGCGGTGCGTGGCTTTGCAGTGGTGCACTGCATTGGTATTGCAACCAGCATGTTCTCGGCCGTGTTCTTTTCGCGCGGTCTGGTGAACCTGTGGTACGGCCGCCAAAAGAAGCTCAAGAGCGTGGCAATTGGCACCATTTGGCGCCCCGACGGCACTGCCGTTGAAGAAGCGAAGTAAAGGAGGAAGACATGGAACTCTTCCGCATCCGTAAAGATATTCCGTTCATGAAATATGCGTTGATTCTCAACGCGATTTCCATCATCACTTTTGTGCTGGCCGTGTTCTTCCTTGTCACCAAGGGCTTGCACCTGTCGGTGGAGTTCACGGGTGGCACGGTCATGGAAGTGGCCTATAGCCAGCCTGCAGACTTGGAGAAGGTGCGTAAAACCATCCAGGACAAGGGCTACAGCGATGTGACGGTGCAAAACTTTGGCACCGCCCGCGATGTGATGATTCGCATGCCCGTGCAGCAAGGCGTGACCTCGGCACAGCAAAGCGAGAATGTGCTGCAGGCACTGAAGGCGGCGGACCCTGAAGTGACCTTGCGCCGTACCGAGTTCGTCGGCCCTTCCGTGGGTGAAGAGTTGGTGACCAATGGTTTGCTGGCACTGGCCGTGGTGATGGCTGGCATCATCATCTACTTGGCATTTCGCTTTGAATGGAAGTTCGGCGTGGCCGCAGCTTTTGCCAACTTCCACGACGTGGTCATCATTCTGGGTTTCTTCGCATTCTTCCAGTGGGAGTTCTCGCTGCCCGTCCTGGCCGGGGTGCTGGCAGTGCTGGGCTATTCGGTGAACGAATCGGTGGTGGTGTTTGACCGTATCCGCGAAACCTTCCGCAAGCAGCGCAAGATGGATACCAAAACCGTCATCAACCACGCCATCACTTCCACGATGAGCCGCACGATCATTACCCATGCATCTACGGAAGCGATGGTGCTGGCCATGTTCTTCTTTGGTGGCCCTAGCTTGCATTACTTCTCGCTGGCGCTCACGATTGGCATCGTGTTTGGTATTTACTCGTCCATCTTCGTGGGCGCGGCCATTGTGATGTGGCTGGGCGTCAAGCGCGAGGATTTGGTCAAGGCTCCGAACAAAACGGAGCATGACCCGAACGATCCGAACTCAGGCGCTGTGGTGTAAACCTTCGCTGCTATGAAAAAAAAAGGCACCACAAGGTGTCTTTTTTTCATGGTTGCCTAAAAATATCAGGCTTGCCCCGTGCGCTGGTATAGCCCTCCGGGCAGGCGCCCGACATGGCCTTCCAGCTCCAACTCCAGCAGTTGGGCTTGCACATCGGCAGCACTCCAGCCGGTGCGGTCGCTCAATATTTCCACGTGCACCGGGTCATAGCCCATGGCTTGCAGCAGCGGGTGTTCTGCTAGCCCTGCTGTCGATTCACCGCCCGCACTCTGTGCATCCGGCGTGTAGTCACTGAACTCTTCCAAGATGTCTTGGGCAGACTCCACCAGCTTGGCGCCTTGCCGAATGAGCGCATGGCAGCCACGCGCCTGGGGGCTGTGGATAGAGCCAGGAATGGCAAAGACTTCGCGCCCTTGCTCTGAAGCGGTGCGCGCCGTAATCAGTGATCCGGAAGCCAATGCTGCCTCGACCACCAGCGTGCCACGCGTGAGGCCTGAGATGATGCGGTTGCGTTTGGGGAAGTTGCTGGCAATTGGCGGGGTGCCCAGGGGGAATTCACTGATCACCAAGCCTTGCTGGGCCAGTCGGTGCGCCAGTTGCTTGTGCGCGCGTGGGTAGACACGATCCACGCCTGTGCCGATGACCGCAACGGTGGGTAATACCGAACTGCCGGCCGCCAAACCACCTTCATGGGCCGCAGCATCAATGCCCAGCGCCATGCCAGATACCACGGTCCAGCCTTGGCAGGCAAGGTGCCGGGCGAATTCAAAGGCGTTGTCCGCGCCTTGCGGGGTGGGATTGCGCGAGCCCACGATGGCCAGACTGCGTTGCCAGTCGAGCAACGCACAGGCTTGGTTCAGCCAGCGTGGAGCCCCCAGCACATACAGCATGAGGGGTGGATCTGGGGTATGCAGCAAGCCCTCGGGATAGCGTGGATCGCCCAGTGTGACCAGTGCATGGGCGACTTCTTGTGTGCCGGCGTTCAGCCACTGCCACGTGGTCTCGAAGGCCTGTTCAAAGCCTTCGGGGGGATGGCGCAGCTGGGCGGCTTGGGCCCCGCTGACACAGGCCAGTAGTTCGGTGGCGCAGGCTTCAAAAATCGCGGAAGCCGAACCAAAGTGCGCCAGCAGGCGCCGAGCAGCCGCATTCCCTATGCTGGGCGTGAGGGACAGGCGCAACCATGCCTGCAGTTCTGCGCGTTCCCAAGGCGCAATAGCTGCACGCATGGTGGCTTAGCGAGGGTTGCTCAACCGATCGCCTACCTGGACGCCCCGCTGAATGTCCATGATCAGTGCATAGGAAACGCGATCAAAGCTGCGGAACACCATGGCCAGCCCGTTCTCTTCGTCCGGCAACTTCACGGTGGGGCGCCGCGGGTCTGTTTTGTCCTTGATCGTCCGGCCTTGGGTCATCAAGGACAACACCATGCCTGGCGCCATGCCATCTTTGCTGCCTCGGTTGATGGACACGATCTGGTGCTGGGTGCCGTAGCGTACGGCGGTGCTGCCGTATATCGACACCACATGGGCCGTGACGTCTGTTTGCGGCGCATGGGGCACAAAGTTGACATATTGCCGGGGGGGCTCTGGCACCAGTCGGTCGCCGGGTTGCAGCTCCTCTTTGGTCTTGGTGATCGTGATGGTGGCGGGTAAATTGATGGGATTGGGGTTGTCGGCGCTAGGTGCTGCCGGCGTTTCGCCGCGCTCCAGCGTCGCTTGGCCCAGGTATTGGGCTTCGTAGCCCAGCACTTCGCGGGTGATGGGGTCGTGCAGTGCCACGGCCTGGCGGAACACGCGGTAGTCACGCGATGCGTCGGCCTGCCGCAGCAGCGGTGCCGCAGCGGGTGCGCGCACATAGGCACGGTCACCGGGTGCGCGCAGCATGCGGTCATCATCGCCCGCAATAATGCGTGGAGCGTTGGCCAGCGTGTTGTTGTCTACCACCAAAGGCTCGCTCAGAAAAGCCTCAATGATGTGCATTTGCAAGGTCGGCAAGGCCTGGTCAGACAGGCTTTCGCTGCGCACCTGCGGGGATAGTTTGACCGTGGGCGTACCGCCGTGGCGGGCCGTGCGCAGGCGTGCAAAGCCCCCGCTTTTTTCCAGGTACAGCACTTGGCCGGGATAAATCAGGTGCGGGTTGGCAATCGCCTGCAGATTCATGCCCCACAACTCCGGCCAGCGCCAGGGTTGACGCAGAAAAAGCCCTGAAATGCGCCACAAGGTATCCCCGCGCTGCACTGTGTAGCTGTCAGGCGCGGTTGCGCTCAGCGCAGACAGCGGCACCCCTTGTTGCGCGACTTGCTGGGCTGTCGCACGCTGCCCAGCGGTGATGGGATAGTTTTGGGCGTGTGCTGTGCTGACAACTCCGCACAGCAAAGCGCCTATAGCCCATGCACAAGTGGTGGCGTTTCCCTTCATGTTTTTCCCTCTCTGATACAGGCTCGGTGCGCTGTCTTGTGTCGATAAAACTCTGTGGATTCTGATTCCAAGGCCTTGATTGGGCAATGCGTATCGCTAACTTAGGCTGCGCCAATGGGTGAAAGTGGCGAAAATAGCGACATATTTCCCAAAATTTGCCATGGCCTTACTTCCTATTCTTTGCTTTCCCGACCCTCGCCTGCACAAGGTGGCCAAGCCTGTGGAACAGGTGGATGACCGCATTCGCCAGCAGATTGAGGATATGTTCGAGACCATGTACGACGCCCAGGGCATCGGACTGGCTGCCACGCAAGTGGACTTCCATGAACGCCTGATCGTCATTGATGTGTCGCAAGACCGCGATCAAAAGCTGGTGTTGATCAATCCAGAAATCCTCTGGGCCAGCGAGGAAAAGCAGGTGGGTGAAGAGGGCTGCTTGTCCGTACCCGGCATTTATGACGGTGTGGAGCGCTCGACGTCCGTCAAAGTCAGGGCCCTGGATGAAAACGGCAACAGCCGTGAAATTGAGGCAGAAGGCTTGCTGGCGGTTTGCATTCAGCACGAGATGGACCACCTGCTGGGCAAGGTGTTTGTGGAATACCTCTCGCCCCTCAAGCGCAACCGCATCAAGACCAAGATGATCAAGATGCAAAAAGAGGCCGCACGCTGATGTTGCGCCGCCCAGTGCTTGCAGTGTGGGGGCGCTGGGCAGCCGTGGCTGCGGCGTCTCTGGCTTTGACGGCTTGCATGGTGCCGCAGTGGCAAAAGCCCGGCACCCCCGTGTCGGCCATTGTTGCAGGCATTGGGCAGCCGCATGTCAAAGTGCCACTCGAAGGGGGCGGTGAGCGCTGGGTATACAGCCGCCAGCCAGCGGGCCAGCAGGTTTATCACATGGTGTTCGATGCGCAGCAGCGCTTGCAATCCGTCGAGCAAGTGCTGGATGAAGCGCATTTCCAGCGCCTGCGCCCGGGGCATGACAACCGCGAAAGCGTGCATCGTTACTTTGGCAAGCCTGCGCTGGTGGAGGGCGTGGGCAACTTCAAAGGCGATATCTGGACCTACCGTATCCAGCAAAATGGCATCGATCGGCAAGCCCACGTTTTTATCGACCCGCAAGGGGTGGTGCAGCGCATCATGTTTACTGACGAGCCTCGGCTGGACGACGATCGGGGCCGTTGATGCGACGATAGCGCATCTGGCTGCAGCGCACTGCGCTGCGTAGGCCGAAGCTGTCACTGCCCAGCCAATGGCAGTCTTTCCCTCGGATGGAAACCATGAGAGTTATTTTTGCGGGCACGCCCGACTTTGCGCGTGTAGCCTTGGAACGTCTGCTGCAAGCAGGTTTTGAAGTACCGCTGGTGCTGACCCAGCCAGACCGCCCTGCGGGCCGTGGCATGAAACTGCAGGCCTCCCCGGTCAAGCAATGTGCCCTGGAGCACGGCATTCGTGTGGAGCAGCCTTTGAGCCTGCGCCTGGATGGCAAATACCCCGAAGATGCCGCGGCGGCCCGCCAGGCGCTGCGAGATGCGCGTGCCGACGTGATGGTGGTGGCCGCGTATGGCTTGATCCTGCCGCAGTGGGTGCTGGATGTGCCCCCCAAGGGCTGCTTGAACATCCATGCCTCGCTCTTGCCGCGCTGGCGCGGCGCGGCGCCGATTCACCGTGCGATTGAGGCCGGTGATGCCGAAACCGGCGTCACCATCATGCAGATGGATGCGGGCCTAGACACCGGCGATATGTGCCTGTTGGAGCGCCTGCCCATTACCGCTGCCGACACCACGGCCAGCCTGCACGACAAGCTGGCCGATTTGGGCGGCCGCATGATTGTGCAAGCGCTGGAGATGAGCGCGGGCACAGGCTTGCCGCGCACGCCCCAGCCTGCTGAAGGCGTCACCTATGCGCACAAAATTGAAAAAGCCGAGAGCTGGATGGATTGGTCGCTGAGGGCCGAGCAGCTGGATCGCCGCCTACGCGCGTTCAACCCCTTCCCCGGCGGCGCCACGCAGCTGGGCGACGAAGTCATCAAGCTGTGGACGGCAGTGCCCCTGGCGTACACCGGCACCGCCCAGCCTGGCACGGTGCTGGCCGCAGATGCCGAGGGCGTGCTGGTGGCGTGTGGAGAGGGGGCGCTGCGCTTGACCCAACTGCAGCGTGCAGGCGGCAAACGCCTGGCAGCAGGGGATTTCTTGCGCGGGTTTGAGCTGCCGGCAGGTGCGGTCCTGGCATCCCCTACGCAGGGCTGAGGCATGAACGCTCGCGCTTTGCAGCGCCGTGCCTTGGGCATTGCGCAAGAACCTGCCTTCAAAGAAGGTATCCGGGCCTTGCTGGCCCCCATGCTGGGCGTGGGCGCCTGGGGGCTGGTGACCGGTGTGGCCATGGTCAAAGCGGGCATGTCGGTGCCGCTGGCCATTTTCATGTCGCTCACTGTGTATGCCGGCAGCGCACAACTGGCTATCTTGCCGCTGCTGATGGTGGGCGCGCCGCTGTGGGTGGTGTGGTTTACCGCCGCCTGCGTGAACCTGCGCTTTGTGATTTTGAGCAGCATGTGGCGCGCCTACTTTGGCCACTTGCGCCTGGCGCACCGCATGACGCTGGGCTACTTCAGCGGCGACATCATCTTTGTCGCGTTCATGCAGCGCTTTCCCACGGCGGAGAAAAAGCCAGAGCAACTGCCCTATTTCTGGGGCGCGGCCCTGGCCAACTGGGTGTTTTGGCAAGTGGCATCGATTGCCGGTATTTTGCTGGCCAACGTGATCCCGCTGGAATGGGGGCTGGGCTTTGCGGGGGTGCTGGCCTTGCTCGGTGTGCTGTACGCCATGCTCAAAGACAGGGCCACCTGGGTGGCTTGTGCGGTGGCCAGCGGCGCGGCCATTGCCACGTTTGCGCTGCCGCTGAAGATGAATATTTTGGTGGCGATTGCGGCTGCGGTGACGGTGGGCCTGCTGATGGAAGCGGCCGAGCAACGCGCCGCGCGCTTGCGGCCCCAGCCTGTCATTCGCCCGCCCGACCCGAGCAAGGGTGAAAAGCACCCGGTACTGCCCTTGCCAGAGCGCGCCAACGAGAAGGAGACCTCATGACTGCAGACCTCGCCGGTATCTGGCCGTGGGTGGCCAGCGTGGGGCTGGCGATCGTGACGCTGATTACCCGCTCATTTTTCATGATTCCCGAGCGCGAAGTCCCCATGCCTGAATGGTTCAAGCGGGGCCTCAAGTACGCGCCGTTGGCTGCGCTGGCCGCGGTGATCGCACCGGAGGTGCTGATGAGCCACGGAGCCCTGATTACCTCGCTGGCCGATGCGCGCCTGCCCGCCGCACTCTGTGCCACGCTGTATTACTTTTGCAAGCGCGGCATTTTGGGCACCATCGTGGTCGGCATGCTGGTGTATTTGCCGCTGCACATTGGACTGGGCTGGTAAACCTGTAAAAAACAGAAGCAGCTCGCGCTTGTCCTGCAATGGTTTTGGTATGTTTTACAGCTAAAACGTTGGTAAAACGAGCGCAAGCTGCTATTTTTTCAGGAATTCTTTTCGGCGGCCCGCTCGGCATAGCGCGTAAAGCGCAGGGCCCGGCCTTCTTCGCGAATGCGCCGCCAGACGGCACGTTTGGCATACGGGCTCAGGCTCAGCCATTGCTGCACTTCGGCAAAGGTGCGGCCACAGCCTTTGCAGTGACTGTCACCTTGGCTGGTCGAACAAATCGCAATACACGGCGTATCGGGCGTGGTGTCGTACCAGCGCAGCCAGGCTTGCAGCGCAGCATCGGGCAGGGCGTGCGCGGCGATGTGGGTGCGCTGCTCCATAATCATGTGGGCATACACCTCGGCCAGGTGGGCCGTGGCCGGCGCCAACGTCCCACCTGCGCCCGCAGGGCTGCGATCCCGCCAGTAGTTGATGGCGGCCTCCAGATCCGTGATGTGAATGCTTTGCATGACGGCTACAGCGTACGCCAGGCACAGGTCGGCCGCTGGCGGCATCCGCAAAATCCACATGCACATTTGTGCCCACGGGACTTTGACTTGTGTTTAAATCGCATCCTTCAAAGGGGAGTAGCTCCCCGTCTGGGTACGCAATTCGGCCATACCCAGGCGGATTGGCAAGTCGTCAGTACGAAACCATGGTTTCCGGCTTGTCAGGTGAGATTCAATATGAATCTTGCGGGCAAGACCTTTGGGCGACTGATTACAGGTGGTCACCCAAAGAAGCTCCCAAAGTATGCAGGCTTGCCCTGCATCACTGAACGACTTCCCCCCGGTGCCCATTGGTCAATAACCGCTGCATGGCGCGCAGTTGCGCGTGTGTTCTCTTCTACTGAGGTTTTTATATGGATTTGGATTTCCTGACCCATGCCCCGTTCTGGATTGCACTGGGGCAAATCATCATCATCGACATCTTGCTGGGTGGCGATAACGCGGTCGTGATCGCGCTGGCCTGCCGCAAGCTGCCGCCTGCGCAGCGTGCCAAGGGCATCATCTACGGCACCGCCGGTGCCATCGTGCTGCGCGTGATTTTGATTGCGTTCGCCATGGTGCTGCTGCAGCTGCCGTTCCTGAAGATCGTGGGCGCGCTGCTGCTGGTGTGGATCGGTATGAAGCTGATCGCGCCGGAAGAAGAGAGCCACGACAACATCCAGGGCAGCGACAAGCTGTTTGCGGCCATCAAGACCATCATCGTGGCGGACTTGGTGATGTCGGTGGACAACGTGATTGCCATCGCTGGCGCAGCCCAAAGCTCGGGCGAGCACCAGCTGCTGCTGATCATTTTGGGCTTGTTGATCTCCATCCCGATCATCGTCTGGGGCTCACAGCTGGTGATCAAGCTGATGGAGCGCTTCCCGATGATCATTGTGGCCGGCGGCATGCTGCTGGGCTGGATTGCTGGCGGCATGCTCATCACCGACCCGCTGTTCGTGAACCCCGACCAGTGGACCTGGGCACCCAAGCTGCTGGCCTATGACGCAGAAACCAAGATGGCCATCTTCAATGCGTCGATGCCTATCTACTGGGTGGCCCACGTCGGCGGTGCGTTGCTGGTGCTGGCGATTGGCAAGCTGGCAGCTGCCAAGCAGAAAAAGCCGGAAACTGCCCACTAAGCAGGCATTGGCACCTGGTGTGCCAATGCTTGGCCCTGCTGCTGGATAGGCGCAGGAACTAACCGTTCTTGTTGCCAGTCTCAGCAGGGTATTGAGGGGTGGGCATTGCGCTCCATCTGTTCGACTATCTAGGAAAGACGCCGTGGAAACCATCATCGTGTACGTGGACGACGCCGATTACGCCCAATTGCTGCTGCAAACCGCCGTGCAGGCGCCCCATGCCAGCCAAGCGCACTGGGTGTTGGTCGGCTGCGCCCCGCGCATCACCCATCGCGTCAGTCGGTTTGTGAGCAATCGCTCGCGTGAGAATTGGCGCAACAAATGGGCCGATCGCTTGTTTCAAGACTGCGTACCTGTGCTGCATGCGCATGGCGTGCAAGTTACCACCGTGTTGGCGCGTGGCCCGCTGCCTGAGCTGCTGCAGACCTTGCAAGCGCAGTACGGTGCGCAATCCCAAGTGGTGGATATGCGCCGCCCCAAACTGCAGACCCCAGACGCTGCGGCGCCCGTGGCGCCATCCCCGCTGCACAAGCTGGCTGGCACCCTGGCCGGTATTGGCGCGCTGTGGACAGTGCTGATTGGTGAAACTTTAGCCGCCTAAGCCTTATGGGTAGAGCGCTGATTGCTAGATAAAAGGGAGCTTTAAGCTCCCTTTTTTTGTTGCATGAACCTATGCTGGGTGCGTGGGCGGTACTAGTGGCAGTGTGATCCAGTGGCTTCGGTGCCTTGGCTGCCTGCTATGCTGGCTGCCATGAAACTCTTACTGAAATGGTTGCTGAGTGCGGGTGCCTTGCTGCTGGTCGCCGCCGTGTTCAGTGGTGTCCAGGTGCAAAGCTATGGCTCTGCCTTGCTGGCGGTGGTGGTCATCAGTTTGCTCAACACCCTGGTGCGCCCCCTCTTGGTGGTGCTGACCTTGCCGGTCACCGTGGTCACCGTGGGCCTGTTCCTCTTTGTGATCAATGGATTGATGCTCTGGGCCGCCTCAGGGCTGTTGGGCGGCTTGCATGTGAGCGGCTTTTGGGCCGCAGTGTGGGGCGCTATCCTTTATTCGCTGCTGGGCATGGCGATCGAGTCACTTCTCGCGCGCCTGTTCCCGTAACAACGCCTCTACCGCGCGCAGGCGCGTATCCACAATCGAGGCTTCAATGTGGTCGCCTTGGCCACGGCGCGCCAAGTCTTGCGCGGCTTTAAAGCGATCGATGGCAGCGGCATAGTCGTAATGCGCCACATGGGCTTCTGCTTCTGCGCGCACGGCGCGCAAGCCCTGGTTCTGTACCTGCCACGCCTGTGCCAGCAGGCGCCATGCCGTGGCATCGTTGGGCTGGTCCACCACCCACGACTGCAGGCGGTCGGAGACTTTGCTGGCTTGGCCCGTGGCAATCAACGCTTGGCTACCCAGCACCAGCGTGGGCCGTGGCTGCGGGCCGCGCAAATCGGCAATGCCGAGCAACTGCAGCGCGGCTTGCGGCTGCTGGGCGGCCAGCTCTAGCTCCGCACCCAACCAGCGCACTTGCTGCTTGGCGGCTGCATCGCCCTGCGCCTGTACGTGGGTAGACAGCTGGTTCCATACCTTGCGCGCATCGGCCAGGTTTTTCAGCTCCATCTGGCTCAACGTGGCCACATAGAGTTGTGCCGCCTGGTCATTGGCGTTGAGCTGGGCAAACCCCGGTGCTTGGGGCAGTTGCGTCCACTGGCGCAGCGTGTCAATCCCGGGGCGGCTCAGCACACGAGCGCGGCCCGCCATCATGGCGTGCTCCATGGTGGGTACCGGGGGCTGTGTGTGGCCGTGCGGCACGCGGGTTTGCATGTCGGCCATACGCTCTGTGGTCAGCGGGTGGCTGCGCAGGTAGGGCCAGCTGCCGTTGTCATTCAGGCGGCTGGCGTGTTGCAGCTTTTCAAACATGCTCACGGCCCCTTGGGGTGCGAACCCTGCTGGCGCCAGCAGGCTGTAGCCGATGCGGTCGGCCTCGCGCTCCATGCTGCGTGAAAAGCCCAGCTGGTTTTGAATGGCCGCCGCTTGCCCGCCAACGATCATTGCGTTCGCCGCGTCCGGGCTTTTGCTGGCTGCCAATGCGCCCAGCACCATACCTGCAATCAAGAGCGGCATGTTCTTTTTCTCTTCACCAAACATGCGCGCAATGTGGCGCTGCGTGACGTGGGTCAACTCGTGAGCCATGACGGTGGCTAACTCATCGCTGCTGGATACCGCACCGATCAGCCCCAGATGCACGCCCAGATAACCACCGGGCAGCGCAAACGCGTTGATGCTTTTATCGCGCCCCAGCAGTACCTGCCAGGCAAAGCGCTCTTGCAGCTCCGCAGACAAATCACCGCGCGCCTTGGAGGCCTGGACCAGGGGTTGCCAGATACCCATCACATAGGCGTGCAGCTGTGGGTCGTCAATGTAGTCTGGGTCGCGGTACAGCGAGCGAATGATGCGGTCGCCCAAGCGGCGCTCTTCGCTGGTGGTCAGATCGGCCCCATCCCCCATGCTGGGCAGCGCAATTTGCGCTTGCGCAGGCGCTGCGTGCCACATAGGAACACCCAAGGCCAGCACCAGTACGCTGGAGCGAAGAACAGGGGCAGCAAGGCGCAGCAGTGCAGAAGTCATGGGCAAGCAAAAGGCACAAGGCCGTCTGAGGCAAGAGGAGCCTCTTATGATGCCTGCATTGCGCCAGTGTTCCCAGCTTTACATGCATCTAACCGCATCGGCCAGGATATGGCAGACCCTTTAGCCCTGAATATGTCGAAGACCATGAGCGAAAACCACCTCCCCAATGACGGCCTGACCCACTTTGACGCCCACGGCCAGGCCCATATGGTGGATGTGGGCGGCAAGGCGCCAACACACCGCGTGGCCGTGGCAGAAGGCCGCATCGTTATGCAGCCAGCCACGCTGGAAATCATTAAAAAGGGAACCGCCAAAAAAGGCGATGTGCTGGGCGTGGCGCGCATCGCCGGCATCTTGGCCGCCAAGCAAACCAGTAACCTGATCCCGCTGTGCCACCCCCTGGCATTAACGCGTGTGGCGGTGAATTTTGAAGTGCTTCCCGCTGAGAACGCCGTGCGCTGTGAAGCTACCGTGGAGCTGCATGGCAAGACCGGTGTGGAAATGGAAGCGCTCACCGCAGTCCAGATCAGCCTTTTGACCATTTATGACATGTGCAAGGCGGTAGATAAGGGGATGGTGATGGAGGGAGTTAAAGTTGTGGAGAAACAGGGTGGCAAATCAGGGTTCTGGAGTATTGAGACTCCCAAACACCTCTGAAATAACGAGCTGTATCTGGTGGCTGGTTATCTGAATTTTTTATTCAAATCCACCGACCGGTGCATAACCAATAACATTGGCTTGCGCATCCAACAGAACTACCCAGCTATCCAAATTACGTGCGCTGACCAGAGGAACAAAGAAAACATTGTCCATGGGCATACCAACTTCTTGGAGTGATTGCTCAAGTTTCCTCTTAACTTTTACGCTAGAGCGTTGATGCAATTTGCCAGCTGGATGCATCCGTTGTTGGAGGATTCTTCTGCCTTTTTCGTAGCTTTGCCACCAGTCAGGGCGTGTAGAAGGTTCGAATCCAGACAAAGATAATTCAATGCTGTTTAAGTATTCAGTATTATTAATTGGTTCGCGGATAGAAATAAACTGTGGTTTGGTGAAGAATGAATGACGCCATGCTTTATTTTCTTTTGACAACAAATTAATCGCAATTTCATTTGGCGTAATCACTCTAAAACGGTCTACTTCGTAAACGATGAAAACTGGTCGAACTTGGGCCAAAATCCACAAGCCATAGCCTAGCGCAGCGAACTGAATAATAGTGACGATGCTTGCATCCAACAGCCTCTCCTTGAAGGATTTATTCTTGTTCCAAACAACAAGGGTTAAAAAAGGCCCGGAAAGAAGGTAAGTTGCAATAATCAATATTAATAAGCCAGATATTTCTAGCAAATCAAAGAATGGCGATGGAAACCAAAAGTACGCAACAAATAAAATAATAAAAGCGATGGAAACTATGGAAAAAAATAGATGAATGAGTGCTGTACTTATACGACTACCAATTTGATTAAAAATCACTTGCATAAATTAAAAAAAGGTGCATAGCACCTTTTTTTGGGGAATCGTATTATTACGCGCCTGCAATCGCAGCGGCTGTTACAAAACGGCAGTTAGCAGGAACAAACTTAAAGACAGCAGTCGCGCGAACACCGCAGCCCCATACCACAGGAGACCCAGGAAGGAGAAGGCCACTAGGTGTTGCAGTGTTAGTTACAGTACCAGAGCCAGGAGTAAGAACCAAAACTGGGGCGGTACCTGCAGCAGCAGCTTGAAATGCACCTGCGACTTGACCAGCATAGGTAATACCAATGACACCTTCACCAGCGACAGGCGCCGCAACGTTTGCAATTCCAACAATTGAAATACGGGTGACATTGGTGCCCGCGGTGTATTCATACCCATAAGCCGCAGTATTAGCAGCTACAGCGGCCTGCGCGCCAACACCAGCATAAGGTGCAACAGCGCCAGAGGCAGTGTTTGCAAAAGTTTCAGCAACGGCAGTCTTCGCCGCAGTTGCCAGACTCAGACCTTCAGTCACACGTGCACGCACGGTGTAGTCCTGATAAGCAGGCAACGCCACCGCAGCCAAAATACCAATAATCGCCACCACGATCATCAGTTCGATCAGGGTAAAACCCTTTTGCATCGTACGCTTCATAAAAAAGCTCCTTGGAGTGAAGAAAAAGAAAATTACGCCTTCTAGAGAGCAATCGGCGTGCCAGCCCCGTCCTACAGCGCAAACGTCAAAGTCTGCAAAATTTGCTTGCAAATTGACGATGAATGTCACTTTTGCCGCCGTGCTGCGTGTCAAAAGGTGACGTTTTTGTCATCTGCAGTGCGGCGGCTAGGTTTTGCTGCATAAAGTGTAGCTTTGCGCGCTGGATTTGCCGGTGATTTAGCGCAAAAATTTGGCGAAAACGTTCTCTATCCAACGCAAGCTGCTCTTGTTTTTAAAGAGCAACGTTCGCGCTGTGGCTGGGGGCTACTCAGCTTGGTGCGCGAGGTAGTCGGGGGGAGCGAGAAGCACGCGGTTCGCGAATGCTGTAGCAAAAGGGCGCCAACGGCGCCCTGGGTGGTGTTCCCAGCGCTTAGGCGCTGGCGTGCGATTGGCGGGTTTGCATCCACTTGCCAACGGCCACCACCAGCGTGGCACCTGCAGCGGCGGCAGCGTAATGCAGCCAAGGGTGGGCCATGGTGTAGCCGTGCAGCAGGTTGTCGTTGACGATGGTTTCACCGCCGACCCAGCCGATCAGCGCCGCGCCCAGGGTGATGATGACCGGGAAGCGCTCCATGAGCTTGATCATCAGGGTGGAGCCAAAGATCACCAGTGGAATGCTGATGGCCAGCCCGAGGATCAGCAGCACCATATTGCCTTGGGCGGTCGCGGCTACGGCAATCACGTTGTCCAGGCTCATGACGAGGTCGGCAATCAAGATGGTGCGAATGGCGGCGAACATGGAGCCATGGCCCTTGGATTCACCTTCGCCGTCTTCTTCACCGGTCAGCAACTGGTAGCCGATCCACAGCAGCAGGCAGCCGCCCACGACTTGCAGGAACGACAGCTCCAGCAGCTTGGCGGCCACAATCGTCAACACAATGCGTAGCACCACCGCAGCGCCAGAGCCAAACATGATGGCTTGCTTTTGCTGCGCGGGGGGCAGCGAGCGCGCTGCGAGGGCGATGACGACGGCGTTGTCGCCAGAGAGAATGATGTTGATCCAGACGATCTTCACCAAGCCGATCCAGAAATCGGCACTGTTCAAAAACTCCATATTTACTCCACTGTTATGAATGGAAAACGCCAGCCGGTTCGCACAGGCTGGCGCATCCTTTTTTGGGGAGTGGGCAGTTTACGCCTGGCGATTGACCAGAGCGTGCGTAATTTTGCGTAACGACGTAAAGCGCGCAGACGCAAGCCCCAAAGAAAAAGGCCGCCCCGAGCGGATCGGTGCGGCCTCTTGGCGGTCAGGTCAGCGTGTGCTGCGGGCTTACTTCTTCAGCAAACCTTGCAGCAGGCGGCCCATTTCGGAGGGGTTGCGGGTGATGGTGAAACCGCACTCTTCCATGATGGCCAGCTTGGCGTCGGCCGTGTCGGCGCCGCCGGAGATCAGCGCGCCGGCGTGGCCCATGCGCTTGCCGGGAGGCGCAGTCACGCCAGCGATGAAGCCGACGATAGGCTTGGTCATATTGGCCTTGCACCACATGGCAGCTTCGGCTTCGTCGGGGCCGCCGATTTCACCGATCATGATGACTGCGTCGGTGTCTGGGTCGTCGTTGAAAGCGCGCATCACATCGATGTGCTTCAGGCCATTGATGGGGTCACCACCAATACCGACAGCCGACGACTGGCCAATGCCCAGTTCGGTCAGCTGAGCCACGGCTTCGTAAGTCAGCGTGCCGGAGCGCGAGACCACGCCGATGCGGCCCTTTTTGTGGATGTGACCGGGCATGATGCCGATCTTGATTTCGTCAGGCGTGATCAAGCCGGGGCAGTTGGGGCCCAGCAGCAAAGTCTTCTTGCCGCCAGCGGCTTCCTTGGCCTTCATCTTGTTGCGCACTTCCAGCATGTCGCGCACTGGGATGCCTTCGGTGATGCAAATCGCCAGATCCAGGTCGGCTTCTACGGCTTCCCAGATGGCGGCAGCAGCGCCTGCTGGGGGCACGTAGATCACGGAAACGGTGGCGCCGGTTTCTTTGGCGGCGTCTTTGACGGAACCAAAAATTGGGATGTCAAAAATGCGCTCGCCCGCCTTCTTGGGGTTCACGCCGGCCACGAAGCAGTTCTTGCCGTTCGCGTATTCCTGGCACTTTTCAGTGTGGAACTGACCGGTCTTGCCGGTAATGCCCTGGGTGATGACCTTGGTGTCTTTGTTGATAAAGATCGACATGTTTTTATCTCCGGGGCGTATTACTTAACGGCGGCAACGATTTTTTCCGCTGCTTCGGCCATGGTGTCGGCAGCGATGATGGGCAGACCAGAATCCTTGAGGATTTGTTTGCCCAGTTCTTCGTTGGTGCCCTTCATGCGCACGACCAGTGGCACGCTCAGGTTCACGGCCTTGCAAGCGGTGACCACGCCGTTGGCGATGGTGTCGCACTTCATGATGCCGCCGAAGATGTTGACCAAGATGCCCTTGACTTCAGGGTTCTTGAGCATGATCTTGAAGGCTTCAGTGACCTTCTCGGCCGTTGCGCCGCCGCCCACGTCCAAGAAGTTGGCAGGCTCGCCGCCGAACAGCTTGATGGTGTCCATGGTGGCCATGGCCAAGCCAGCACCGTTGACCAGGCAGCCAATGTTGCCGTCCAGCGAAATGTAGGCCAGATCGAACTTGGAGGCTTCCACTTCTGCAGCGTCTTCTTCGTCCAGATCGCGGAAGGCCACGATTTCTGGGTGACGGAACAGGGCGTTCGGGTCAAAGTTGAACTTCGCGTCCAGCGCCATCAGGTCGCCCTTGGAGTCGCAGTTCAGGGGGTTGATTTCCACCAGCGACGCGTCGGTGTCCATGTAGCACTTGTAGATCTTGGCGAAGATGTCTACGGCTTGGTCGATGGACTTGCCTTCCAGACCGATGGCCGCGGCCACCTTGCGCGATTGCGCTTCGGTGATGCCGGTCAGCGGGTCGATCATCTCGGTGATGATCTTCTCGGGGGTGGAATGGGCCACTTCCTCGATGTCCATGCCGCCTTCGCTCGAAGCGATCAGGGCCACCTTCTGGGTAGCGCGGTCGGTCACCAGGGACACATACAGTTCGTTCTTGATGTCGGCGCCGTCTTCGATGTACAGGCGGCGCACTTTTTGGCCTTCGGGGCCAGTCTGGTGTGTGACCAGCTGCATGCCCAGAATTTGTTCGGCCAGTGCTTTGACGTCGTCGATGGACTTGGCCACCTTCACGCCGCCGCCCTTGCCGCGGCCACCAGCATGGATTTGCGCCTTCACCACCCACACGGGGCCGCCAAGCTTTTGTGCTGCCTCTACAGCTTCTTGGACGGTGAATGCCGGAATGCCACGGGGGACGGGCACGCCGAATTGACGCAAGATTTCCTTGCCTTGGTATTCATGAATCTTCATGAGTCTTGTCTCTCTGAAACGGAGGGAGAAATGCCCGTTTTCCTGCTGCCTAAACATGCGGAGCCGGGCTCGTATGACATGGCAATCGAAGAATGTACCATGGTGCAATGCAACCAAAAAGTGCTTTGTCCAGTGGGATCTACGTATGTTTGTACGTAAGTCATCACGTAGAAAGCAGGGCTCGTCAACAGTGAAAAATCAGGGTTAACCCGCATATTCCCGGCGCAAAGAATTTTTTTTGCCTGCAGTGTCGGCGCAGCAGCGACAATCCGTTTTTTTGATGGCGCCGCAGCACGCGGCACAGATACAGATATGCGCCAAGGGGCGCGGGAGCATTGAGTAATGTCCAAAGTCTTTATTGATGGCGAAGCCGGCACCACGGGTCTGCAGATTCGTGACCGCTTGCAGGGTATGGCTGGCGTGGAGCTGGTCAGCATTGCGCCCGAGCTGCGCAAAGACCCGGCCGCCAAGCGCGCGCTAATCGCCGACGTGGACTTGGTGATTCTGTGTCTGCACGACGATGCGGCCCAGGAAACGGCCGCCCTGGTGGACAGCATCACCGCCGAGACCGGCCGCGCCATCAAGATCATCGACGCTTCGACCGCGCACCGCGTGGCCCCGGGCTGGGTCTATGGTTTCCCCGAGCTGTGCCAAGGCCAGCTGGACGCCGTGAAAACGGCCACCCGCGTGTCCAACCCCGGCTGCTACGCCACGGGCGCGATTGCGCTGCTGCGCCCGCTGGTGGATGCGGGCTTGATCCCGGCGGACTACGGCCTGAGTCTGCCTTCCGTGTCCGGCTACAGCGGTGGTGGCCGCAGCATGATTGAGGCCTATGAGGCGGGCGGCGCTGCGCCCTACGAAGCCTACGCGCTGGGCCTGTCACACAAGCACATCCCCGAAATCCTGCGCTACACCGGCCTGACCCGCCGCCCCGTGTTTATCCCCGCCGTGGGCAATTACGCCCAGGGCATGCTGGTGCAGTTGCCCCTGCATTTGGATTTGCTGCCCGGCGCGCCCAAGGCCGCCGACCTGCACGACGCCCTGGCCAGCCACTACGCCCAGACCAACACCCCGGCCAACTGGGTCAAGGTGCTGCCGCCCACGGCCGACAACAAGTTGGCCGCCGACACGCTGGCGGGCACCAACCAGCTGGAGCTGCGCGTGTTTGCCAATGAGCAATACCGCCAGGCCGTGCTGATTGCGCGTCTGGACAATCTGGGCAAGGGCGCCAGCGGCGCCGCAGTACAGAATTTGCAGCTGATGCTGGGTTTGTAAACTGCGCGTCTGCCCTGTGTGCAAAGCGGCCTGCGGGCCGCTTTTTTACGAATGTGCGCCTTGAAAAAACATAGCTGGCTGCGCTTGTGTGGCTTGGTTTATGGGTGGATAACGCATTGAAGCCGTTGTTTATCCAGCGCGGGCAGCTACTTTTTTTACTACTTTGGTTGAATGCATGTCTGACCCCATCCCTGCTTCTGCTGGCGCTGCTTCGGCGGCGCCCATTTCAGCCACACCGGCTGCCGTACAGCGCGCCACCTTGGTGGGGTTGGTGGCCGTGCTGTGCTGGAGTGCCACCGTCGGCCTGATGCGCTCGGTGGCTGAGGCGCTGGGTGCCCTGGGTGGCGCGGCGGTGCTCTACAGCGTCAGCGCGGTTTTAGTGCTGCTGGTCCAAGGGCTGCCCACGCGTGCGCAGCTGCGCAGCATCTCGCGCGTGTATCTGGTGGTGTGCGGGCTGCTGTTTGCGTGCTATGAGATCTGCCTGTCGGTCGCGATTGGGCTGGCGCATGACCGCCCCCAGTCCATGGAGCTGGGCATGATCAACTACCTCTGGCCCTGCCTGACGATTGTGCTGGCCGTGTTGTGCCGCCAGCAGCACGCACGCTGGTGGCTGTGGCCCGGCGTGGCACTGTGCCTGTGGGGCCTGGTGCTGGTGGTGGGCGCTGATGGCAATGCGGCGGCGGGGGCTGCTGCGCCGTGGTGGTACAGCTTTGTCGCGCACATGGCCGCCAACCCGCTGGCCTACGCCCTGGCCTTTGGCGCGGCACTGATGTGGCCCACTTATTCGGTGCTGGCGCGCATGCACGGCGGCGGGTTCAACGGCGTGGGTTTGTTTTTGCTGCTCACGGCGGCGCTGCTGTGGGTGCAGTGGCTGGCGCTGGACACCGTGCCCATGCGCTGGAGCTGGGGCACCGCAGCGCAGGTGCTGGCCATTGGTGCGCTGACCGCGCTGGGCTACGGCTGCTGGGAGCACGGCATTCAGCGCGGCAATTTGGCGGTGATGGCAGCGGGCTCGTATTTCACGCCCGTGCTGTCTTCGCTGTGGGCCAGCGTGTGGCTGGCGGTGCAGCCGGGCCTGCCGTTTTGGCAGGGCGTGGTCTTGGTCACGTCGGGTTCTTTGGTCTGCTGGGCCGCAACGCGCAGCCGCTCATAATCTGCGCTACATGGTCGCACGGGGGCTGTCTGCATGGATCTGAAAAACGTGATGGATTTGGACTGGAGCCACACCAGCACCGCCTTGCTGACCGCCTTGGGCATGGGCTTGATGATTGGTGTGGTGCGCGAGCGCACCCAGCCGCCCCATCTGTTGCCTGCGGGGACACGCACGCACGCGCTGGTGGCGTTGCTGGGCTGTATCAGCTGGCAGCTGGGCGTGCCGGTGTTCATTGCCGCACTGGTGGCGATGGCGGCGCTGACGCTGGCTGCCTATCTGCTCAGCGCCAAGGACGACCCCGGCATGACCGGAGAGGTGGCCGTGCTCATGGTGATGGTGTTGGGTGGCTTGGCGGCCAAAGAGCCCGCTCTGGCTGCCACCTTGGGCGTGGTGGTGGCGATTTTGTTGCAGGCCAAGGCGCCGCTGCAAAAAATCAGCCGCGAATGGATCAGTGAAAAAGAAATTCAAGACGCCCTGCTGCTGGGCGCTGCCGCGCTGGTGGTGATGCCTTTGCTCCCCAGCGAAGCCATCGACCCCTGGGGCGCCGTGAGCCCCATGATGGTGTGGCGCATTGTGGTGCTGGTGATGGCGGTGGGCATGGTGGGCCACTTTGCCCAGCGCATTCTGGGTGCGCGCTGGGGGCTGGCGATTGCCGGGTTTTGTGCGGGTTTTGCGTCTTCGACAGCGGCGGTCACCAGCTTGGGGCAGCAAGCCCAAGCGGACCAGCGCCTGACCCTGCCGTGCGCGGCTGCGGCACTGCTGGCCAATTTGGCCTCACTGCTGCTGTTTGTGGCCGTGGTTGCCACGGTGTCGCCCGCCTTGTTGCAAGCGGTGCAATGGGGCTTTGCCGGGGCCGTGCTGGGCTTGCTGGCGGTGACGGCGGTGCTGCTGACCAAGGCGCATTCCCATCCCCATGCCGATGCCTCGTATGTGCAGGCGTCCGAAAAATCCGGGGCTTTCAAACTGACGCATGCCTTGCTCATTGCCAGCTTGATTGCCGGCGTGTCGTTGCTGGCAGCGTGGCTGGGGCACAGGTTTGGGCAGACCGGCGCACTGGCGGCGGCGGTGATGGTGGCGCTGGCCGAAGTGCATGCCGCTGCCGCAGGGGTGGCGCAATTGTTTGTCAACGGCAGCATGCAAGTGGAGGTGGCGCGCTGGGGCATTGGGGCCGTGCTGGCGGCCAGTTGCATCAGCAAAGGCGTTTTTGCCTTGGTGAGCGGGGGCTGGCGCTATGGCGGTTGGGTGGCCTGTGGTTTGCTGGTGATGGTGGCCTGCGGCAGCCTGGGTTTGCTGGCTGGCTGAGTGTGCAGTGGTGCTTGGGAGGCTGCGGCGTTTAGTCGGCTTGCGGCGCTTGGCCGCGCACCACCTTGTTGACCACCTCGCCGCCAAAGCCTCGGCTGGCCAGGAAGCGCATCTGCTTCATGCGTTCCTGCGGCGTGGCGGGCACCTCGCCAAACTTGCGCTGCCAGACCTCCCAGGCGCGGGCGTGCTCGGTGTCTTTGAGTTGTTCGGCCGCAGCGCGCACGGTGTCGTCGTCCAGCCCTTTGCTGCGCAGTTCGTGCAGCACGCGGCTGGTGCCCAGCTTGCTGCTGCGCCGGTACAGCACGGATTGCGCTACGCGCTCGGGGTTGATGAAGTTTTTGGCTTCCAGCGCGTCCAGTACGGCACCCAGGTCTTCCCCTTCTTCCACGTGCGGTGCCAGCTTGCGCTCCAACTCCAGCCGCGAGTGTTCGCGCTGTGAGAGGAGTTTGAGGGCTCTGCCCGTCAGTGATAGCTTGTGAAAACCCATGGTATTAAAAAAATAGCTGCTGGTGCTTGATAGGTAAGCGCCAGCAGCCTTTTTGATGCTGAACTTGATTAGCCGATCACGCCGTCTTCGTCGGCAGCGCTGGCGGCTGTCTTGTCGGCCTTTTTGCCCTTGGCTGGTTTGTTGGGTGCATCGCCTTCACCCGTGGCTACCAAGCTGATTCCCAGGCTTTCGCGCACCTTGTTTTCAATTTCGATGGCCAGCGCACGGTTTTCTTTGAGGAACTCGCGGGCGTTGTCACGGCCTTGGCCAATCTTTTCGCCGTTGTAGGCGTACCAGGCGCCAGATTTCTCCAGCAGCTTGGCTTCGACGGCCATGTCCAAAATTTCACCTTCGCGGCTGATGCCTTCACCAAACAGAATGTCGAACTCGGCGGTCTTGAAGGGTGGCGAGACCTTGTTCTTGACGACCTTGACCTTGGTTTCGTTACCAATGGCGTTGTCACCCTTTTTGATGGTGCCGGTGCGGCGAATGTCCAGACGCACCGAGGCGTAGAACTTCAGCGCGTTACCGCCGGTGGTGGTTTCGGGCGAGCCGAACATCACGCCAATCTTCATACGGATTTGGTTGATGAAGATGACCGTGCAATTGGTCTTCTTGATGGTGGCCGTCAGCTTGCGCAGGGCTTGACTCATCAAGCGCGCTTGCAAACCGGGCAGGCTGTCGCCCATGTCGCCTTCAATTTCGGCCTTGGGTACCAAAGCGGCCACCGAGTCGATGACGATCAGATCGACCGCGCCCGAGCGCACCAGGCTGTCGCAAATTTCGAGCGCTTGTTCGCCGGTGTCGGGCTGGCTGATCAGCAAGTCGTTCAGGTTCACGCCCAGCTTTTGGGCGTAGCCGGTGTCCAGCGCGTGCTCGGCGTCGATGAAGGCGCAAGTGCCGGCCAGCTTTTGCATCTCGGCAATCACTTGCAGGGTCAGCGTGGTCTTGCCCGAAGATTCTGGGCCGTAGATTTCAATCACACGGCCACGGGGCAGGCCGCCCACGCCCAAGGCAATGTCCAGCCCCAGCGAACCTGTGGACACCACCTGGATGTCTTCAATCGCTTCGCCTTCGCCCAGCTTCATGATGGTGCCTTTGCCAAATTGCTTTTCAATTTGGGCCAGCGCGGCGGCCAGTGCTTTGGATTTTTCGCTGTTGGCGTCAGGGGTGTTGCGTGCGACGGCGTTCATGGTGGTTCCTTGAAGAAAGAGAGGGTGGACTTCACAAGTGCACCCCCTGTGGTTGTTCACAGGCTGGATGCTTGAACAGTAGTGTAGGGGGTTTTGAAAATATATATAGTCAAGTTACATGACTGTTCGTAAAACTGACTATGTCTGTTAAATCTCTTTCTTTGCAGGCCGATGAAGCGTGGCGGCAAACGCATTTCGGGCGCTTGCTGGGCCATGCCCTGCGCAAGTTCGATGCACGGGTGCGCAGCTTGATGGCGCAAGACGATGAAACGCCGCTGGCGCTGTCCAATCTGGCGGTGCGCGACAAGGTGGGCGCGGCGCACATTCACATCACGCGGCACCTGTCGTTGCAGGGCGACCGCATCACCGACCTGGCCGAGCGCGCGGGCATGAGCAAGCAGGCCATGATGGATGTGGTGGACCAGTGTGAGGCCTGGGGGCTGGTGCTTCGCGAGGCCGATCCACATGACCGCCGTGCCAAGCGCGTGCGCTATACCGACGCCGGGCGCGAGTGGCATGCGGCCTTTCAGCGCGCGGTGCAGCAGGCCGAGGCCGAGTTTGTGGAAGCGGTGGGCCAAGACGTGGCCACGGTGGTGCGCATTGGTCTGGAGGCTTACGGCAGTGAGGTAGGTGGCGTGGCTTAGACCCGCCAATCCCGCCCGTGATACGTCGTTGCTGCGCCTTGTCGTACGCTGAGGCAGTCTGCGGTTTCGCACCTTGCTTCCAACGCACCTCTTCGATGTGCCGGGTGGGATCATCGGCGCTTCAGCGCTTGGCCAGCAGCCCTCTTTCCGGGCAGTCGCTGCGCTTTGTGTTGCAGCGCAGCACCCGCGTAAACACCTGTAGGGCGCGTGCGTACCGACTTCTAGAATTGGGTGACAGGTGGTGCCTCTGAACGGGCATCCGGTGTGAAGTGGCAGGCACGCTGCAGCCAGCGACCCCAGAGCGCGGTGCAGCAAGGAGACAAGCAATGCGCATCCTCATTGCAGAAGATGATCAAGTACTGGCCGATGGTTTGCTGCGCAGTCTGCGCGGTGCCGGAGCCGTGGTGGACCATGTGGCCAACGGCATTGAGGCCGACACCGCCCTTGTCACCAACAACCAGTTTGATTTGCTGATTTTGGATTTAGGCCTGCCGCGTATGCACGGGCTGGAAGTGCTCAAACGCATGCGGGGCCGGGGTGACAGCTTGCCGGTGCTGATTTTGACGGCGGCAGACAGCGTGGACGAGCGCGTGCAAGGGCTGGACTTTGGGGCCGACGACTACATGGCCAAGCCTTTCAGCCTGCAAGAGCTGGAAGCGCGCGTGCGCGCCTTGACGCGCCGTGGCATGGGGGGCACGAGCAGCTCCATCAAACACGGCCCGTTGGTGTACGACCAGGCCGGACGGGTGGCCACCATTGACGGCAAGATGGTGGAGTTGAGCGCGCGCGAACTCGGCCTGCTGGAGGTGCTGCTGCAGCGCGCTGGCCGGCTGGTGAGCAAAGACCAGTTGGTGGAGCGCCTGTGCGAGTGGGGCGAAGAGGTGAGCAACAATGCGATTGAGGTGTATATCCACCGCCTGCGCAAAAAAATCGAACGCGGCCCGATTCGCATCGCCACGGTGCGGGGGCTGGGGTATTGCCTCGAAAAAATACCGTCCTGAGCGCCGTTTTCCCCATCCCTGATGCACCGTAGCTTTGCCTTGTCGTACCGCTGGGGTTGCCTGCGGCGTTGCGCTGCGTTTGGGGCTCAAACCGGCGAGTTGCTGGGGGCTGGCGGTTCTGAAAACATAGCTTTCTGCGCTGGTGCTGTAAGCGCTAGAGGCCCAAAAGCCTTGAAAGACGGGCCGGCACTGTGAAGATATTCCAGCGTGAACAGCGTTCCTTGTTCGGAGAAATTCTGGACTGGATGCTCACGCCCTTGCTGCTGCTGTGGCCTGTGAGCCTGGCGCTGACCTGGCTGGTGGCGCAGTCGCTGGCCAACAAGCCCTTTGACCGCGCGCTGGAGTACAACGTGCATGCGCTGGCCCAGCTCATCATCGTGGAGCCGGATGGGCGCATCCAGTTCAACCTGCCGCAGCCTGCCTCGGAGATTTTGCGCGCCGACGAATCCGACATGGTGTTCTACCAGGTGCTGGACCCGCAGGGCGAATTCCTGGCGGGTGACCGCGACTTTCCCGCTGCGCACCCGCGCTACAACATGCCTGCTGGCGAGGTGGTGCTGCGCGATGATGAGTTGCGCGGCATTGACATTCGCGTGGCGGCCATGTGGGTGCGTCTGCCGTTGAGCACGGACAACGCCCTGGCGCTGGTGCAGGTGGCCGAAACGCGCGAAAAGCGCAGCGTGCTGGCAGCGGAAATCATCAAGGGGGTGATGCTGCCGCAGTTCGTCATCTTGCCGCTGGCGGTGCTACTGGTGTGGCTGGCACTGGCGCGCGGCATCAAGCCGCTCAGCCGCCTGGAAGAGCGCATTCGTGCGCGCAAGCCCGAAGATTTGTCGCCCTTGAACCACCGGGGGGTGCCGATGGAAGTGGTGCCACTGGTGGATGCGGTGAATGATTTGCTGCGCCGCCTCAATGAGTCGCTGGCCACGCAAAAGCGTTTTTTGGCCGATGCGGCGCACCAGCTCAAAACCCCGCTGGCGGGGCTGCGCATGCAGGCTGATCTGGCGCAGCGCGAAGGCACCAGCACGGGTGAGCTCAAGCGCTCCTTGGAGCAAATTGGGCGCTCCAGCATGCGGGCGACACACACCGTCAACCAACTGCTGTCGCTGGCGCGCGCCGAAGGGGCTGGCACTGGGCTGCAGCGCACACCCTGTGATTTGGCAGCGCTGGTGATTGAGGTGATGCAGGACTTGCTGCCGCTGGCCCTGGATAAGCATGTGGATATGGGCTATGAGGGGGCGGAGCCGGGAGCGGCTGGCGTGTGGCTGCAAGGCAATGCCACGCTGCTCAAGGAAATGGTGCGCAATTTGATCTCCAACGCCATCAACTACAGCCCGTCCAGCGCTGAAAAACCCGCCGTGGTGACGGTGCGCGTGCTGCCCGATTTGCTGGCGCGCGTGGTATTGCTGCAGGTGGAGGACACCGGCCCGGGCGTGCCCCAAGACGAGCGCGACCTGGTGTTTCAGCCGTTTTACCGCGCACTGGGCTCGGAGGCGGACGGCTCCGGGCTGGGGCTGCCCATCGTGCAGGAAATTGCGCGCCAGCACGGCGCCGAGGTGGTGCTGGAAGATGCCCAACCGCAGCGCCACCCACCCGGCGCGCTGTTTACGGTGCGCTTTCTTGCCATGCGCTCTGCTATCTCATCGCAAGCAGCTAGCGCAGATTAAATAAGGCTTTCAGAATGAATAGATGGGCTATTCGTTGCTGATAGAGCGCTGCCTGCTACGCTTTTGTTGTGTTGCCAGGTTGTTGGAGGTGGGTTCTTTGTACGGGCGCGCCTGCTGCAGCAGCCAGTTGCGAAAGGCCACCAGCGGCGCAATATTGGCCCGCGATTCGGGGTAGCACAGCCAGTAGCCCAGATTGCTCACCAGCCCGTGGTCGGGCAGCGGTTCACGGACCAAGCCCTTGGCAATTTGCCCTTCCACCAGGCAGCGCGGCACCAAGGCCACGCCCATGCCTGCCATCACGGCCTGGATGATGGTTTGAAACTGGTCAAACTGCAGGCCCGCCAAGGGGTCAATGTTTTGCACCTCCCACGCCTGTGCCCAAGTCATCCAAGCGTGCGGAATGGTCAGGTGGCGCAGCCGTGTGTACTGGGCCACGTCGGCAGGGGTGTGAATGGCGGGCCCCCCCAAACTGGCGGGCGGGGCAATCAGGGCGACGTCCTGGCCATCCAGATAGTGCGCCCGGGTGCCCGGCCAGTGACCTTCGCCAAATTGGATGGAGCAATCCAGGTTGGGGCTTTCGGGGTCGTAGCTGTAAGGTTCAAAGTGCAGCGTGACTTGGGGGTGCTGCTGCTGGAACTGCGGCAAGCGCGGAATGAGCCAGCTGGCGCCAAAGGTGGGCAAGCTGGACAGGTGCAAGGCGCCGCCGCCGTCGGTGCTGGTGATCAACTCCAGCGTGGCTGATTCCAGTTGCGACAGTAGTGTGCGCACGGCTTTCTCGTAGCGCTCCCCCGCCGGTGTGAGGGTCAGACGCTTGCGGCTGCGCTCAAACAAACCCACGCCCACCCACTTCTCCAGCTCCTGGATCTGCTTGCTCACAGCACTTTGCGTGAGGTGCAGCGCTTCCGCCGCGCGCGAGACGCCACCAAAGCGCGCGACGGTGGAGAACGCCCGCAGCAAATGCACAGGGGGCGTTAAACGGCGCAAGGGAAGTAAGCTGGTAGACACGGTTCGTATTCCTTCGGGGAATAATAACAATAGGACTATTTGTTTGGTTGCCAGCAGTATTTACCCTAATCTATGCGCTGGTCTTATAGATAAGCTGTTTTTTCAACATGGGAGCCCCGCGATGCAACGTCGTCACTTTCTCTCTGCAGTCGCCGTGGCTGCTACCGTTTCTGTATCTGGCATGGCGATGGCCCAAGACACACGTCCGTTGCGCATCATCGTGCCGTTCCCCGCAGGTGGTTCGACCGACATGGTGCCGCGCAACATGCAAGACGTGCTGACCAAGCTGCTGGGCCAGCCTGTCGTGATTGAAAACAAGGCGGGTGCCGGTGGCTCCATCGGCATGGCCGAAGTGGCGCGCGCGACCGATGGCTTGACCTTTGGTATTGCAACCCTGTCGACCCACGGCGTCAACCCTGCGGTCTACACCAAGCTGCCTTACAACGCGACCGAAGACTTCGTGGGCGTGACCGAGATCGTCAAGGCCCCGGGCGTCATGGTGATCAACCCCAAGCTGATTCCTGTCAAGAATTTTGCCGAGCTGGTGGCTTACCTGAAGGCCAACCCCGGCAAGATCAGCTATGCCACCCCTGGCAACGGCACCATCGGCCATATGTGGGGCGCGCAGTTCATCAAGGCGACGGGTGTGGACATGCTGCACATCCCCTACCGTGGTGCAGGCCCCGCCATCAACGATGTGCTGGGCGGGCAGGTGCCGGTGTACTTTGACCAGGTGGCTTCTTCGCTGCCCCACATCCAAAGCGGCAAGCTGCGGGCGATTGCGGTGTCGTGGAGCGAGCGTTTGGCCGTGTTGCCCGATGTGCCCACCTACAAGGAAGCAGGCCACGCAGAGCTGAACGATCCTTCGTGGTTTGGTCTGGTGGCGCCCAAGAGTACGCCTACCGACACCGTGGCCCGTGTGCAAAAGGCGGTGGCGGATGCGCTGAAGGATCCTGCGGTGAAAAAGCGCATGGACGCACAAGGCATGTACGTTTCGGGCACATCCAGCGCCGACTTCACCAAGCAAATTGCCAGCGAAGTGACCAAGATGAAGAGCGTGGCAGCGGCAGCGAACATCAGCGTCAACTGACCCTCGCGTGCATGCCCAATCCCGCCCGCAGTGCGCAAGCCTGCGGGTTTTTTGTTGCCTGCCGCAGCAGCGTGGCATAGACAAGACTGCGCGGGTGGGGCTGGTGATCCAGGTGTGGTGCCGGGCGCAGGTAACGCAGCGGCCAACACAGCCCAGGTCTCGCGCAATGTGCAGCACGTAAAAAAAGCCTGCACGCACAAGACGGCAGGCCTTGGCCGGTGCGTGGTGGTCTACGGCGCAGCGGGGCAAGTGCGCAGGGCTTTGCCCTCCAAAGCGCTTTGCAGGGTTTGCAGCACATTGCGTTGTGCCACGGTGGCTTGGGGCAGCCGCAGCACATACAGGGTTTGGGGGGCACGCTCTTGCACCACACGGGCACCACGCACACCTTGATTGAGCATATGGCTCAGCTCTCGGGTGGCGGCTTCTTCAGACGAAAAACGGCCCAACGACAGCCCGGGCTCCAAATTGCCACCCGCACGGTCATAGCCAATCTTGCGGTTGCGCAGCTCGGCACGGCGCTTTTCCATGGACATTTCGTTCGGGAATTTGCCCAAATACACCATCCAGCGCCCCGCAATGCTGCTGGGCACCATCGCCCAGCTGCCAGTGGGTAAGTTGCTGCCTTGCAAGGCGCGCTGCAGCTTTTTGGACTGTGCTTCGTCCATGCTTTCGCTTTGCAGGCAGATGGTTTCTTCCGGCAAGATTTCTTCCAAAGGTTCGTTCGGGGCAGGGGTGGGTGCTGCTTCGGGCTGGGCAATGCTCAGCACATCCGGGCGCACCTGCTGCTTGAGCCGGTAAGGCTCAGACTGCTCCTCGGGCGTCCAGCCCAAGGTCGCCATCCACCCCTGGGTCCACGCCAGATAGCCTGCATTGGCAATCAGCAGCACGAGCAAGGCAAAACGCAACATGACAGCAGTTCCTCGGAATTAAACGGCAGCCGGTGGCAGTGCCATATGGATGGGTCGCACGCTGACATCGCCGCTGATGACGCTGCGCAGCCCTGCATCGGTGCGCAATTGCAGCGTGCCATCGGGCAGCACACCGGCGGCTTCGCCGCTGCTGCCATCGCTCAGGTGCACGCGCTGGCCTCGCAGCACGTCGCGCGCCGCAAAGCGGTCTTGGAAAGGGGCAAAACCTTGCTGCGCAAACAGCAGCACATCGTCCACCAGCTGTGGCAATAGCTGCGCAAGCGCATGTGGTGCGGTCCAGCGCGCATCCACATCCTGCAGGCAGGCCGCAGGCGTATGCAGCGCATGTGCAGGCGTGTGTGGCGGGCGTACGTTGATGCCGGTGCCGATGATGACAAAGCGCGGTGTGCCTTGGCCTGCGCCAAAGCAGGGGGCATGGGTGTGGGCCGGCAAGTTGGCGGTTTCAATCAGCGTGCCGCCCAGTTTGCGCCCATCGTGCAGCCACAGGTCATTGGGCCATTTCACGCCAATGCGTGGGGTGTGGGTGCCGGGAGCGCGCTGCAGCGATTCCGCAATGCTCAGCCCCACCACCAGCGACAGGCCGGACCAATCGACCGGGTTCAGCACCATGCCCAGCGAATACATCAGGCAGTCACCGGGCTGGTTCTGCCACGTCTTGCCTTGGCGGCCCCGGCCTGCGGTTTGCGATTCGGCCACCAGCACTATTGGCTCGGCCTGCCCGGCGCGTGCACGGCGCATGAGTTCGGTGTTGGTGGAATCAATTTCGGGCAGCACCTCGACCGTAAAGCCCGGTAGCTTGGGTGCAATGTCTAGCCACAGGTCTTCGGCGTTCCAGTGTGTGGGCGAAGGGGTCACAGCCAGCTTTCGTCTTGTGCAAAATCTTCGGGCATCGGGGGGCGCCAGCCGCGTTTGGGAGCCAGCATGGTGCCGCGGCACGTCTTGGCACCACAGAAGCAGGCGTACTCGGCCTTGAGGGCCTTGGTGTAGCGTTCCTCCACCATCAGGCCATAGTCGTAGTTCAGCTCTTCCCCGGCGTGGATGTTGCGCAGCGCCACAATGAAGATGCGGCCATCGCGCTCGTCCGTGTAGCAGTTGGGCGCGCAGCTGTGGTTGATCCAGCGCGCAGAATTGCCGCCATACGTCGCGTCAATCACCACATCGTTGTCCACATGAAAATAGAAAGTGTGGTTGGGTTGGCTGGGATCATGCGGGTGGCGCGCTTGGGCTTGCTCCCAATTGATGACTTCGCCGGTGTACTCAATGATGGTTTCGCCTGCGGCGATGTCCTGCACCGCAAACACCCCCTTGCCGTGTACACCGGAGCGGCGCGTTTGGATGCGCTTTCCTGGGGAAGATGGGCCTGATGTGCTGGGCATTGAAATCTCTGATAACTTAAATATGCACACATGCACGTGCGCACACATGCGTACATGTACATGTGCGCACGCACGCGTGCGTGAAGACGAATTGTAGAAGCGGTGGCTGGCAACGGTGCGGGCGGCCGCTACAAATGACGAGAGTACTGAATGACAAAGACCTTGGTGATAGCGGAAAAACCGTCGGTGGCACAGGACATCGTGCGGGCCCTCACGCCCGTCTACGGCAAGTTTGACAAGCACGAGGACCATTTTGAGAACGAGCAGTTCGTGGTCACCAGTGCCGTGGGCCACCTGGTGGAGATCCAGGCGCCCGAGGAGTTCGACGTCAAACGCGGCAAATGGAGTTTTGCCAACCTGCCGGTGATCCCCCCGCGCTTCGACCTCAAGCCCGTGGACAAGACCAAGAGCCGCCTGAACGCGGTGGTTAAGCAGGCCAAGCGCAAGGATGTGACGCAACTGATCAACGCCTGTGACGCGGGCCGCGAAGGGGAGTTGATCTTCCGCTTGATTGAGCAGTACGCCGGCGGCGCCAAGGGCGGGCTGGGTAAGCCCATCCAGCGCCTGTGGCTGCAATCCATGACTCCGCAGGCCATCCGCGACGGCTTCGAGAAGCTGCGCAGCGAGCAGCAGATGCAGGGCCTGGCCGATGCGGCGCGCAGCCGCTCCGAGGCCGACTGGCTGGTGGGCATCAACGGCACGCGTGCCATGACGGCCTTCAACTCGCGCGACGGAGGGTTCTTTCTGACCACCGTGGGCCGCGTGCAGACGCCGACGCTGTCGCTGGTGGTGGACCGCGAGGACAAGATTCGCAAGTTCATCAGCCGTGACTACTGGGAAGTGCACGGTACCTTCGACGCGCAGGCCGGCCAGTACCTGGGCAAGTGGTTCAACCCGCAGTGGAAGAAAACCGAAGACGCGGAAGCCAAGGCCGACCGTGTGTGGAGCGCTGCCGAAGCACAAGCCATTGCCGCAGCGGTCAAGGGCAAGCCCGCCACCGTGACCGAAGAGAGCAAGCCCACGACCCAGGCCTCGCCCCTGCTGTTTGATTTGACCAGCCTGCAGCGCGAGGCCAACGGCAAGTTCGGCTTCTCGGCCAAGACCACGCTGGCGCTGGCGCAAAGCCTGTACGAACGCCACAAGGCCCTGACCTACCCGCGTACCGATTCGCGTGCCCTGCCCGAGGACTATGTGCCCGTGGCCCAGCAGACCTTCGAGATGCTCGCACACAGCGGCATGCGACACCTGGAGCCGTTTGCCCAGCAGGCCATCGGCGCGGGTTATGTGCGGCCCACCAAGCGCATCTTCGACAACAGCAAAGTCTCGGACCACTTTGCCATCATCCCGACCACCCAGGCCCCATCGGGCCTGAGCGAGGCCGAACAGAAGCTCTACGACTTGGTCGTGCGCCGCTTCATGGCGGTGTTCTTCCCCAGCGCCGAATACCAGGTCACCACGCGCATCAGCAAGGTCGAGCAGCACAGCTTCAAGACCGAGGGCAAGGTGCTGGTCAAACCCGGCTGGCTTGCCATCTACGGCAAAGAAGCCGCCAACGAGGTGGAGGATGCCAAGGAAGGCGACAAGGGCCAGCCCCTGGTGGCCGTGCAGCCCGGTGAGCAGCCGCGCACCAGCGATGCCCAGCCCAAGGGCCTTAAGACCAAGCCACCCGCACGCTACTCCGAAGCCACGCTGCTGGGCGCCATGGAAAGCGCAGGCAAGCAGATCGACGACGAAGAGCTGCGCAGCGCCATGCAGGAAAAGGGCCTGGGCACGCCTGCTACGCGCGCTGCCATCATTGAAGGCCTGCTGACCGAAAAGTACATGCTGCGCGAAAGCCGCGAGCTGATTCCCACGGCCAAGGCCTTCCAGTTGATGACGCTGCTGCGCGGCCTGCAGGTGGACGAGCTGTGCCGCGCCGATCTGACCGGCGAGTGGGAGTACAAGCTGTCGCAGATGGAAAAGGGCGCGCTGTCGCGCGCTGCCTTCATGCAAGAGATTGCTGCCATGACCGAGCGCATGGTGAAAAAAGCCAAGGAGTACGACCGCGACACCATTCCGGGCGACTACGCCACGCTGTCTGCACCGTGTCCCAATTGCGGCGGCATCGTCAAAGAGAACTACCGCCGCTACGCCTGCACGGGTGCCGATGGCCACAGCGATGGCTGCGGTTTCTCGTTCACCAAATCGCCCGCTGGCCGCACCTTTGAAACGGCCGAAGCCGAGCAGTTGCTGCGCGACCGCCGCTTGGGCCCGCTGGAAGGATTCCGCTCCAAGGCAGGCTGGCCATTTGTGGCCGAAGTCACCATCGTGCGCGATGAGGACAACCAGAACTTCAAATTTGAGTTCGACTTTGGCGACGACGAAAAAGAAGCCGAGGCCAGCGGCCCGGTGGACTTTGGCGGCCAGCAATCGCTGGGCCACTGCCCCAAGTGCGGCGCGCCCGTGTTTGAGCATGGTGCCAACTATGTGTGCAGCAAGTCGGTGCCCACGGCGGCGCAAGCCGTGCCTTCGTGCGATTTCAAGAGCGGCCAGATCATCTTGCAGCAGCCGATTGAGCGCGAGCAGATGAGCAAGCTGCTGGCCACGGGCAAAACCGATTTGTTGGAGAAGTTTGTCTCCAACCGCACGCGCCGTAACTTCAAGGCCTTCTTGGCCTGGGATGCCGCCGCGGGCAAGGTGAACTTTGAGTTCGAAGCCAGTAAATACCCCGCGCGCAAGATCGCTGCAGCTACCAAAACTGTAGCTACTGGCGTAGCAAAGACGGGCGCTGCAGCCAAAAAAGCACCTGCTGCCAAAAAGACGGCAGCTGCCAAGAAAACCACTGCCCGCAAGCCTGCTGCCGCCAACTTCCGCCCCGATGCGGCGCTGGCCGCCGTGATTGGCGAAGGCGCCGTGGCACGCACCGAGGTGGTCAAGAAAGTGTGGGACTACGTCAAGGCCCACAACCTGCAAGACCCTGCAGACAAGCGCGTGATCGTGGCCGATGCCAAGCTGCTGCCCGTGTTTGGCAAAGACCGTATTGGCATGTTTGAGGTGACCGGCGCCGTGGGCAAGCACCTGCTGCCCAACGACTGAGAGGGTAGCGCCCCGGCCTTGCAGCTTGCGTGACTGACAGCCGCGCCGCAGTGCGCTCCAATAAGGAGCCTCTGCGGCGTTTTTCATGGGCAGGGCATGGACCGTCTCCATGTCTGGCCTCTGTTTGATTGGAGATGCATTCGATGACCAGCCCCGCCCCCTCGCGCCATATCGCTCTGCCCGGCACCACCAACTTCCGGGATCTGGGCGGCTATCGCGGCCACCAAGGCCGCTCCGTACGCTGGCGTGTGCTGTTTCGCTCCGACCATCTGGCCGATCTGACCCCCGAAGGCGTGCAAGCGCTGCACGGCCTGGGCGTGCGCCGCAGCGCCGATTTTCGCGGTGCGCAAGAGCGCCGTGTGGATGCCTATGCCTGGGATGGCTTGCACACCCACGCCCTGATGGTCGAGCCCACGGTGGTGCAAAAAGCGTTTGCCTTGATCCACGCCGGGGGCAGCTTGACCGCAGCAGACAGCGTGGCGCTGATGCAAGAGACCTACCGCCACTTTGTGCGCGACAACACGGTGCAGTTTGCACAGCTGTTTCAACTGCTGCTGGAAGACGAGGTGCCTACGGTGTTCCACTGCACGGCGGGCAAAGACCGCACGGGCTGGGCTGCCGCCCTGATTCTGGAGGCGCTGGGTGTGGCCCGTGCCGACATCGAACACGACTACCTGCTGACCAACCAGTTCTACCAACGCCCGGCTGCCATGGCCGCGCGCGCGGCGCAGGCCATGCCCCAAGACATTCTGGATGTGCTGTGGCGCGTGCAACCCTCGTTCCTTGCCAGTGCCTACGACATGGTGGAGCGCGAGCATGGCGGCATGCAGCGTTATTTGCGTGAGGTCATGCAGCTCGATGAGCACGCCCTGCATGCTTTGCGTGCGCGGTATTTGCAGGGCTGAAATACCGGACATCCAAGGAGGGCGGCGTGCAGGTGCTTTGCACCCGCGTTAAACTGCCTAAATTGAGAGCACTGCACGCTGAATGAATCAGCGTTTGTGACATTTTTAAGCATTTATTGCCAACTCCGGGTTCATGCCCTGCCTTGGCAGCACTATCGCCACCGCCATGTTCAGCCGTCGTTTCTTGCTGGCCGCTGCCGCCGCCAGTACCTTGTGGATCAGTGCTTGTTCGCAGGCCGTGCCCACCAAGATCAGCGTGACACAAGCGCAACTGGAACAGGGACTGAAAAATCAATTTCCCAAGCAGTTTCCAATTGCTGGCTTGCTGCAGCTCGACATGCAGCAACCCCAACTGCTGTTGCTGCCCGTGAGCAATCAGCTACAAACGGATTGGGTGGTGCAACTGTCGGGCCCGGCGCTGCGCCAGAGCTTCAGCGGCCAAATGCGCGTGCGCTTTGGCTTGTACTACGAGCCCAAAGACCGCAGCGTGCGCGCCCAACGTGTGGAAGTGTTGTCGCTGCAGCTGGAAGACGCCAACCCCGCCATCGCCGAGATGGTGCAAACCTATGGCCAGCGTGTGGCCCAACAAGCCTTGCAAGGCTTTGCGCTGTACACCGTCAAACCCGAAGAGATGGAGCTGATGGACAACCTGGGCCTGCGGCCCGGGGCGATTACGGTCACCGGGCAAGGGCTGGATGTGGCGATTGAAGCCCAGCCTGCCGCAGCGGCCAAGTAATCACCAAGAACCCGTCCTGGGTGCGAGCTTGGACGCTGGTGTGCCCGGGGTAAGCGCATTAACATCGGCAACTTGATGCAACGAGAGGCCGCAGCGCTGGTGCTGCGGCGTTGGTAGGAGTGAATGACGATGCAGCCATCCCAAGCCCACCCAATCACCCGCAAATGGCCCGCGCAGTTTCCCGACTGGCTGCAGCTGTACTCTTTGCCGACCCCCAATGGCATCAAGGTGTCGGTCATGCTGGAAGAGGTGGGGATTCCGTATGAAGCGCACCGGGTCGACATCCAGGCCAACGACCAGTTCTCGCCCGAGTTTCTGGCACTGAACCCGAACAACAAAATTCCCGCCATTTTGGATCCCCACGGCCCCGGCGGCCAGCCCTTGGCGCTGTTTGAGTCGGGTGCCATCCTGATCTATCTGGCTGAAAAATCGGGGCAACTGCTGCCGCTGGATGCCGCGCAGCGCTACGAGACCCTGCAATGGCTGATGTGGCAAATGGGCGGCGCCGGGCCCATGTTTGGTCAGGTGGGTTTTTTTCACCGCTATGGCGGCAAAGATTTTGAGGACAAGCGCCCCTTGCAGCGCTATGTGAATGAATCCAAACGCTTGCTGGGTGTGCTGGATCAGCGCCTGGCAGGCCGTGAATGGATCATGGGCCGGGACTACAGCATTGCCGACATTGCCGTGCTGCCCTGGGTGCGCTGCCTGCACGTGAACTACGAGGCCGACGAGCTGCTGGAGTTGGCGCGCTTTCGCAACGTGCAGCGCGTGCTGGCCGCTTGGCTGGATCGCCCCCCGGTGCAGCGCGGCCTGAACATGCCGCCAGCGCCGCACTCCCCCTAAAACCTGCATCGTTGCGCACCTGGAACGCACTGTCGCGGCTTCAGGGGCTTGGTAAGTGGTGACCAAGCCCTTATCTTGGAAGGATTGCAACGCTGCAGCGTTGTCTGCCCACAGGGGGTGGGCACGGCAGCACCAGCGCAGGAGCGACACGGATGTCAGCATCCCCCATCATTCAGACTTTGCCATTGGGTGCGCAATGGCCCTGTATGGATCCCTTTTTGTTTTGTGCCCACCACAACGATGCCTACCCCGCCGGCGACGGCAAGATGGGCGTGCAAGCGGTGGAGCTGCAAGACCGGCCCATGGGCAGCGACTTCAGCGGCAAGGACGGTTTTTCCATGTACCACGGCGACCATGTGCCCGGCTTTCCCGGCCACCCGCACCGTGGTTTTGAGACCGTGACCCTGGTGCGCAAGGGCCTGATCGACCATGCCGACTCCCTCGGTGCAGCCGCCCGCTTTGGCGGCGGCGATGTGCAGTGGGTCACGGCCGGTGCGGGCATCATGCACAGCGAGATGTTTCCGCTGCTGCACACCGAGCAGTCCAACCCGCTGGAGCTGTTCCAGATCTGGCTGAACCTGCCAGCCAGCCACAAGATGGTTCAGCCCCACTTCACCATGCTGTGGAACGAGCGCATTCCGCGCTTGCACCATACCGATGCAGGGGGCCAGCAGACCACGGTGACCGTGGTGGCGGGTGCCTTGGCCGGTGCTGGCGCGCCTTTGCCGCCACCGCCTGAGTCGTGGGCCAGCCAAGCGCGCTCGGACGTGGCGATCTGGACCATTCGCATGGAGCCAGGCGCCCACTGGACGCTGCCAGCAGCCCAAGGCGCTGACACACGCCGCATGCTCTACTGGTTTGGGGGCAGTCGCCTGCAGCTGGAAGGCGCCAGCCTGAGCGAGCACGCCGCCTTGCAGGTGGAAGGGGGCCGTGATCTGGCGCTGGTCAATACCGGCACGGACGTGGCCGAGCTGGTGCTGCTGCAGGGCGCACCGCTGCGTGAGCCCGTGGCGCAGTACGGCCCGTTTGTCATGAACACGCAGGAAGAAATCATGCAGGCCATGACGGACTTTCGCCGCACCCAGTTTGGCGGCTGGCCTTGGGACAGCCATGCCCCCGTGCACGGCAGCGCGCCACGTCGCTTTGCACGCTACCCCGGCGCAACCGAAGACGAAGTGCCCAGCGCTTAGAGGCCGATTCGTGGCCCGCTGATACGTCCTTGCTTCGGCTTGACGTACCTTGGGTGCATAAAGCGCTTGCGCTTAAGCGCCCAGCGAAGAAGCCATGCCCTGCAAAGCTTGTGGGGGATGGGGGACAATGCAGCGCATACCAACCGTGGCGGCCTGAGGCCGCCACTTCTTTTGTGGCACAACCCATGAACATCACCAAAGACACAGCGGTCACGCTGAACTACAAGATTCACGAAGTCCTCAAGGGCGGCATTGCGGGCGGCTTGCTGGACAAGGGCGATGTGGCTTACCTGCACGGTGGCTACGACAACATCTTCGCCAAGGTAGAAGCTGCCCTGGAAGGCAAGACCGTGGGCGATACGCTGACCATTGACCTGTGCGTGGACGACGCATTTGGCCCGCACGACCCGAGCCTGCAGCGCAGCATTCCCAAGGGGGAATTCCCTGCCGGCGTGAAGGTGGGCGGCCAGCTGCGCGGCACCGACGACCAAGGTCTGCCCCAGATTTACAACGTGGTGAAGATCAAGGGCCCTGTGGTGCTGCTGGACGGCAATCACCCCCTGGCAGGCAAAGCGCTGCGCTTTAGCTGCAAGGTGACCGAGCTGCGCGCAGCCTCGGAAGAAGAAATTGCCCACCGCCACGTGCACGGCGGCCACGGCCACCACCACCACCACTAACACTCCGCAAATGCGCCCCTTGGTACGTCCTGGCTTCGCTGGGTCGTACCTTGGCTTGGCACCGCAGTGCCTGCGGCTTTGCCCCTTGTCGCAGTTGCTAACCTGCGTTGGGCCGGGTAGTGGGCACGGCGCTGCGCAAAGACTGTGGGCTTCAGCCTCTGCAGCAACCGCCTCAGGGCGGTTTTTTGTTGGTTGAATAATTAAAAAAGAGAGCTGCTTGCGCTTATTGGTAAATGGTTTTAGATGCTTATCTATCTGAAATCATGTTCAATATTGCGCTGACAGCTCTCTTTTTTAGCGTCTGCGCAGCAAGGCGCGGCGCAGCAAGCGCGCGGCACGGTCGCGGATCTGGAAGGGGCTGTGCCCGTGCGCGGGCTGAAATTTGGCGCGCTGGCAGGCCGCGAGAAAGTCGCCCAGCAGCACGCCGCTGTCGATGGTGGGGCTGTCAGGGTTGTGGAACTCTGGGTGCCATTGGGTGGCGGCGATATAGCTTTTGCCGGGGGCGTGGCGGTAGATGGCCTCGGGAATGTGGTCGGGCACGCTCCACGCCTCCACCGCAAACTCCGGTGCCACGGTTTTGATGCCTTGGTGGTGAATGCTGTTGACCCGCGCCATGTAGGTGTTAGGGTACAGCTGCGCCAGGCGCGAGCCTTTGACGATGTGGATGTCGTGCTGGTGCCGGTCGTAGATGGTGGCATTGCGGTGCATCTGCGCGCCGGGTACCTGGGTCAGGATGTCTTGGTATAGCGTGCCGCCAAAGGCCACGTTGATCAGCTGCAGCCCACGGCACACACCAAAAATGGGTTTGCCCGCCTGGCTGAAAGCCTCGACCACGGCCAGGTCATACAGGTCGCGCACGCGGTCGCCCAGCCACTCGGGACGCAGGGGTTCTTCGCCATAGCTGCCGGGCCAGACATCGGCGCCGCCGTGCATGACCACGCCGTCCAGCCACTCGGCGTAATGCGCCAGCGTGACATCGCCCTTGGCAGTCTCGCCCATGGGGCAAGGCACCATCACCACCATGGCGCCGCTGGACATGATCCAGTGCGCAATCGATTGCTCTACGTATTGCAGGGTTTTGCCTGTGAACAGGGGGCGGCTGGGGTCGGCGTGCGAGAAACAGGCAGATAAGCCGATTTTGAGTCGGCGCTTGGCGGGTGGCGACATGGCAGCAGGCAGAGCAAGGGATGGCCTTGTTTGTAACCGGGTGCTGCGGTTTTGTCATGTAGGAGAGCGGCGGCAGCCGCTGGGCGTGCGGGCGGTGCAGCGCGGTTTGGTCGTGCAGAAAAACCCTATAAGACCGAGGGAAGGTCGGTTGCCCCGGGCGTGTACCAGACCGCGCAGCGGTTGATGCGGATCAAAATTCCGCCGTCTGCCGACTTGCAGGCCGTTAATTTTCCCCCACACTGTCCATGTCAAGCAGCAGGTTGCAAGCGCGCCCGGCACTGCTAGGATGTAGCCAAGACCTGATTTCTGCTGGCCTCAGCAAAACCCGCTGTGCGATGAACGGCACGGCATTTGGCGACAAGGAGAGAGCATGCAAGTACAAGTCCATACCGACGCAACCATCCAGGGTGGCGATTCGCTGGAAACATGGGCCAAAGAAGAGATCAACACCAAGTTGGCTCGGCTGAAGGAGTACGTGGTGCGTGTGGAAGTGTTCCTCACCGGCGTAGATGCGCTCAAGGCCACTGGGGGCCCCGGCAAGAAATGCGTGCTGGAAACCCGGGCCAACGGCCGCCCGCCGATTGCCGTGAACGCCGAGGCAGAAAAGGTCAAAGACGCCTTTAACGCGGCGCTTGAGAAACTGCGCCGTGCCGTGGAAGCCGATCTGGACAAGGTGCGCGAAAAACATGGCCGTGAGAGCGTGCGCGGGGTGGATGACGCCGCCACCGGCACAGAGGGCTAATTGCCAGCCGCAGTCTGATTCACTGACGCACTGACATCTTTCAACGAAAAAAGCCATGACTGCTCAGGTCATGGCTTTTTTCATAGGCGCTACATGGGTGCTCCAGGGCGCGTTGAAAGCGGTATGGCTTACACGGTTTCTGCGGTCAAAGCGCCGGGCGTGGTCAGCTTGTCGGCTACCAGCAGCGACTTCATCTTGGCTTGGCTCATGATGCCCAGCTCTTCTGCCACCACGGCAATCGGCTTGCCCGAAGCGATGGCCGTCTTGGCAATTTGGGCCGCCTTTTCGTAGCCAATCATGGGGTTCAGGGCGGTCACCAGGGTCACGGACTCGGCAATGCGCGCATCCAGCAGGCTGGTGTTGGCTTCAATGCCTTCTACACAGTTCACTTGCAAGGTCTTGCAGGCATTGCTCAGGTGACTCAGGCTTTGGTGCAGTGCCCAGGCCATCAAAGGCTCGAAGGCATTCAGTTGCAGCTGCCCGGCTTCCACAGCCATGGTGATGGCGGCGTCGTTGCCGATCACTTCAAAGCACACCTGGTTCATCACTTCGGGGATCACGGGATTGACCTTGCCGGGCATGATGGACGAGCCCGCTTGGCGCGCGGGCAGCTTGATGTCGCCCACACCGGCCTGGGGGCCGGAAGACAGCAGGCGCAGGTCATTGCTGATCTTGGACAGCTTGACGGCAATGCGCTTCAAAATGCCGGAAATGTCGGCAAATGCGCCGGTGTCGCCGGTGGCGGCGATCAAGTCCGCGGCCTTGACCACGGGCACGCCCGAGAATTCGGCCAGCTTGGGTACCACCACGTCGACATAGCCCACAGGGGCGTTGATGCCGGTACCAATGGCGGTGCCACCCATGTTGATCTCGCACATCAGGTAGGCGGATTCACGCAGGCGCTTTTCGTCATCGGCAATCATCGAGACAAAGGCGCTGAATTCCTGGCCCAGCGTCATCGGCACGGCGTCTTGCAGCTGGGTGCGGCCAATCTTGAGGACGTCTTTGAATTCTTCAGCCTTGGCCTGGAAGGCGCCGCGCAGCGCGGCCAGAGCGGCCAGCAGGTCTTGGATGCCAAAGTAGGTGGCCAGCTTGACCGCTGTGGGGTAGGCGTCGTTGGTGGATTGCGAAGCGTTGACGTGGTCGTTGGGGTGGATCACGTCGTAGCGGCCCTTGGGCAGCCCCAGGGTTTCCAAGGCGATGTTGGCAATCACCTCGTTGGCATTCATGTTCGTCGAGGTGCCTGCACCGCCCTGGATGACATCCACCACAAACTGCTCATGGTGCTGGCCAGCGATCAAGATGTCAGAGGCCTTGGCGATGGCATCGGCTTGCTGCTGGTTGATGGCACCCATAGCCAGATTGGCTGCAGCAGCGGCCTTCTTCACGTAGGCAAAGCCACGCACCAGCGCGGGCATATTGGCAACCGTGCGGCCCGTGATGGGAAAGTTCTCGACCGCACGGGCCGAATGCACGCCCCAGTAGGCGTTATCGGGAATGTCCTTGGGACCCAAAAAGTCGCTCTCTTGGCGCATAGCTATCACTCTCTGATGCAATAAAACAGGCGGGACGCACGTGCAAACGCCGCCCAGCAGGCGGCGTTTCAAGGCATACGTGGCAACGCCCTGTTCCACCGAAAGCGCTGCGTGTGCGGGGCCCAGTGGAGCAGGGCGATGCATGAATTATGAAATCTTTTTTGCATGGGTTGCACTGTGTTTGTGCATACATGCGTTGTGACTGCGCTTTATGGGTGCAAAAAGTATGAATTAGATGAATAAATAGGCATCAAAATGAATAAAAAGCATAGTTAGGTTGTTTTTCGACGAATTTCGCACTGAAATAGTGCGAATAACGAGTCCAAACTGGTGCGGATGCACAGAGTGCTCTGCATGAAAAACATTTCGAAACGCTTGCGAGGGCGCATATGGCAACCTTGCTGACAGACGCTGTGCAGGGCTGTGGTTACATTGGAGCCAGAAGGCGCGGCGTTGAGCCGCGCTGCCACACAACAAGGAGGACCTTATGACGACTGCAATACAGACACCCGCGATCAGCACCGCGCTGCCCGAGCGCTTTATGGCACGTATTGAAGGCCGTGTGCAGCACCGCGTGGGCGATGGCCCCACGGACGACATTCCTGTGGGGCTGGAAGTGCAGGTCGACGTAGCGATTGCCAGCATGGTGCTGTCATGGCTGAGCGAAGGCCAGCCCGTGACCGTGACGGTGGCCCGCGATGAATTTTTGTTCTATGTGGACGAAGGCAGCATCGTGATCTTGTCCTAGGCGCCGCCGTTGCCCCGCCTGCTCAGCGCAAGCCTTGTGCTGGCTTTTTTGCGCGCTGGGGGCGCTGGGCTTATTGGGGCACAGGGCTGCTGGTGGAGGCATGCCGGGTATCGTGCAGTGCCAATAAAAAAAGCCAAGTTATGAGACTTGGCTTTTTTAATAGCTGCTAGCGCTTGTCCAGCAAGCGTTAGCAGCCTATTTGCTTGTAATCCGCAAGGATTACTTGGCCACCACGCGCACCATTTCCAGGCACTTGTTGGAGTAGCCCCACTCGTTGTCGTACCAGGCCACGACCTTCACAAAGGTCTTGTCCAGGGCGATGCCGGCTTCAGCATCGAACACGGAGGTGCAGGTCTCGCCACGGAAGTCGGTGGCCACCACCTTGTCTTCGGTGTAACCCAGCACGCCCTTCAAAGCACCTTGGGATTGCGCCTTCATTTCCGCGCAGATTTCTTCGTAGGAAGCTTCGGTGTTCAGCTCCACCGTCAGGTCGACCACAGACACGTCGGACGTAGGCACGCGGAAGGACATGCCGGTCAGCTTCTTGTTCAGCTCAGGAATCACCACGCCCACGGCCTTGGCTGCGCCAGTGCTGGAGGGGATGATGTTTTCCAGAATGCCGCGGCCACCGCGCCAGTCTTTGTTGGAAGGGCCGTCCACGGTCTTTTGCGTGGCAGTGGCTGCGTGCACGGTGGTCATCAGACCGCGCTTGATGCCCCACTTGTCGTTCAGCACCTTGGCCACGGGTGCCAGGCAGTTGGTGGTGCACGAAGCGTTGGAGATGATGTCCTGGCCGGCGTAGGTCTTGCAGTTCACACCGAAGACGAACATGGGGGTCGCATCCTTGGAGGGGGCCGACATGATGACCTTCTTGGCGCCAGCGGCGATGTGCTTGCGGGCGGTTTCGTCGGTCAGGAACAGGCCGGTGGATTCGATCACCACTTCCGCGCCCACTTCGTTCCACTTCAGGTTGGCAGGGTCACGCTCTTGGGTCAGGCGGATCTTCTTGCCGTTGACCACCAGGGTGTTGCCTTCAACCGAAACTTCACCGTCAAAGCGACCGTGCACGCTGTCGTACTTGAGCATGTACGCCAGGTAGTCGGGCTCCAGCAGGTCGTTGATGCCAACGATTTCGATGTCCGAGAAGTTCTGGATGGCGGAACGCAGTACGTTACGGCCAATGCGGCCGAAGCCGTTGATACCAACCTTGATAGTCATAGTTGCCTCTTGCTATGGATAGGGGAGATAAGAAAACTGGTTCGACTGTACGTAAAACACCCGCCGAGGCCAAGGCCGGGGCGGGTGCTGTTGCATCAATTACTTGTTGCGCTGGATCGCTTCAATCACGGTGGCGCTGACGTTCTCTGCTGTGAAGCCAAAGTGCTTGAACAGCACAGGGGCAGGTGCCGATTCGCCGTAGGTGTCGATACCCACTACGGCGGCGCAGCCGTACTTCCACCAGAAGTCGGTCACGCCCATTTCCACCGCGATGCGGGGGATGCCGGCAGGCAGCACGCTGGTCTTGTACGCCACGTCCTGCTTGTCGAAGGTGGTGGTGCTGGGCATGGAAACCACGCGCACGCCAATCTTTTGCGCAGCCAGCATCTTCTGTGCGGCCAAAGCCAGTTGCACTTCGGAGCCGGTGGCAATGATCACGGCCTGGGCCTTGCCCTTGATGCCCACATCCTTGGGCTCGGACAGCACGTACGCACCGTTGGCGATGTGGTCCAGCGCATCTTCGCTCTTGGGTGCGTAGGCCAGGTTCTGGCGGCTCAGCAGCAGTGCGGTGGGCTTGTTCTTTTGGCTCAGAGCCACGGTCCAGGCCACGGCAGTTTCCGTGGTGTCAGCGGGGCGCCATACGTCCAGACCGGGGATCAAACGCAGCGATGCAGCGTGTTCGATCGACTGGTGGGTGGGGCCGTCTTCGCCCAGACCGATGGAGTCGTGCGTGAACACATGGATCACGCGCTGCTTCATCAGCGCAGCCATGCGGATGGCGTTACGGCTGTAGTCGGAGAACGTCATGAACGTCCCGCCGTAGGGGATGTAACCACCGTGCAGCGCCACGCCGTTCATGATGGCGGCCATACCAAACTCACGCACACCGTAGTTGATGTGGCGGCCGATCTGGCCCTCTTCGGTCTTGACCACTGCGCCCTTGGCGTCCACGCGGAAAGCGGGGGTGGACTTGGTGTTGGTCAGGTTGGAGCCTGTCAGGTCGGCGGAGCCGCCCAGCAGTTCAGGCAGGGCTGCAGTCAGGCCTTCCAGGGCCAGCTGGCTGGCCTTGCGGCTGGCCACGGTAGCGGCGGTGTCGTGGGCTGCAGAGGCGATTTGTGCGGCCACTTCCAGGAAGTTGGCGGGCAGCTCACCGGCCATGCGGCGCGTGAATTCGGCCGCTTGTGCGGGGAAAGCCTTGGCGTAGGCCGCGAACTTCTTGTTCCAGGCAGCTTCCAGCTTCTTGCCGTTGGCCTTGCAATCCCAGTCGGCGTACACGTCAGCAGGGATTTCAAACGGAGCTGCCGTCCAGCCCAGTGCGGCGCGGGTCAGTGCGATTTCTTCGGCACCCAGTGGCTCGCCGTGGGCCTTGGAGGTGTTGGCGCGGTTGGGCGAGCCCTTGCCGATGTGCGTCTTGCAGCAGATCAGGGTGGGCTTGTCCTTGCTCTTCTTGGCAGCAGCAATCGCTGCGTCCACGGCGTCCACGTTGTGGCCGTCAACGTCACGGATCACGTTCCAGCCGTAGGCTTCAAAGCGTGCAGGCGTGTTGTCGGCAAACCAGGGCGTGACCTTGCCGTCGATGGAAATTTCGTTGTCGTCCCACAGGGCGATCAGCTTGTTCAGCTTCCAGGCGCCAGCCAGCGAAGCGGCTTCGTGCGAGATGCCTTCCATCAGGCAGCCGTCACCCATGAACACGAAGGTGTGGTGGTCGACGATCTCGTGCTTGGGCTGGTTGAACTCGGCAGCCAGCAGCTTTTCAGCCAGTGCAAAACCCACGGCATTGGTGATGCCCTGGCCCAGTGGGCCGGTGGTGGTTTCCACGCCAGGGGTGATGCCCACTTCGGGGTGGCCTGCGGTCTTGCTGTGCAACTGGCGGAAGTTCTTGAGCTCTTCCATGGGCAGGTCGTAACCGCTCAGGTGCAGCAGCGCGTAAATCAGCATCGAGCCGTGGCCGTTGGACAGAATGAAGCGGTCGCGGTTGGCCCAGTGGGGGTTCACGGGGTTGTGCTTGAGGTGGCGGCTCCACAGCGCCACCGCCATGTCGGCCATGCCCATGGGGGCACCGGGGTGGCCGGAGTTAGCTTGTTGCACTGCGTCCATAGCCAGAGCGCGGATTGCGTTGGCCATCATTGGGGTGTTTGCCATGGGAAGGTGATTCCGGAGGGATTGATTCAAAGATGGCGAGATTTTACCGATGTGGGCCCGAGCCGGTTTCCATGCAATTACATAGCCCCCTGCATCGCCTACAGTGAGGGCTGTTGCACGCATGTGCACGCAAGAAAACACGCACGAAAAACTGGTAGCCCATGACTTTTGCAAACCTTCCCGCCATGTTACTGGCCGCAGGCCGCGGCGAGCGCATGCGCCCGCTGACTGACACCACCCCCAAGCCCTTGCTGGCCGTGCAGGGCCAGCCTTTGCTGGACTGGCACATGGCTGCTTTGCAGCGCGACGGTGTGCGCAAGGTGGTGGTCAACACTGCGTGGTTGGGCGCGCAGATTCCTGCACACCTGAATGCGCGGTGGCCGCAGCAGGGCATGCTGCTGCAGTACTCGCACGAGCAAGCAGATTTTGGCCATGCGCTGGAAACCGCAGGCGGTATCGCGCGTGCCCTGCCCTTGCTGGGGGAGGCGTTCTGGCTGGCCGCAGGCGATGTGTTTGCCCCGGACTTTGTGTTTGATGCCGCTGCCGCACAGGCCTTTGTGCAGTCGAACGACCTGGCCCATGTGTGGCTGGTGCCCAACCCCGCGCACCACGTGCAAGGCGACTTTGGCCTGGACGAAAGCGCGCCGGGCAGCGGCACGGGGCGGGCTTTGAATTTGCCGCCTGCAGACATCAGCCGCGACGCGCTGCCGCGATGGACCTACAGCACCATCGCCTTGCTCAAAGCCGAGCTGTTGACCGCGCCGTGGTGTGAGCTGGCAGCAGGCAACCCCACGGGCGTGGCTGCGCCGCTGGCACCGCTGCTGCGCCGGGCGATGGATGCAGGCCGCTGCGGCGCCACCCTCTACACCGGGCGCTGGACCGATGTGGGCACGCCCGAACGCTTGGCCCAGCTCAACGCTGCAGAAGCGGCTGCATATAAAAAGTGAGCGGCTGTCGCATGTGTGCAGTGCATTTGCTTATGAAAGATAGTTAAATCAGGCATAGGAGCTGCGCAAGCCGCTCCTTCTTTTTTCAATTTCCCCACAGCAACGGCGGGGGCAAACGCCGTTGATGGATGCAGACATGGACGTGGAATGGAGCACCTACGGGTGGCTGATCGGGGTGGTGGTGCTGGCCTCGGCCTGCCAGAACCTGACGGGCTTTGCCTTTGGGCTGATTTTTGTGGGCCTGGCCGGTGCCTTACACCTGATGCCGATTGCCGATGCGGCGAATGTGGCGGGCTTGCTGTCGCTGGTCAACGGCTTGGTGTATTTGCGCAGCCACCCCTTTGAGCCGCGCTGGGATTTGCTCAAGCCGATTTTGGCCAGCAGCTTGCTGGGCGTGCTGGGTGGGCTGGCGCTGCTGCACTGGCTCAGCGGCGATTCGGTGCGCGTGCTGCGCATGTTGCTGGGCGTGACCATCATTGCCTGCGCCATCATGTTGCTGCTGCAAAAACAGCAGCGCGCCACGCTCTCGGGCAAGCTGGCCAACTGGGTGGCGGGCCTGCTGTCGGGCCTGCTGGGCGGGCTGTTTTCCACGTCGGGGCCGCCCATGGTCTACCACCTGTACCGCCAGCCGCTGTCGCCTGTGCTGGTGCGCCAGTGCCTGATGGTGATGTTTTTGGCGAATGTGGTGCTGCGCCTGGGGATTGTGATTCCGGCGGGCGAGTTGTCGCTGTCATCGCTCATCACCGCTGCCGTGGCCGTGCCGGTGGTGGCGGGCGTGACGTGGCTGCTGGTGAAGTTTCCCCCGCCGCTGTCCACCCGCATGCTGCAGTGGATGGTGTGCAGCCTGCTGCTGATCGCCGGGGTGAGCATGCTGCTGTCGTAGCGGCCTCCCACAGGAGGGGCTTGATGACCCTTGGTCAGCAGGCTCTCGCAGGCCCTGTGCGGCGCAGTGCCTCGCAGCGGCGCTACGATAGCTGCTATGACCTCTGTTTACGCACAACGCCGCGCCCGTCTGGCTGCCCAATTGGGCGATGGCGGCATCGCCATCATTCCCACGGCTGCAGAGCGTGGCCGTAACCGCGACAACAGCTATCTGTTTCGCCACGACAGCTATTTTTATTACCTGACCGGCTTTACGGAGCCCCACGCCTGCCTGGTACTCAAGGCCGACGGCAGCAGCACCTTGTTTTGCCAGCCCAAAGACCTAGAGCGCGAAATTTGGGACGGCTACCGCCTGGGCCCGCAAGCGGCCGTGGCTACGTTGGGCATGAGCGAGGCGTTTTCATGGGATGAGATCGACCAGCGCCTGCCCCGCCTGCTGGAAAACCAGGCCACCGTCTGGTGGCCGTTTGCCACGCACGAAGGCTGGGCCGCCCGTGTGGAAGGCTGGCTGGGCAGCGTGCGTGCCCGCACCCGTGCCGGGGCGCTGTGCCCAAGTCAGCAAGGTGATGTCTGCACGCTGCTGGACGAAATGCGTCTGATCAAAGACGCGCACGAACTGGCCATCATGCGTCGTGCGGGGCAGATCAGCGCCCGTGCCCACATCCGCGCCATGCAGCGCAGCGCACGCATGCTGCGTGCGGGGCAAGACTGCCGCGAATACCACCTCGATGCCGAGCTGCTGCATGAATTTCGCCAAGGCGGTGCCGAAGGCGTGGCCTATGACTCCATCGTCGCCGCCGGGCCGAACGCCTGCGTGCTGCACTACCGGGCCGACAAAGCACCCGTGCGCAGCGGTGATCTGGTGTTGATTGATGCGGGGTGCGAGCTGGAAGGCTATGCCAGCGATATCACCCGCACCTTCCCGGCCGATGGCCGCTTCACCGGCCCGCAGCGCGCGCTGTATGACTTGGTGCTGGAGAGCCAGAAAGCCGCGATTGCGGCCACCAAGGCCGGCAACCGCTTCAACGACCCGCACGACGCCACCGTGGCGGTGCTGGCGCAAGGCATGCTGGATGTCGGGCTGCTGGACAAATCCAAATACGGCAATGCGCAGGACGTGATTGCCCAGCGTGCCTACTTCCAGTTCTACATGCACCGCACGGGCCACTGGCTGGGCATGGATGTGCACGACTGCGGCAGCTATGTGGAGATGAGTGAGCTGGCCCACAGCAGCACACGCACAGACCCCCTGTCGGGCGAGGTCATCACCCGCCCCAGCCGCATCTTGCGCCCCGGCATGGTGACCACCATCGAGCCTGGCATCTACGTGCGCCCGGCGCCCGGTGTGCCCGAGCAGTTCCACCACATCGGCATTCGCATTGAAGACGATGCCGTGGTGACCGAGACGGGTTGTGAACTGATCACCCGCGATGTGCCTGTAGAGGCCGCCGAAATTGAAGCGTTAATGCGCTGAACGTTGCAACTGTAAAACTGCAATGTTGGAACGCCAGTCAACAAAGGAAAGTATGAGCTTGCAAGACCTGTATATCCGCCGCGCCACCAAGATTGTGGCGACCTTGGGCCCTGCATCCAGCGACGTGCAACTGCTGGCCAAAATGATTGCCACCGGGGTGAACGTGGTGCGCCTGAACTTCAGCCACGGCACCGCGCAAGACCATATCGACCGCGCCAAAGCGGTGCGCGAAGCTGGCGTGATGGCCGGCCGTGAAGTGGCCATCATGGCCGACCTGCAAGGCCCCAAGATCCGCGTCGGCAAGTTTGCCGAAGGCAAAGTGATGCTCCAAGAAGGCGCGCCGTTTGTGCTGGATGCCTCGCGCACCGAACTGGGCGATTTCCAAGGCGTTGGCCTGGACTACAAAGAGCTGCCGCGCGATGTCAAATCCGGGGATGTGCTGCTGCTCAACGACGGGCTGATCGTGCTCACGGTGGACCGCGTGCTGGGCGCTGCCGTGCACACCACAGTGACGATTGGTGGTGAGCTGTCCAACAACAAGGGCATTAACAAGCAAGGTGGCGGCCTGACCGCGCCTGCGCTGACCGCCAAGGACATGGAAGACATCAAGACCGCCATGGCGCTGGGCGCCGACTATGTGGCGGTGAGCTTTCCCAAAAACGCGACCGACATGGAGATGGCGCGCCAGCTGTGCACCGTGGCCTGCGCGCCCGGCCAGCACCGCCCCGGTTTGATTGCCAAGATTGAGCGTGCGGAGGCCATTCCTCGCCTTGAAGAAATCTTGAAGGCCTCCGACGGCATCATGGTCGCGCGGGGTGACTTGGCGGTGGAAGTAGGCAATGCGGCTGTGCCTGCGCTGCAAAAGAAAATGATCCGCATGGCGCGCGAGATGGACAAGGTGGTCATCACCGCCACGCAGATGATGGAAAGCATGATCACCAACCCCGTGCCCACGCGCGCCGAAGTGAGCGACGTGGCCAATGCGGTGCTGGACGGCACCGATGCCGTGATGCTGAGCGCCGAGACCGCCGCCGGCAAATACCCGCTGGAAACCGTGCGCGAGATGGCCAAAATTTGCGCCGCTGCCGAAGCCGCCGAAGACCGCCGCCAAGACGCGCAGTTTGGCGAGCGTGAATTCACGCGCATTGACCAGGCGATTGCACTGGGTGCGCTGTTCACAGCGAACAAACTGGGCGCCAAAGCGATTGTGGCCATGACCGAAAGTGGCTCGACCGCGCTGTGGATGAGCCGCCACCGCATTCACACCCCGATTTACGCACTGACTCCCAACATCAGCACCCAGCGCAAAATGGCGCTGTACCGCAATGTGCGCCCCCTGCTGATGGACACCAGCGCGGAGCGTGACAAAGCCTTGGTGCAGGCGGAAGGCCATTTGCGCATGCGCGGCATTGTGCAGTCCGGCGATGTGTATGCCATCACCTGCGGTGAGCCCATGGGCCAGCCCGGGGGCTCCAACATGCTGCAAATTTGCCGCGTGCAGTAAAAAACACAGCCTGCACAGGCCTGCAACCGTGCCGGCTGCCAAGGCGATTGCCACACGCCATCGCCAGGCTGGGCATGGGCGGTTAAAATCGCCAGTTACCATGCGGTTACCACCGCACAAAATTTTTAGCTCAACCCTTACCGGACCACGACCATGCCTCTGATCTCGATGCGTGAAATGCTCGACCATGCCGCCGAAAACGGCTATGGCATCCCCGCCTTTAACGTCAACAACCTGGAACAAGTTCAGGCCGTGATGTCGGCGGCAGACGAAGTCGGCGCACCCGTGATCTTGCAGGCCTCCGCCGGTGCCCGTAAGTACGCCGGTGAGCCTTTCATCAAGCACCTGATTCAGGCCGCTGCCGAGATGTACCCCCACATCCCCCTGGTGATGCACCAAGACCACGGCACCACCCCCGAGGTGTGCCGCGGCGCGCTGGCATTGGGCTTTGGCTCGGTGATGATGGACGGCTCGTTGATGGGTGATGGCAAGACGCCTTCGTCTTTTGACTACAACGTGGACGTGACCAAGCAAGTGGTGGCCATGGCCCATGCCATCGGTGCCACCGTGGAAGGCGAGCTGGGCTGCCTAGGCAACCTGGAAACCGGCGATGCTGGTGAAGAAGACGGCATTGGCGCGGCAGGCAAGCTGGACCACAGCCAGATGCTGACCGACCCCGAAGAAGCCGCCGTGTTCGTGCGCGAAACCCAACTGGACGCCTTGGCGATTGCCATCGGCACCAGCCACGGTGCGTACAAGTTCAGCCGCCCCCCTACCGGTGACATTCTGTCCATCCAGCGCGTCAAGGAAATCCACGCCCGCATCCCCAACACCCACTTGGTGATGCACGGCTCTTCTTCGGTGCCCCAAGAGTTGCTGGCCATCATCAACCAGTACGGCGGCAAGATGAAGGAAACCTACGGCGTGCCCGTGTCGGAAATCCAGGAAGCCATCAAGCACGGCGTGCGCAAGGTGAACATTGACACCGACATCCGCCTGGCGATGACGGGCGCGGTGCGCAAGTTCCTGGCCGAGAATCCCGACAAGTTCGACGCCCGCGAATGGCTCAAGCCTGCGCGCGAAGCCGCCAAGCAAGTGTGCAAGGCACGCTATCTGGAATTCGGTTGCGAAGGCCAGGCTGCCAAGATCAAGGGCTACAGCCTGGAGCAAATGGCCAAGAAGTACGCCGCAGGCGAGCTGGCCCAGCTGGTGAAGTAATTGCCTGCCTGACCCCGTTGCCGCCTTGAGGCGTGCCGGGCGCTGGAAGAAAACCCGCATGGTGATGCCGTGCGGGTTTTTTTATGCTCGCAGCGGCGAAATCGCTCTGCCCTTTACGTGAGATTGTTAACTTTTGCAACAAATATCTGGAGGAGGGTCTTGCTGGTTCGGCATGTCAATATTGCATATCTTCATGCAAACTCTGTGGAAAGTTGTTCACAATCGCAGCAACAAGGAACTTTTATGAGCACAACCATTCTTCGTCGCACGCTGATTGCTTGCGGTGCAGCCCTGCTGGCAACCGGTACCGCATTGGCAGATGATGCTGCGTCCTACCCTAACAAGCCTGTCACCATCGTGGTGGGTTACCCCGCAGGTGGCTCGACCGACTTGGTGGGCCGTCTGGTGGCCAATGAAATTGAAAAGCATCTGGGCCAAACCGTGGTGGTGGAAAACCTCGGCGGCGCAGGTGGTGCAATTGGCGCGCAAAAGGTGGCCAATGCCAAGCCCGATGGCTACACCTTGCTGGTGGGCGCGAACAACGAAATCGCCATTGCCAACCAGATCAACAAGTCGGTGAAGTACAAGATTTCTGACTTCACGCCCATCGGCATGGTGGCTTCGCAGCCCATGGTGCTGGTGGCGTCGGCCAAGGCTGGTGTGAAGAACACCAAGGAATTTGTGGCGGCGGTCAAGGCCAATCCTGCCAAGTTCAGCTACGGCTCCTCAGGGGTCGGCACTGCGTTGCACCTGGCTGGCGAGATGATGAAGGACCAGGGCAAGATCGATATGCAGCACGTGCCTTACCGCGGCGTGCCTGCGTTGACCAACGACGTGCTGGGCAACAACATCGAATACGGCATTTTTGTGCTGTCTTCGGGCCTGCCGCTGATCAAGGCTGGCAAGGTCACGCCCATCGGCACCACCGAAGCCAAGCGCTACGCAGCGACCCCGGATATTCCTGCTCTGGCAGAAACGCCTGAGTTCAAGAACGTGGACATCAACTCGTGGTTTGCCATGATGGCGCCCGCGAACTTGCCTGCGCCTATCGCCGCCAAGCTCAAGACGGCACTGGACAAGACCATGGCTGCGCCGGAGTTCCGCAAGAAGATGGAAGACGCGGGCGCTGCGGTGATGGACAGCAAGACCGATGCTGGCAAGTACATCAACGGCGAAATCGCCAAGTACAAGAAGATCATCGACGTTGCGAAGATCGAGCTGTAAAAGCTCCCGCGCCTGCATCTCTGATGTCAAAAGCCCGCAAGGTTCTGGCCTTGCGGGCTTTTTTGTGGTCTGCGCAAACCATAGCTGCTAGCGCTTGCCAAACAAGGGTTTTAGATTGTTTTCTATCTGAAATCTTTATTTTGTAAGCGCGGCAAGCTCTTATTTTTGCAGCCGCACCGGCTCTAGCGCTTCCAGCCTCACGCCCTGATCCAGCAGGCTTTCATCGATGGGCTCGTCCAGCAGCAGGTTGCGCGCTAGCAAGCTGTAAGCCGCAGCGCTTTGGATGCCGTAGCCGCCTTGCGCCGCCACCCAAAACAGATTGGGCACGGTGTCATCCCAGCCAATCACCATCTCGCCATCGGCCACAAACGAGCGCAGGCCCGCCCAAGTGTGGGAGGGGCGACGAATCTGCAGCGTGGTGGCTTGCTCAATGTTCCAGATGCCGGTGGCAATGTCTTCCTCTTCGGGTTGCACATCGTGCGGATAGGTGGCATCGGCATTGGCGGGGCTGCCCAGCAGCTGGCCTGCGTCGGGCTTGAAGTAAAAGCTTTCGTCTGCGCTGATGACGGCGGGCCAGTGCGTGGCATCCATGCCCTCCGGCACGGCAAAGGTGAAGGCGCTGCGGCGTGCCGGCACCAGGCCAATGGCGCGGGCACCGGCCAACTCGCCAATCCCGTCGGCCCAGGCGCCAGCCGCATTCACCACGATGGCGGTCTGGACGCTGCGGCCATCGGCCAAGGTAATGCTCCACCTGCGGGTGTTGCCGTCGTGCGTGAGCGCGGTCACTTCTGCGTTGCACCACAGCTCGCCATGGGCATGGCGCAGGCCGCGCAAAAAGCCTTGGTGCAGGGCGTTGACATCGATGTCGCGTGCGCCATCGTCCACAAAGCCATCCACGATGCTGGCATTGAGCACCGGCACAATGGCGCGCAAGGCATCGCCGTCCAGGCGCTGGGCATCGGGCGAGTGCTCCACGGCCTCGGTGTAAGCGGCGTCAATCAGCGACTTGTGCGCCGCCGTGCCCACATACATCACGCCGCGCGGATGCAGGATGGGCGTGTCCACAAACCCGGCCGGCGGGTGCTCATAAAACGCCCGGCTGGCGCGCGTCAGCGCCTGCACTTGCTCGGGGCCGTAATGCTCTTCAAACAGGGCGGCCGAACGCCCGGTGGTGTGATAGCCGGGCTGGCTTTCGCGCTCCAGCAGCAGCACGCGCTGTCCGGCTTGGGCCAGCTGCCAGCCCACCGAAGCACCGGCCATGCCCGCACCCACCACCACCACATGCCATGTTGTATCAGTCATCTTGCATCTTTCGGATCAATCCAGTGTGAAACCTTACACCCCCCAGCGGGGCTTGCATGTGAGGGAACCCGCGCTGAGGGTGCAAACGGTTGCTTGATATGGGTCAAGCCTTGGGCGCAATTGCCCCTGCATTCGCGCATTGAAGACCTCTAAAACAAAACGCAAAGTCCATACTGGAAAACACTACATTCTGTTACCTCAAGGTGGTCGACCGGTTTGCAACCACTGTCACCGCCGCACGCTTTGCATGACACATTGGCTCCATCGGCTGCGCTTGGCGCACAAGTTCTCTATTCTGGGTCTGATCGCTTTGGTGATGACCGCTATTCCACTCGCTTTGTACGCCGAGGATGTGCTGACGGAACTGCGCCAGGCACGCCAGGAAGCCCTGGGCATGCCCTCGCTGATGGCCGTCAATGCAGCCGTGCAACGCCTGCAGGTGCACCGCGGTACCTCCGCCGCCATGCTGGGCGGCGACAGCACCATGGCCGCGCGTCGGCCTGCGATCCGCGATGCTGTGAACCAGCATTTGAACCAAGCCCAGGCCGCGCTGCGTGAGGCCGAGGCACCCAGCGCCTTGCAGCAGCAACTGCAGCAGCTGGTGACAACCTGGCAAAGCCTGGAAAAAGCCGTGGACAGCCGCAGCATTGCCGCACCACAAAGCATGGCGCAGCACACCCAGCTGGTGGGCCAGTTGCTGCATCTGAATGAGGCGCTGCTGCACGCCTACAGCCTGAGCACCACGCCGCATGCCGACAACCAGGCGCTGATCCAGGCCGTGATGATGCAGGCCCCGCAGCTGACAGAAAACCTGGGCTTGCTGCGCGGCCAGGGTGCAGGCTTTTTGGCCCAAGGCCAGTTACCCCCTGAAAACCGCGGTGCGCTGCGGGCGCTGCAGCGCCGCGTGGTGGAGGTACAGGCCGCAGCGGGCTACTCCATCCAGCGCGCCATGGATTTGAACGCAGACTTTCGCACGCGCATGGCGCCGCAGGTCAAGCAGGTGGCCGCATTGACGAATGAGAGCCTCCAAATGGCCAAGGAGCAGTTGATTGAAGCGCCTGAGCTGACGCTGGCTGCCCCCCTCTTCTTTGACACGCTCACACGCACCATTGAGGCCGTCAACGCGCTGGTGACCGATGGCTCGGCACTGCTGGCTCAATCGCTGCGCGACGAAGAGCGGGCGCACCGCCAGCAACTCATCACCGTGCTGGCACTGATGGCCCTGGCGCTGCTGCTGGCCTTGGGCTTGGCGCTGGTGTTTGTGCGCTCTGTCACCGTGCCCTTGCGGCAAGCCGTGCAACTGGCGCAAGCGGTTTCTGAAGGGGATTTGAGTGGGAGCGACAGCCCCGTTGGCAGCAATGAAGTGGGCGAGTTGCTGCAGGCCCAGTACGCCATGCGGGCGCACTTGCGCCCCATGGTGGCGCAGGTGCGCAGCGGCGCCGACAGCGTGGCGCTGGCCAGCGCGGAGATTGCCCAAGGCAATATGGATCTGTCGGGCCGCACCGAACAGCAGGCCAGCGCGCTCGAAGAAACCGCGGCGTCCATGGAGCAGCTCAGCGCCACGGTGCGCAACAACGCCGACAACGCCCGCGAAGCCAGTTTGCTGGCCGGCGCGGCGCGCGATGTGGCGGTGCAGGGCGGCGATGTGGTGGCCCAGGTGGTGCAGACCATGCAGGGCATCAACGACAGCAGCCGCCAGATTGCCGACATCATCAGCGTGATCGATGGCATTGCCTTCCAGACCAACATCCTGGCGCTCAATGCCGCGGTGGAAGCCGCGCGGGCGGGTGAGCAGGGCCGCGGCTTTGCCGTGGTGGCCAGCGAAGTGCGCTCGCTGGCGCAGCGCAGCGCCGAGGCGGCCAAGCAGATCAAGCACCTGATCGACACCAGTGTCTCGCGGGTGGGTGAGGGGAATGTGCTGGTGCAAAAAGCCGGCAATACCATGGGCGATGTGGTGACGGCGATTCAGAAGGTCAACGACATCGTGTCGGCCATCAGCAGCGCCAGCCAGGAGCAGGCCAACGGGGTGGCGCAGGTGGGCGAAGCGGTCACGCAAATGGACCATGCCACGCAGCAAAACGCAGCCCTGGTCGAAGAAATGGCCGCCGCCGCCAACAGCCTGAACCTGCAAGGCCAGGAGCTGGTGCGCGCCGTTTCGCTCTTCCGCTGGGATGGCAGTGCAGCCAGCGAAGCCGTGCAGGGCCGATCTTCAGGCGCAGCGCATCGTGAGGCGCTGCAGTGGGCGTAACGCTCCGCAGCGCAGCGATAAAAAAAGGAGCCTGAGGGCTCCTTTTTTGTGGTGCGGCAACGAATGCGGTTGATCGTTAATGAGAGCGGCTGGCGTAGGTTGTATCAGCCATCGCAAGCCAAACCATGCGGAAAGCCTTTCAATGCAAGCGCTGCCTGCTCTTAATCTTGAAAGCCTAACGCTTTAAATAGCTCTGGAGGTAGTGGCCCGTGTGGCTGTCTGGATGGGCAGCCACCTGCTCGGGGGTGCCGGTGGTGACCACATAGCCACCGCCTGCGCCCCCTTCGGGGCCCATGTCGATGATCCAGTCCGCGGTTTTGATCACGTCGAGGTTGTGCTCAATCACCACGATGGTGTTGCCGGCATCGCGCAGCTGGTGCAGCACTTTGAGCAGCAGCTCCACATCGGCAAAGTGCAGGCCGGTGGTGGGCTCGTCCAGGATGTAGAGCGTGCGGCCGGTGTCGCGTTTGGACAGCTCTTGCGCCAGTTTCACGCGCTGGGCCTCCCCGCCCGAGAGCGTGGTGGCGCTTTGCCCCAGGCGGATATAGCCCAGCCCCACATCCAGCAGCGTTTGCAGCTTGCGCGCAATGCTGGGCACGTCTTTGAAAAAGGCGTGCGCGTCTTCCACGGTCATGCCCAGCACATCGGCAATGTTCTTGCCCTTCCACTGCACTTGCAGCGTTTCGCGGTTGTAGCGCTTGCCGTGGCAGATGTCGCAAGGCACATAAACATCGGGCAGAAAGTGCATTTCCACCTTGATCATGCCGTCGCCCTGGCAGGCCTCGCAGCGGCCGCCGGCCACGTTAAAGCTAAAGCGCCCGGGGCCGTAGCCGCGTTCGCGGGCGGTGCTGGTTTCGGTGAACAGTTCGCGGATGGGGGCAAACAAGCCGGTGTAGGTGGCTGGATTGCTGCGCGGTGTACGGCCAATCGGCGCCTGGTCGACGTTGATGACTTTGTCGAAGTACTGTAGCCCTTCCAAGGCCTGGAAGGGCGCCGGCTCCGTCCCTGCGCGGTGCAGCTGGCGGGCAACTTCGGCGTACAGCGTGTCATTGACCAAGGTGGATTTGCCCGAGCCAGACACCCCGGTCACACAGGTCAGCAGGCCCACGGGGAATTCCACCGTCACCGCTTGCAGATTGTGGCCGCTGGCTCCCACCACACGCAGGCTTTGCAGGGCGTGGTGGTGGGTTGCGGCTGCAGTGCCGGGCACCGACGGAAAGCCGCCTGCGGGTTGGGCGCTGGCATCCTCCACTTTCACGGGCAGCCAGGGCGTGCGCTTTGCGGGCACCGCAATGCATTTGGCGCCACTCAGATACTGGCCCGTGGGCGATTGTGGGTTGGCTTTGACCGCATCGAACGTACCCATGGCCATGACCTGGCCGCCATGCACCCCTGCGCCAGGGCCCATGTCGATCAGGCAGTCTGCGGCGCGCATCATGTCTTCGTCGTGCTCCACCACGATCACGCTGTTGCCAATATTGCGCAGGTGCTGCAGCGTGGCAATCAGGCGGTCGTTGTCGCGCTGGTGCAGGCCAATGCTGGGTTCGTCCAGCACATACATCACCCCCGTCAGGCCACTGCCAATTTGGCTGGCCAGGCGAATGCGTTGCGACTCTCCCCCCGACAGCGTGTCTGCGCTGCGGTCCAGGCTCAAATAGTTCAGTCCCACATCCAGCAAAAAGCGCAGGCGCGCGGCGATCTCGTGCACCACCTTCTCGGCAATATCGGCTTTGTTGCCTTGCAGTTTCAGCGTGGTGAACCATTGGTGCGCCTGCGCCAAGGTGCTGGCGTTGACCTGGTAGATGGCACGCGATTGCGCCCCTTCACCCACGCGCACAAAGCGTGCTTCACGGCGCAGCCGTGTGCCCTGGCAGTCGGGGCAGCAGCGTGTGCTGCGCAGGCGGGCCAAATCATCGCGGATGATTTGCGAGTCGGTCTCGCGCAGGCGGCGCGCCATGTTGGGAATCACGCCTTCGAACACATGTTCGACCACCGTGGGCTTGCCATCGCCTTCGTAGGTGAAGGCAATTTTTTCACTGCCAGAGCCCCAGAGCACCACTTTTTGTACCGCCGCTGGCCAGCTTTCAAACGGGGCCTCTACATCTTGGCCATAGTGCTGGGCAATGCTTTGCAGCAGGGTGAAATAGGTGCTGTTGCGGCGATCCCAACCATGGATGGCGCCATTGGCCACGCTGATCGAGGGGAATGGCACCACCTTGTCGGGGTCGAAATCATCGCTCACCCCCAGTCCATCGCAGGTGGGGCAGGCGCCCATGGGCGAGTTGAAGGAAAACAGGCGCGGCTCCAGCTCTTCCAGCGAATACGTGCACAGCGGGCAGGCAAAGCGGCTGCTGAAAACGTGCTCTTGGCCCGAATCCATGTCCACGGCCAGTACGCGGCCGCTGGCGGCTTCGCCCCCAATGCGCAGGGCTGCTTCCAGGCTTTCGGCCAAGCGCTGGTGCAGATCAGGGCGCACCTTGATGCGGTCCACCACCACGTCAATGTCGTGCTTCTGGTGCTTGTCCAGCGGTTGCAAATCCGCCGCATCCACCACATTGCCGTTGATGCGAAAGCGGATATAGCCTTGCGCCTGCATTTGCGCAAACAGCTCGGCAAAGTCGCCTTTGCGGCTGCGTGCCACGGGGGCGATCAGCATCAGCTTGGTGCCCTCTGGCAAGGCAAGGATGGCGTCCACCATCTGGCTGATGGTTTGCGCCTGCAGCGGCAAGTTGTGCTCGGGGCAATACGGCGTGCCCGCGCGGGCAAACAGCAGGCGCAGGTAGTCGTTGATCTCGGTGATCGTGCCCACCGTGGAGCGCGGGTTGTGGCTGGCGGCCTTTTGCTCAATCGCAATCGCGGGCGAGAGGCCCTCAATCAAATCGACATCGGGCTTGTCCAGCTGCCCCAGAAACTGGCGCGCATAGGCCGAGAGGCTTTCCACGTAGCGCCGCTGGCCTTCGGCATACAGCGTGTCAAACGCCAGACTGGACTTGCCAGAACCCGACAAGCCGGTGATCACCACCAGCTGGTTGCGGGGAATGTCCAGATCAATGTTTTTGAGGTTGTGCGTGCGAGCGCCGCGAATGCTGATGCGCGGATGCCCCATGGCTTGGCCCAGGTAGCGCCCTGTGGTGTCTGGCGCATCTGCTGGCAGGGAAGGTGTCGAAGCTGCAGTCACGAAGGAGCGAGGTGTAAGGGAAAAATCATCCATCATAGACACTTGGCCCAGCGCATGTGTAGCAGCGCTGCGCCCAATCACCGACAATAAGGGCTTGCTGCAGACCGGGCGTACTCGGTCTCGCAAGCCGCCACGTGCGGCTTTTTTGTGCCGTCCCCTTCTTGGTTTAGCGCGTGTCCCAAGCCCACAACGAATCCCTTTCTGCCACCCCCCAAGCTGCAGCCAGCAGCACGATGACCTCGCAAGAGCTGCGCGCCAGCGGCAGCTTGGCGTTGATTTTTGCGCTGCGCATGCTGGGGCTGTTTTTGGTGCTGCCGGTGTTTGCCCTAGAGGCCAGCAAGTACCCCGGCGGCAACGATGCCGCCATGGTGGGGCTGGCGATGGGGCTGTACGGGCTGACGCAGGCCGTGTTCCAGCTGCCGCTGGGCATGGCGTCCGACCGCTGGGGGCGCAAGCGCATCATCGTGGGCGGGCTGGCGGTGTTTGCGATTGGCAGCCTGGTGGCCGCGCTGGCAGATTCGCTGACTGGGCTGATGGTGGGCCGCGCTCTGCAAGGTGCGGGCGCCGTGTCGGCCGCCGTGACGGCGTTGATCTCCGATTTAACCCGCGACAGCGTGCGCACCAAGGCCATGGCCATGGTGGGAGGCTCCATCGGCTTGATGTTTGCACTGGCGTTGGTACTCAGCCCCCTGCTGGCGGCATGGGTGGGGCTGTCGGGCATTTTCGGGCTGACGTTTGCCCTGGCGCTGGCTGGCATTGCGGTGGTGCTGTGGGTGGTACCTGCTGAGCCTGCGCAACAAAGCAACGCCCCGCGTGGCCGCCCGGCAGAGTTGCTGCAACACAAGGATTTGCTGCGGTTGAATGCCGGGGTCTTCATCTTGCACACCGTGCAAATGGCCATGTGGGTGGCGGTGCCGGCCTTGCTGGTGTCTGCCGGGCTGGCCAAAGACGGGCACTGGAAGCTGTATTTGCCCGCGGTCGTGCTGTCGTTTGTGGCCATGGGCGGCCTGTTTTCCATGGAGCGCAAAGGCAAGCTGCGCGCCGCGCTGCTCGGCGCTATCGGCTTGGTGCTGGTGGTGCAAATCGGTCTGGGTGCCGTGGCGCAGGCCAGCAGCCAGCCCCCGCTGGCGCTGATGGGCGTGCTGATGTTCTTGTTCTTTGTCGGCTTTAACGTGCTGGAAGCCAGCCAGCCCAGCCTGGTCTCGCGCATGGCGCCCGCCCATTTGCGGGGCGCGGCCCTGGGGGCCTACAACACGCTGCAGTCGCTGGGCCTGTTTGCCGGGGGCTTTTTGGGCGGCGTGCTGGCCAAGTGGGGCGGCATGCCTGCGCTGTTTACCGCCACCACGGTGCTGATGGTGCTTTGGCTGGTGCTGACTTGGCCGCTGCGCCCGGTGGGGCGCCACGGATAGTTCAAAAACCCCAAAAACCATAGCTGCTAGCGCTTGCAAATAAATAACTTCAATATCAAAGCGACTTGAAGTTATTGAAATAAGCGCGCTATCAGCTATTGTTTTTTAGTCATCCGTCGCTCCAGCACCACGCGCTGCATGCGGGGAGCCCGCTCAAACTCAATCGGCGTGCAGGGCCTGAAAACATGCGTTAAGCTGCCTCTCCTGCGGCCTGTCGGAGGGGCTGTACTCACTTGATTTGGTTCGGGGCCTCCCCTTTATCGCCCGAACTACCAGCACAGGATTTTTCACCATGGCATCCGTCAATAAAGTCATCATCGTTGGCAATCTGGGTCGCGACCCTGAAATGCGCACCTTCCCCAGCGGGGACCAAGTGGCCAACGTCACCATCGCCACCACCGACCGCTGGCGCGACAAGAACACCGGTGAGAACAAAGAATCCACCGAGTGGCACCGCGTGGTGTTCAACGGCCGTCTGGCCGAGATCGTGGGTCAATACCTGCGCAAGGGCAGCCAAGTCTATGTAGAAGGCAGCCTGCGCACCCGCAAGTGGACCGACCAAGCCACCGGCCAAGAGCGTTACGCCACCGAAATCCGTGCCGACAGCATGCAAATGCTGGGCAGCCGCCAGGGTATGGGCGGCGGCCAGCAAAACCAAGGCTATGGCGATGATGCCGGTTATGGCGACAGCGGTGGCTACGAAGCGCCCCGCCGTCAGGCCCCCGCCCCCGCAGCGCGCCCAGCGCCTGCCCAGCGCATGGCACCGCCCGCGGCAGCCCCTGCACCCATGGCGCCACCTCCCCAGCGTGCTGCGTCGGGCTTTGACGATATGGATGACGATATCCCGTTTTAAAAGCGTTCCCCCAAGCACTGCCCACCGGGCGCTGCCCAAGACAAGCCCATGTGAGTGATCGCATGGGCTTTTTTAGTCCAGGGTATTTGCGGGGGTTTAGGGGGCAAAGGCTTCGCCCTGTGAGTTTCTGGGAGAGACTGCGGCTCTTTCCTCCGTTTTATTGTCAGCGTATCTCTGCCGATGTTTTCTCTCTACGCCAGTGAGTGGCGCCGCTTGCTAGAAGGCTTTGATGCCGCGCCCCGTGCAGCACTGGCACGTGTTGCCCAGTCCCACAACGAAATTTTGGCCCAGCATTTTTACCGGGTGATGCTGGAGGACGAAACCGCTGCAGGCATGCTCTCCCATGAGCAAGTGCATACGCGTTTGATGGCCTCCATGCGCCAATGGATCTTGCAGGTCTTGGGTGCCCAGCCTGAAGACGATTTGGAAGCCTTGGTGGCGCACCAAATCAAAATTGGCGAGGTGCATGCGCGCATTGATGTGCCGGTGCATGTGGTGCTGCGTGGCGCCCGAAGCTTGAAAGAAGGCTTGCGCGCCGCTTTGCAGCAAGAGGCGGTCGCTGGGCAGTACCAGGTCATGCAATTGGCCAGCACGGTGATTGACCATGCCATGGAGCTGATGTCGCAAGGCTATGTCGTGTCGCGCGACAGCAACTCGCGCACCCAAGAGGCCTACCGCCTGTTCACCATGACGCAAAACTTGGCCACGGTGCGTGAACAGCGTCGTGCAGAGTTGCTGGACTGGGAAAACCAGTGTCTGTATTTGCACGCCATGGGCGCCGAAAGCCAGCCCTTGAGTAGCTTGGCCACCTCAGACTTTGGCCTGTGGTTTCGCCATAAAGGGGTGGATGTTTTTCATGGGGCTCCAGCCTGTCAGAGCATTCTGGAAGCCATGGAGCGCATCGATACCGAGCTTTTACCTGCGCTGATGAAAGCCAAGGGTGCAGCAGTCACCGCGCCTTTGCTGCAACTTCGAGAGCAGGCGCGGCATATCGCCATGAGTTTGGAGGGATTGTTTGCGCAGAACACCGAACTGGATGCCGGGCGTGATGTGCTCACGCAATTGCTCAATCGCAAATTTCTGCCAGTGGTGCTCACGAAAGAAGTGCAGTATGCGCGCCAGAATGCCTCGGTCTTTAGCGTCGTGAGCGTGGACATTGATCACTTCAAAAAAGTGAATGACCAATATGGCCACGAAGGGGGCGATATGGTGCTGCAGCAAGCCGCGACGGTGCTGGGTAACAACATCCGTGGGGGAGACTATTTATTCCGCTTGGGCGGGGAAGAATTTTTGCTGTTGCTGGTGGATACGTCGTTGAATGGTGCGGTCAGTGTGGCCGAGAAGTTGCGCGCGCAGATTGAGCGAGAAGTCTTTCATCTGCCGCAGAACCAACACTGCAGCATCACCATCAGCGCAGGCATTGCAACCTTTGACGGCCATCCTGACTATCAGCGGATCTTGCGCCAAAGCGATGAGGCGCTGTACCGTGCCAAGGCAGCAGGGCGCAACCGCGTAGTGATCGCTTAAGCCCCCAAGCAAAAAAACCTGCAGCATGCTGCAGGTTTTTTTGTAGGTGCATGGGTTTAACGCAGGTTCAGCACATCAAACATGTCGAACTGGCCGGTGCGTTGGCCGGCCAAAAAACGCACGGCGCGCAGGCTGCCGTCTGCATAGCCAGCACGGCTGCTGGACTTGTGGGAGATTTCTACGCGCTCACCAGTGCCGGCAAACAGCACCGTGTGGTCGCCCACGATATCGCCGCCGCGTACGGTGGCAAAACCGATGGTGTTTTCCTTGCGCTCGCCGGTGTGGCCAAAGCGCTCATACACCGCGCGATCTTCCAGTTGGGTACCCTGGGCTTCGGCAATCACCTCTCCCATCTTGATGGCCGTGCCCGACGGCGCATCTACCTTGTGCTTGTGGTGCGCCTCGACGATTTCAATGTCATAGCCTGTGTTCAAGGCCTTGGCGGCCATTTCCAGCAGCTTGAGGGTGACGTTCACACCCACGCTCATGTTGGGAGCCAGCATGATGGCTGTTTTTTGCGCAAAAGCCGCAATTTCGGCCTTTTGGGCATCGTTAAAGCCGGTGGTGCCAATCACCACCTTGACCCCTAGTTCAGCGCACACGGCCAAATGGGCCATCGTGCCTTCGGGACGGGTGAAGTCAATCAGAAAGTCGGCCTTGGACAGCGCGCTGCGCAGGTCGCTTTCGATGATGGCGCCGCTGGACTGGCCCAAAAAAGCGGCCGCATCGGTGCCCAGTGCAGGGCTGCCAGGCAGATCCAAAGCCGCCGTCAGCACGCAGTCGCTGCTGTGTTGAATGGCTTCCACCAGCATGCGGCCCATGCGGCCAGATGCACCAGCAACAGCCACGCGCAAGGGGGAGGAAGAGGTCGAGGTCATAACAATCCAGTCAGGGTATCAAACGCACAAGGCCGCTCTGGCACCCAAGGGCGGAGCGGCCTGTAGACAGCACAGGGTTACACGAAAGCTCAGCGGCTTTCCAAGGGCGGGTAGCTGCGCTGGGGCTGGGGGGCCTGCGCAGCAGTGTCATCGGCCGCCTTTTTCGCCACAGGGAATTTGGCCAACTGTGCTTCGGTGGCTTGCAACTCAGGCACCTTGATCTTGCCGGTAGGCTTGCCCAACGTTGCGACAAACTCAGCTTCCGACGGCATTTCATCGCCTTCAGCGCGCACAAAACGCTCGCCCTCGAAGAACACCGTCAGCTTGCGGCTTTGCGCTTGCACGCCTTGGCGCTTGATGGTGAATACATATTCCCAACGGTCTGCGTGAAACACGCTGGTCACCAAAGGCGTCCCCAAAATTTCACGCACCTGCTGGCGGCTCATGCCGGGCTGCAGGGCTTGGACTTGTTCACTGGAGACAAAATTGCCTTGCACCACTTCCACCTTGTAAGGGGTGATGGCGCTCATGGCGTTACGTGTGCTTTCGCCAATGCTGCTGCATGCAGCCAAGAGTGAGGCGAGAGACAGAGTCAGCGCCACCCGAAGGCGACAACGAGCTTGTACATGCATGGGTAATAAGCCAAGGATATGATCTGCCCCATTGTAGCGGCAGGTTTCGCTTGGACTGATGCACGACGCGTCAGCCCGTATTCGGGCTGTTTTGATGTCAGACACGAGTGTCGTAAGCTTGTGCCAGACACCCACTCTCTACTTATGCCATGAAGAATATTGACGACCTTAAAAATACGGGCCTGAAAGCGACATTGCCGCGTCTGAAAATTTTGGAGATTTTCCAAACGGGCAAACAACGCCACATGACAGCGGAAGATGTGTTCCGTGTCCTGCTGGATGAGCGCTCGGACATCGGTTTGGCGACGGTGTACCGGGTGCTGACGCAGTTTGAGCAGGCTGGTATTTTGCTGCGCAGCAATTTTGAGAGTGGCAAAGCGGTGTACGAGCTCAATGAGGGGCAGCACCACGATCACTTTGTTTGCACCGCGTGTGGCAAGGTGGAAGAGTTTTACGACCCGGAAATTGAAAAGCGTCAGCAGATGATTGCAGACCAAATGGGCTGGAGCATCCAGGATCACTCCATGTCGCTCTATGGGCAATGCGCAGATTGCGTAACCCGTATTCCCAAGCGTTAATCGCTGGCGGTGGGGGCTCCATAAAAAAGGCATCCATCATGGATGCCTTTTTGGTTTGTCCTGCCCGCATCCGTGATCAGTGTGCAGCGCCTTTGCCCATGTCACGCTCCATGGCCTTGCGGTGGCGCTCTACAAATTCTTGGTAGGTATCAATGCCGCGCAATTGCAAAATGCTGTTGCGCACAGCAGCCTCCACCAGCACGGCAATATTGCGCCCTGCCGTCACAGGGATCACCACTTTGCGCACCAGAATACCGAGTACGTCTTGTGTAAGTGGCTCTTGGGGCAAGCGTTCGTACTCGCGCTCCATGGTCTCTTTGCGCACCAAGTGCACAATCAGTTTGAGGCGCATTTTGCGGCGCACTGCGGTTTCACCAAAGATGGCACGAATATCTAGCAGGCCAATCCCGCGCACTTCCAGCAGGTTTTGCAGCAGCTCTGGGCACTTGCCTTCGATGGTGGTCTGGTTGATGCGATAGAGATCCACCGCATCATCGGCCACCAAACCATTCCCCCGGGTGATCAGCTCCAGCCCCAACTCGCTTTTGCCCAGGCCGGATTCGCCCGTAATCATCACGCCCATGCCCAAGATATCCATGAACACGCCGTGCATGGTGGTGCGGTCCGCAAAGTGCTTGGACAGGTAGGCGCGCAGCACATCGATCACAAAGGCAGAGGCCTCGGTGGTCGAAAACATGGGGATCTGCGCCTGCTCACACATGGTGAGCAGTGCTTGGGGCGCAGTCTGCCCGTCTGCCAGCACCAAGACGGGAGGCTCCAGCTTCACTATGCGGGCAATGCGGCGGGCGCAATCTTCGTCGGTGGCATTTTGCAGATAGGCCACTTCGCGCTCGCCCAGCACTTGCAGGCGGTAAGGATGGATGTAGTTAAGGTAACCGACCAAGTCGGCGCCCGAGCGTGCAGAGCGCACCGCCATCTCATCGAAGCGGCGCTCGGACGCGCCAAGGCCTGCTTGCCACTCCCAGCGTAAAGTGTCGCGAAAAGCTTCGAAGAGCCGGTTGGCATTAATGGCTTTGTGGCGCATGGGCAGTGCCTCAGAAGCTTGCACGCCTTGGGCGGGCAAGCAAGGGGTTCAATTAAGAGGCGGCAGCGGCCGAGGTCCAGCCTGCAATCAATTGGTGCAATGCCGTTGCATCGGTGGAGGCTTTGAGGGATTCGCGCAAATGGCTGTCGCTGAGCAGTTCTGCAATCTCCGACAGAATTTCCAGGTGCTGCTGCGTTGCGGCTTCGGGTACCAGCAGGAAAATCAGCAGTTGCACAGGTTGCTCATCCGGTGCGTCAAAGCCGATTGAGCGTGCCAGCTGGAACACAGCTGCCATCGGGGCCTTCAAGCCCTTGATGCGCCCATGCGGGATGGCAACGCCGTGACCCAAACCGGTGGAGCCCAGGCGTTCGCGGGCGAACAGGCTATCGGTAATCAGCGCGCGAGACAGGCCATGCAGCCCTTCGAACAGGAGACCTGCTTCTTCAAAAGCGCGTTTTTTGCTGGTGGCATCTACGCTCACGAGCACTTGAGCGGGCGACAGGATGGAGGCAAGACGGTTCATGTGGAAACTATTATGCATTGCACACACCAGAAACGGGACTCCAGTGCGTTAGAGCAAAAAGGCCGCCAGTAGGCGGCCTGTCACTTAGGACTTTACCTAAATCTTTGCCCGAGCAAAAGATACTTCGTTTCAGGCCAATGCCGTCATGGCTAATTCACGCTTGACAGGCGCGTTGCGCCAACCTTGGATACGCGTTTTGTGGCTCACGATTTGGCGGTCGAGTTTGTCCACCAGTTCATCAATCGCGGCATACAGGTTCAGGTGTTTGCTGCCAGCGTGCAGGGCGTTGCCTTTGACGTGAATGCTGCATTCCACACGCTGGCGGCGCTCTTTCTGGGCTTCATTGTGTTTGGAGAGCAGAACCTTGACGTGAATCACCTGATCAAAGTGGCGCAGCACACGCTCTAGCTTGGCCATGACGTAAGCGCGCAAGGCGGGGCTAACTTCCAAATGGTGGCCGCTGATAGTCAAGTTCATAAAACAACCTCCTGTGCTTTCAGGTTTTCCAAGCAATTTCACACAGTCTGTGCTGGGCGAGGGGTGGCGGTTGAATGCGCATTCATCGCTTGCGGTTCACTATGCGCCTGTGTGAACAAGTGTGCAACGGCATTTCGGTACGCTTTGCTGGGAAATGGTGCGCTGGCAGACGCATCCACCAAAACGGCGCAAAATGAGGTGTTTTTGCTGATGACGGCTGCCAAGGCGGCAGCTCGTCAATCATGATCGGCATCGACATCGAAGCAGTCGAGATTGTCCGCTTTGTGCGCGGCAGTCAGGCTCTAAAATCCCGTATCGGCGCAATGCCTGCCCTCTGGGAGGGTGGTGGTTTTGCATCGTTTCGAATTCTTTTTGTCTGCCCTCTCATGACACAGCCCACGACTTCCGCTTTGCACACCTCCAACATCACTTCCCTGCGGCTACTGGCGCGCGGCAAGGTGCGTGACAACTACGCCGTGGGCGATGACCGCATCTTGATGGTGGCATCGGACCGTCTGTCGGCCTTTGACGTCATCATGGGCGAGCCCATCCCCGGCAAGGGCGTGCTGCTGACGCAGATGGCGCTGTTCTGGTTCGACAAGCTGGGCCACATCTGCCCCAATCACCTGACCGGCGAAGCGCCCGAGTCCGTGGTCACACCCGAGGAAGTCAAGCAGGTGGAAGGCCGCTCCATGCTGGTCAAACGCCTCAAGCCGGTGATGATTGAAGCGGTGGTGCGCGGCTATCTGGCTGGCAGCGGCTGGAAGGAATACCAGGAATCGCAAGCGGTCTGCGGTGTGAAGCTGCCCGCTGGCTTGGTGAATTCGGCCAAGTTGCCCGAGCCCATCTACACCCCCGCCGCCAAGGCTGAAATGGGTGACCACGACGAAAACATCACCTACGAGCGCACGGTGGAGATGGTGGGCGAAGAGCTGGCTTCCAAGATTCGTGACACCGCCATTCGCATCTACAAGGAAGCAGCAGACATCGCCTTGACCAAGGGCCTGATCATTGCCGATACCAAGTTTGAATTTGGCCTGACTGAAGACGGCGAGCTGGTGCTGATGGACGAAGTGCTGACGCCCGACAGCTCGCGCTACTGGCCCGTGGAAGGTTATGAAGAAGCACTGAAGGCGGGTGTGAACCCCCCCAGCTACGACAAGCAGTTTGTGCGCGACTGGCTGGAGCAGGCCAAGGTCAATGGCCGCTTGTGGGACAAGACAGCGCCTGCGCCGCGCCTGCCCCAGGAGGTGATCGAGAAGACCGCTGCCAAGTACCGTGAAGCGCTGGAGCGCCTGATGGCCTGAGCGTGGATGGCCGCTATGACCGGCCCCAGCAGATGCGAAAAAGCAGCCGCGAGGCTGCTTTTTTTATGGGCTGCATTCCATGCAAGATTTAAAAAGAAGAGCTGCTTGCGCTGGATGGACAATGTTTTCAATATGAAAAGCATTGAAAAAGCAGGTAATCAAAGCGCTGGCAGCTACTTTTTTTAGCGGGCTAGCGCCGTGCAGGCGGGCCTTGCAGCGCAGCCACCATGTCCATGGTCAGTTTGCGCAGGGCTTGCCAGCTGTCACGCGGCCAGCCATCGGCGGGCAGGCCTTTGACGATGCCATCTACCACGTGGGCGGAATGCAGCAGGCGCACCGCGGCGTTGGGGGTGAGGCGCGGCACCACGCGCTCGAACAGCTTTTCCTTGGTACCCCAGATGCGCAGACTGCGCAGCACCATGGGCAGTGGCTGGCCGCTGGCTTGGGCGTTTTTGACGCGCTGCAGGTTGCGGATGTCTTCTGCCAACGTCCAGTGCACCAGCACCTCGGCCGTGCCTTCGGCCTGCAGACCGTCCAGCATGCGCATGGCGCGTGTCAGATTGCCTGAGAGGATGGCTTTCGACAGCTTGAACACGTCATAGCGCGCCACGTTCAGCACGGCTTGCTCCACCACTTCAAAGCTCAACTCACCCTCGGGCTGCAGCAGGCCGAGCTTCTGGATCTCCTGGTGGGCGGCCAGCAGGTTGCCTTCTACCCGGTCGGCGAAAAACTGCAGCGTGCGCTGGCCATCCTCGCCCGAGGCGACACGCTGGTTCTGGCGTGCCAGGCGCTGGGCAATCCACTGCGGCAGCGCGGCGCGCTCAATCGGGTCGATCTGAATGGTGGCGCCATGCGCCTCCAGCGCGGCAAACCAGGCACCTTTTTTGGTGGCGGCATCCAGGCGCGGCAAGGTGACGATGGTCAGCGTGTTCTCGTCGTGCGCCGTATGGGCGGCCAACTGCTGGATGGCCACGCTGCCGTCTTTGCCGGGCTTGCCGGAAGGAATGCGCAGCTCCACCAGCTGCTTGTCGGCAAACAGGCTCAGGCTGCCGCCAGCGGCCAGTACCGTGCTCCAGTCAAAGTGCGCGCCTTGCACGGTGTGCACGCTGCGCTCGGTATGGCCCGCTGCGCGGGCAGCGGCGCGAATGGCATCGGCCGCCTCTTGCAGCTGCAGCGGCTCATCGCCGTGCAAGGTGTACAAAGGCCGCAGACCCTTGGTGAGGTGTGCGGCCAGTTGGTTCAGTGCCAGTTGCATGGGCGCTTATTCGTCGGCAGGCGCATGTGCGGCGGACAGGCGGCGCAGCAGTTGCTGCGCCAAGTCAGAGTACATATTGCGGTAGAGCATGGCTTCTTCTTCGTCCTTGGCCAAAGCCAGGGATTCGCTGTAGCTCATCTCGCGTTTTTGCTGCAGCTCCGTGTCTTCCAGCCAGACGCGGCCTTGCTGGTCTACCAGGCGAAAGCGGGCAAATAAGCGCAGCTCCACCTCACGCACCTGGCCAGACACGGTCTTGGCCAAGATGATGCGCTGGCGGCGCTCGCCCAGCAGTTGCAGCGTGGCTTCGGCCGTGTCGGGCTTGGCGGGTGGCAGCACGACAGTGAGGTTGCCGCCCGCAGTGGCCAGATTGCGCAGCACTTCACGCGTGAAGGGGGAGCCTTCTGGCGCCTGGACATACAGCGTCTTGAAGGGAAAGGACGGCGCGCCACGCAGGCGAAAGCCGCAGGCACTGACCACGGGGGCCAGCGCCATCAGGGAAAGCAGCGTACGTTTACGCATGGCGGTCATCCTTGGGTTGCGTTAAACGACGATGTTAACCAGACGGCCCGGCACCACAATCACCTTCTTGGGCGTGGCGCCGTTGGTGAACTTCAAGGCGTCTTCGTTGGCCACGGCAATGGCTTCGATCTGCGCTTTGTCGGCCGAGGCGGGCACCAAAATGGCTCCGCGCAGCTTGCCGTTGACTTGCAGCATCAGCTCCAGCTCGTCTTGCACCAAGGCCTTGGGGTCGACTTCGGGCCAGGCAGCATCCAGCAAGTCGCCTTGCTTGTTGGCGTAACCCAGCTCCTTCCACAGCATGTGGGTCAGGTGCGGCGTAGCGGGGTAGAGCACACGCAGCAAGATGCCAAAGCTCTCAATGGCTGCGATCTGGCCGTCGGCCGTCTCCATGCCCTTGAAGGATTCCAGTGCGTTGATCATCTTCATCGCACCCGACACCACAGTGTTGTACTGCATGCGCTGGTAGTCGTAGTCCACCTGCTTGAGCACGGTGTGGATCTCCAGGCGCAGGGCTTTGGCGTCTTTACCAAACTCGACGTCGTCCAGTCGGTCCAGGCCCAGCGCCAGCATGATGGCCGGTGTGTAGTTGATGCCCAGCAGCTTGTGGCCGAAGTTGTAGACGCGGCGCAGGAAGCGGTAGCTGCCTTCCACGCCAGAGTCGCTCCACTCCAGCGTCAGCTCTGGGGGCGAGGTGAACATGGTGTACAGGCGCGCGGTGTCGGCGCCGTACTTCTCGATCAGCTCTTGCGGGTCAATGCCGTTGTTCTTGGACTTGGACATGGTGCCCACGCCCTCGTAGTCGATGGACGTGCCCACGGGCAGCAGGCCGTCGGCGCTGTCCACTTCCACTTTCAGCTTGGCGCCGATGATCTTGCCCGCTTCGTCATAGACGTGTTCCACATCCTTGGGCCAGAAGTATTCCTTGGCGCCCTTGGCGGTGCGGCGGCTGTAGATGTGGTTGAGCACCATGCCTTGTGTCAGCAGCTTGGAGAAGGGCTCGTCCACCTTCACCAGGCCCAGGTCGCGCATGACCTTGGTCCAGAAACGGGCGTACAGCAGGTGCAAGATGGCGTGCTCAATGCCGCCGATGTACTGGTCCATGGGCATCCAGTAGTCGGCGCCGTCGGCCACCATCTGCTCGCGGTTTTGCGCATCGCAATAACGCATGAAGTACCACGAGCTGTCCACGAAGGTGTCCATGGTGTCGGTCTCGCGGCGGGCAGGCTTTCCGCAGCAAGGGCAGACCACGCCTGCGTGGAATGCTTCACTTTTTACCAGTGGGTTGCCTGAGCCATCGGGCACCAGGTCTTGCGGCAGCACCACGGGCAGGTCTTGCTCGGGCACAGGCTGGGCACCGCAATCGGCGCAGTGGATGATGGGGATGGGGGTGCCCCAGTAGCGCTGGCGGCTGATGCCCCAGTCGCGCAGGCGCCAGGTGGTCTTCTTCTCGCCCAGGCCCTTGGCTGTGACCAGCTCGGCCACCTTGTCCACGGCTTGGCTAGGCATCAACCCGTCCAGCGGGGCGCCACTGTTGTAGACCGAAATGCCGCCCGCGTGCTTATCACCGTACCAGTCCTTCCACTCGCCTTGTGGGTCAACGTAGAGGTAGTTTTCGGGATCTTGCAAATTGCCTGCAGATGTACCTACTTCTTGATAATTCGCTTTCCAGCAACGGATGACTGGCTTGATTTCAATGCTGTACTTCTTTGCAAACGCAAAGTCGCGCTCGTCGTGCGCAGGCACGCCCATCACGGCGCCGTCGCCATAGCTCATCAGCACGTAGTTGCCGACCCAAACTTCCACTTGCGCGCCGGTCAGCGGGTGCGTGACAAACAGGCCCGTGGGCATGCCTTCTTTTTCCTTGACCGCCAGCTCGGCTTCGGTGGTGCCGCCTTTTTTGCATTCCTCGATAAAGGCTGCCAGCTTCTCGTTGGCAGCAGCGGCGTGCAGGGCCAGCGGGTGCTCGGGCGCCACGGCGCAGAAGGTCACGCCCATGATGGTGTCGGCGCGCGTGGTGAAGACGTACATCTTGCCGTCTTGAATCAGCTCACCGGCGGCATTCTTGATGTCGTGGGTGAACGCAAAGCGCACGCCCGCCGACTTGCCGATCCAGTTTTCCTGCATCAGGCGCACCTTGTCGGGCCAGCCCGTCAGCGTGGCCTTGTCGTTGCCGACCTGCACATGGTCCAGCAGCTCTTGCGCGTAGTTGGTAATGGCCAGGTAGTAACCGGGAATCTCGCGCTTTTCCACCAGTGCGCCGGTGCGCCAGCCACGGCCATCGATCACCTGCTCGTTGGCCAGCACGGTCTGGTCGACCGGGTCCCAGTTCACCACCTGGGTCTTGCGATAGGCAATGCCTTTTTCCAGCATCTTCAGGAACAGCCACTGGTTCCACTTGTAGTACTCGGGGTCGCAGGTGGAGATTTCACGGCTCCAGTCGATGGCTAGGCCCATCGCCTGCATCTGCTTTTTCATGTACGCGATGTTGTCGTACGTCCATTTCGCAGGCGGCACCTTGTTCTTCAGTGCGGCGTTCTCCGCGGGCAAACCGAAAGCATCCCAACCCATGGGCATCAAGACGTTGTAGCCCTTCATGCGCAGCTGGCGCGTGAGCATGTCATTGATGGTGTAGTTGCGCACGTGGCCCATGTGCAGCTTGCCCGATGGGTAGGGCAGCATGGAACAGGCATAGAACTTTTTCTTGTTGCTGTCCTCTACGACACGGTAGGCATCAGTGGCGGCCCAGTGGTCGTGCGCAGCGCGCTCGACCTCAATGTGGTTGTATTTGTCTTGCATGGAGCTGGTAGATCGGTTGTGCAGTCAAAATACTGCTTCTCTTGGATTTTAGGCGCTTGGGGGCATTCCCTTGCGCGTGAACGGGCGACCCTTTAAGTGCGGCTTGCCCGTGTTTCCCCCTGAAGACTTGAATTTGTGTCATTCGCTGCATGTGAAATGCGGGCGGAGGTAGGTATCTGTGGATTTAACTGCGATTGCTTTTTATGCCGAGATGGAGCCTTGGGCCCAGGCGACCTCGGGTTTGATGGTGTTGGCCCTGCTGGCTTTTGTCTCGCGCTTTGTGGTGCAGGGCGTGCTGTTTCATTTCATCCGCCTGTGGCGCCGTGCCATGCCTGGCGCGGGGTGGGCGCCGATTCTGTTGCACGACCATGTGCTGGTGCGCATGGCCAAGATCGTGCCTTCGGTGGTGGTGCAACTGGGCATCCATTGGGTGGAACACCTTCCTGCCAACGGCAGCAAAGCGATTGCCAATGTGGCAACGGCGCTCACGGTCTACCACGTGGTGCGTGTGATTGCCACCTTGCTCAGTGAGATCAATGACGCCCATGACCGCCACGATGGCCCCAAGGTCACGCAAACCAACTCCATCAAAAGCTATGTGCAGTTGGGCAAATTGATGGCCTACATCATTGGTGCCCTGCTGATTGCCGCGGCCATCATGGACCGCTCGCCCCTGCTGCTGCTTTCGGGGCTGGGCGCGATGTCAGCGGTGCTGATGCTGGTGTTCAAAGACACCATCTTGTCGTTCGTGGCAGGGGTGCAGATCGCCTCCAACGACATGATGCGCGTGGGCGACTGGATTGAAATGCCCCAGGTGGGGGCGGATGGCTTTGTGGTGGACATTGCCCTGAACACCGTCAAGGTGCAGAACTGGGACAAGACCATCACCACCATTCCCACATGGAAGCTGATGAGCGACAGCTTCAAGAACTGGCGCGGCATGTTCAACTCGGGTGGGCGCCGCATTCTGCGTGCGCTGCATATCGACGCGGCCACGGTGCACCTGCTCACACCCCAGGAGCGGGCGGCGCTGTCCAATATCGCGCTGCTCAAGGGGTACTGGAGTGAGCGCGATGGCCTGCTGGCCCAGCCAGAGGCTGCGCAAAACGCCATGCCCACGCAAGCCATCGCGCCGGAGATGGTCACCAACCTGGCGGCGTTCAAGGCGTATGCCTACGCCTACCTGATGGCCCACCCGCGTATTGCCAAGGGGCCCGGCATGTTCTTGCTGGCGCGCACCCTGGAGCCGTCGCCAACCGGCATTCCGCTGCAGCTGTATTGCTACACAGCCACCACGGTGTGGGTGGAGTACGAAGGCATTCAGGGTGAAATTTTTGACCACTTGATTGGCGTGATGCCATTGTTTGGGCTGGCGCTGTACCAGCGCTCGTCGGACTACAGCCACCGCCAGATCGTGCAGGCGCTGCAACACGACGGCGACGCCGCCTGAGCCCGCCGCAGCAAAACCGTGCCCGCACGCAAACGCGGGCGCACTGGGATAATTCGCAGCTATGACTAAGCACAGAGTGGTCGTTGGCCTGTCCGGCGGCGTAGATTCAGCGGTAACCGCCTATTTGCTCAAGCAGCAAGGGCATGACGTGGTCGGCATCTTCATGAAGAACTGGGAAGATGACGACGACAGCGAGTTTTGCTCCAGCCGCCAGGACTTCCTGGACGCGGCCAGCGTGGCCGATGTGATTGGCATCGAGATTGAGCACGTCAATTTCGCCGCCGACTACAAAGACCGCGTGTTCGCCGAGTTTTTGCGCGAATACCAGGCGGGCCGCACGCCCAACCCCGACGTGCTGTGCAACGCCGAGATCAAGTTCAAGGCCTTCCTGGACCACGCCATGCGTCTGGGCGCCGAAAAGATTGCGACGGGCCACTACGCCCGCGTGCGCCACAACACCGAAACCGGGCTGTACGAACTGCTCAAGGGCGTAGACAGCAGCAAGGACCAAAGCTACTTTTTGCACCGGCTGAACCAGGCGCAGCTGTCCAAGGCGCTGTTCCCTGTGGGCGAACTGTGCAAGACCGAAGTGCGCCGGATTGCGGAAGAAATTGGCTTGCCCAACGCCAAGAAAAAAGACTCCACCGGCATCTGCTTTATCGGAGAGCGCCCCTTTCGCGAGTTTCTGAACCGCTACATCAGCAAGGAGCCCGGCTGGATACTGGACGACCGCAACCGCCGTCTGGGCAAGCACGTGGGCCTGAGTTTTTACACGCTGGGCCAGCGCTCGGGCTTGGGGATTGGCGGCGTCAAGGAAAAGGGCGCGGCCCGTGGCGCGGGCGACCATGCGCCCTGGTTCGTGGCGGCCAAAGACATGGAGAAAAATGTGCTGCGCGTGGTGCAGGGGCACGACCACCCCATGCTGCTGTCACGCCGCCTGGATGCCGACAGCGCAAGCTGGGTGGCGGGCAAGCCCCCAGTGGCTGGCACCTATGGCTCGAAAACGCGTTACCGCCAGCCGGATTCCCCGGCGGTGATTGGCAGCGATGCCACCGACACCCACTTCCGCCTGAACTTTCCCGAGGCGCAATGGGCGGTCACCCCTGGCCAGTCTGCCGTGCTGTACGACGGCGAGGTGTGCCTGGGCGGCGGCATCATCGCTGCGGTAGACCCCAAGGATTGAGGCGCGTGGAGCGCAGGAATATGCGCTAGCCCCGACGCAGGCGGCTGCAGTCAAAAAAGAAGAAAGGCTCTGAAGTGATTCAGAGCCTTTTTGCCTTCTGGTGCTTATCTGGTAAGCGCTAGCAGCTATAGTTTTAAGCGTTAAGCTGGGTGTGCGCCTTGGCAAGCCAGTCGTGCAGGTGCTGGTGCAAGTCGCTTTGGCTGAAAGAGCAGCTTTCCTCGGTGAACAAGGCGCTGGATTCCAACCGGTCGAGCAGCTGTAGCAGCACCTGCCCGTAGCGTTCGGGCAGGGCCGACAGCAGCGCTTGCGAAGCACGCGCCTGGTTGTTCAGCGTGGATGCGCTGATGCTGCCGTCCTCAAAGCGCTGCAGTGCATCTTGGAAAGCCTGGAGCTGAACCCAGGCATCGGTGGGGGCGGTCATGGTGGTCTCCTGCAGATGGACGTGCCGGTGTATGTGTCGGTGTGTCCAGTGTATGGCGACCTCACAGCCCTGTCTGTGTATGGGGCTGGCGTTCTCGGCGAGAATGGCGGCATGAACGCGCTGAATATTGCCGAATATATGCACACCCTTGGTTTGCAAGCAAAAGTGGCCTCTGCCCAGATGGCACGGGCGAATGCTGCTACCAAAAGCAAAGCTCTGCTGGCGTTGGTACGCCTGCTGCGTGAGAGCGTAGAGGCTTTGCAAGTCGATAACGCCAAGGATCTGGAGCGGGCCGTAGCCAATGGCTTGGCCGCGCCCATGGTGGATCGCCTGCGGCTGACGCCCAAGGTGCTGGAAACCTGCGCCCAAGGCTGTGAGCAGCTGGCCCACATGCCGGATGTGATTGGTGAAATCTCGGGCATGAAGCAGCAGCCCAGCGGCATTCGCGTCGGGCAAATGCGTGTGCCGATTGGTGTGTTCGGCATGATTTTTGAAAGCCGCCCCAACGTGACGATTGAGGCGGCCTCTTTGAGCATCAAGAGCGGCAATGCCTGCATTTTGCGTGGCGGCTCGGAAGCGATTGAGTCCAACAAAGCCTTGGCCCAACTGGTGGCGCGGGCCATGCAAGAAGCGGGCTTGCCCGCCCATGGGGTGCAACTGGTGGGCACGACCGACCGCGAGGCCGTGGGCCAGCTGATTGCCATGCCTGACTATGTGGACGTCATTATTCCGCGTGGGGGCAAGGGCCTGATCGAGCGCATCAGCCGCGAAGCCAAGGTGCCGGTCATCAAGCATCTGGATGGCAACTGCCACACCTATGTCGATGACCCTTGCGACATGGCTTTGGCCGTGAAGGTGACGGACAACGCCAAGACCAACAAGTACAGCCCCTGCAATGCCACCGAGAGCTTGCTGGTGGCACGCGGTGTGGCGCAGGAGTTCTTGCCCCAAATCGGCGCGATTTTTGCCGCCAAAGGCGTGGAAATGCGCGGCTGCCCCGAATCGCTGGCGATTTTGCAGTCTGTAGCAGGCCTGCAATTGGCTGCCGCCACCGAGGCCGACTGGAGCGAAGAGTACCTGGCGCCCATCATCAGCGTGAAGGTGGTGGACGATGTGGACGCGGCGATTGCCCATATCAACCAGTACTCCAGCGGCCACACCGAGGCCATCCTGACGCGCGACCATGTGCACGCGCAGAAATTCTTGCGCGAGGTGGACTCGTCCAGCGTCATGGTCAACGCCAGCACCCGCTTTGCGGATGGCTTTGAATATGGCTTGGGCGCAGAAATTGGCATCAGCACCGACAAGTTCCATGCACGTGGGCCGGTAGGCATTGAAGGCCTGACCTCGCTCAAATACGTGGTGTTGGGCGAAGGTGACGTGCGCGGCTAAGCCATAGGTACACAATGCAAAGGCGGCCTCGGCTGCCTTTTCTTTTGCATGCGCGACAACACCAAGGACAGTGCATGAAGATCATTATTTTGGGTGCGGGCCGTGTGGGCTACAGCGTGGCGGAGAGTCTGGTCTCGGAGCGCAATGACATCACGGTCATCGACACCGATGCGCAGCGCTTGGCGGAGTTGCAAGAGCGCTTTGACCTGCGCGGCGTGGTGGGCAACGGCATCGATGTGCAGGTGCTGGCGGATGCCGGGGCCGCCGACACCGATTTGCTGATTGCCTGTGCCGCGCAGGATGAGACCAATTTGGTGTGCTGCAAGATTGCGCACATGGTGTTTGGCATTACCACCCGCGTGGCACGGGTGCGCTCCTCAGGGTTTGACATCAACCAGCCCTTGATGGGGCCGGAAGGCTTTGCGGTGGATGCCATCATCTGCCCCGAAGCCTCGCTGACCCGCTACATCCGCAAGCTGATTGAGTACCCCGATTCTTTGCAGGTGCGCGAGTTCGCCGGTGGGCGGGCGTGCCTGTCCTCGGTGCGTGCGCGCTTGGGGGCTCCGGCTGTAGGCATGCGCATTGGGGATTTGCGTTTGCACAACCCGGAGTTGGGACTGCGCATTGTGGCCATCTACCGCCGTTTTGCGGATGAGCCCGACCGCTTTATCCGCTGCGACGGTGTGACGCGGATTGAGCCCGGCGATGAAGTCTTTGTGCTGGCGGCCAGCGAGCACCTGAAAGGGGTGCTGGATGCTTTTCATCGCCCCAGCGGCCAAAAAGCGCGCACCGTGCGGCGTATTTTGATAGCAGGTGGTGGGCAGGTCAGCCTGCAACTGGCGCAGGAGCTCTCTGCGGAGTCCCGGGATTTCAATATCAAAATCATCGAAGATGACCCCCAGCGCTGCGCACAACTGGCGTCGGTACTGCCCAGTGAAGTGCTGGTGCTGCAAGGCAATCCGACTGATGAGGATTTGTTCGCGGATGAAAACGTCGATGAAACCGACCTGTTTTTGGCGCTGACGGAAGACGATGAAAACAACATCATGGCCAGTTTGCTGGCCAAGCGCATGGGAGCCACGCGCGTGCTGGCGCTGATCAACCGCCGCAGCTATGCCGATTTGATGCATGGCACGCAAATTGATATTGCGTTGTCACCCGCCCAAGCCATGCTGGGGGAATTTTTGGCCCATGTGCGCCAGGGCGATGTGCAGGCGGTGCACAGCTTGCGCCGCGGCGTGGCAGAGGCGCTGGAGATTGTGGCGCGCGGTGATCGCAAAAACTCCAAGGTGGTGGGGCGCAAGGTGGGTGATCTGAAGCTGCCGCATGAGGTGCACATTGGGCTGATCATTCGCGGCCTGCCAGATACGGAAGATATTCGTGCGCAGGCCGAGGGCGCTGAGCCTGAGGTCATCATTCCGCGCAGCCACACGGTGATTGAGAGCAATGACCACGTGGTGTTTTTCCTGCCGAATAAGCGCCTGGTGCAAGAGGTCGAGCGCCTGTTCCGCGTGAGTGCGACTTTCTTTTAACGGCAGAGGCAGCGCATGCGCGATCTATTTCCTGTCTTACGCGTGCTGGGCGTGCTGATGGTGTTCTTTGCCCTCAGCATGAATGTGCCGCTGGCGGTGTCGTGGTTATGGCAAGACGGTATGTGGCAGGCCTGGCCGGCATCCATGCTGGTCACCGCAGTGGTGGGGGTGCTGGTGTGGTTCTTCATGCGCCACCACAAGCAAGAGCTTCAGCCGCGCCACGGGGTTATTTTGGTGACGCTGGTGTGGGTGTGCCTGCCTTTGAGCGCTGCGCTGCCCATGATGCTGGTCTACAACCAGATGGGCCAAGACCTGTCATTCACCTATGCCTACTTTGAGGCGGTTTCAGGGCTGACGACGGCGGGCGCTTCGGTGCTCAGCAATCTGGATACCTTGCCGGTGTCCCTGAACATCTGGCGCACCTTTTTGCAGTGGATTGGCGGCATGGGCATTTTGATTTTGGCGGTGGCCATCATGCCGTTGCTGGGTGTCGGGGCCAGCCAACTGTTTCGCGCAGAAGCGGCGGGGCCTGTCAAAGACACCAAGCTCACGCCGCGTATCACCGGTACGGCCAAGGGGCTGTGGGGCGTGTATGCGGTGTTTTCCATCAGCTGTTTCTTGGCATTTTGGTGGGGTGGCATGACGCCGTTGGATGCGTTGATGCACATGTTCACCACCGTGAGCCTGGGGGGGCTGTCCTCCCATGATGCGAGTTTTGCCTACTTCCAGTCACCGCTGCTGGAAGCGATTGCTTTTGTCTTTATGGTGGCCGCCAGCTGTAACTTTGCCTTGTACTTTGTGGCCATGCGCAAAGGCAATTGGCGTGGTTTTTGGCATGACCCCGAAATGCGCGCCACCGTGGGGGTGTTGCTGCTGGGGGGCTTGCTGGTGGCGCTGCTGCTGTGGGTCAAAGGCATCTACGGCCCGCTGGATGCCTTGCGCTACGGCATGTTCAATACGGTATCGGTCGCCACCACCACGGGCTTTGCCACGACAGACTATCTGACGTGGCCGGTGTTTGCGCCGGTCTTCATGTTGATTTTGTCTGGCATGGCGACCAGTGCAGGTTCCACGGGCGGAGGCATCAAAATGATGCGTATGCTGATTTTGTTCAGCCAGGCGCGGCGTGAGCTGACAAGGCTGGTGCATCCGCGCGCAGTACAACCGGTGGTGCTGGGCGGGCGCGTTGTGGATAACCGCATGATTTTTGCGGTTTTGGCCTTTATGCTCGTGTATGGCGGCACGATTGTGCTGCTGAGCATGGTGTTGATGCTGACGGATTTGGACCCTGTAACGGCTTTTTCCGCTGCCATTGCCAGTGTGCACTGCTTGGGGCCTGGGCTCGGTAGCATTGGACCGACTTCTTCATATGCCACGTTGACAGACTTCCAAATCTGGGTTTGTACACTTGGTATGTTGTTGGGGCGGTTGGAGATTTTGAGCTTCATCGCCCTTTTGACTCCGGCATTCTGGCGCAGGTGAGTAAGCACCTGCGTATGATCCGGGGCATAAGGGTAAACACTTAAGTTTGCAGCGATTACTTACAATTACATAACCACCGTCGTTCAAGGACACACATGGTTCCACATCTCATCACCGCTTTGACTGGCCCGATCAACGAGTTAGAGCAGCGCATCATCGACTCCATGCCCGCTATTGAGCGCTGGTTCAGGCTGGAGTGGATGGAGCACACGCCGCCGTTTTACAGCTCGGTGGATATCCGCAATTCGGGTTTCAAGCTAGCGCCAGTGGACACCAATCTGTTCCCCGGTAACTGGCAGAACCTGACCGACCAGATGTTGCCCCTGGCCGTGCAGGCCACCATGGCAGCGATTGAAAAAATCTGCCCCGAGGCGCGCAACCTCCTGATCATTCCGGAGAACCACAACCGCAACCCCTCGTACCTGAGCAACCTGGCGCAGCTGCAACGTATCTTCAAGATGGCAGGGCTGAACACGCGTCTGGGCTCGATCAGCCCGGACATCAAGAAGCCAACCGAGCTCAAGTTGCCCAATGGCGAGACGGTGCTGCTCGAGCCTGTGCTGCGCACCAAGCGCCGCATTGGCCTGAAGCACTTTGACCCTTGCACCATCTTGCTCAACAACGATCTGTCTGCCGGTGTGCCTGGCATTTTGGAAGAGCTGTACGAGCAATACTTGCTGCCACCCTTGCATGCAGGATGGTGCACACGCCGCAAGAGCCGTCACTTCCAAAGCTATGAAGATGTGGCCAAGCGCTTCGGTAAATTGCTGGGTATTGACCATTGGCTGATTCATCCCCTGTTCGCGAAAGCGGAAGGCTTGGACTTCAGCGAAGGTGGCAACATCGGTAACTTGGCAGAGCAGGTGGATGCCTTGCTGACCAAGGTGCGCCGCAAGTACAAGGAATACGGCATCAAGGAAAAGCCATTTGCCATCGTCAAGGCCGACAACGGCACCTATGGCATGGGCGTGATGACGGTGCGCGATGCCAAAGAACTGGATGACCTGACCAAGAAGGTGCGCAACAAGATGGGCATCATCAAAGATGGCCTGCCGGTGCAAGACTTCATCATCCAAGAAGGCGTGCAAACCTCGGAGCGCATGAACGATGCCGTGGCGGAGCCGGTGGTGTACACGCTGGATCGCTATGTGGTTGGCGGCTTTTACCGCATGCACCCCGAACGCGGCATCGACGAAAACTTGAATGCCCCCGGCTCTAGCTATGTGCCGCTGGCCTTTGCGCACAGCAACCACATGCCCCAGCCCGGCATGCACCCCGGTGCCAGCGCGCCCAATCGCTTCTATATGTATGGCGTCATCGCTCGCCTGGCCATGCTGGCTGCCAGCTATGAGTTGGAGGCCACCAACCCCGAAGCCGAGGTGTACGACTAAAGCCTGCGTGCAGCAATGCAGGTGGTTTTGTAAAAAATAAGAGCTGCTTGCGCTGGTATTTACTGGGATTCAGATTTATATCTATCTGAAATCCTTTGAATGCAAGCGCTAATAGCTCACCTTTTTAAAGCGCGTGGTGCAAGCCCCGCGCTTTTTTTGTGGCTGCCTGGGTGGGGAGGCGCGTTGGTGGTAGCGCACTGCAGCGCCTCTGCGCACAATGTGCAGCTATGCAATTTTTCAAAGACTTCAGCCTGTCGGCGTTGAGCGCTGGCTTTGTGGCGGTGCTGGTGGGGGTCACCAGTTCGGTGGCGCTGGTCTTTCAGGCTGCGCAGTCTTTTGGGGCCACGCCGGCGCAGATCAGTTCATGGATGTGGGCCTTGGGCTGGGGCATTGGCCTGTGCTGCGCGGTGCCGTCACTCATCTTGCGCCAGCCAGTGATGGTGGCATGGAGCACACCTGGTGCGGCTGTTTTGGCGGCAGCGGGTTTGACGGGGGGCTTTAGCATGGGCGAAGCCGTGGGCGCCTTCATGGTCAGTGCGGCCTTGATCGTGCTGCTTGGCTTTAGCGGCTGGTTTGAAAAGTTGATGGACCGCATTCCCGCATCGATTGCTGCAGCGCTGCTGGCGGGGGTGCTGGCAAGGTTTGGGCTGCAGGTGTTTGAGTCGGCACAAACAGCGCTGCCCTTGGTGCTTGCCATGCTGCTGGTGTACTTGCTGTCGCGGCGTTTGCTACCGCGCTACGCGGTGATGTGTACCTTGTTGGCGGGTGTTACCTATGCCGCAAGCCAGGGGCTGATGCACTGGGAGCAGGTGCAGTGGTCGCTGGCCAGGCCGCAATGGACCAGCCCGGTCTTCTCTTGGCAAGCGTGCATCAGCCTGGCCTTGCCTTTGTGTGTGGTCACTATGGCCTCGCAGAATTTGCCGGGCGTGGCGGTGATTCGCTCGGCGGGCTACCAGATGCCGGTCTCCAGATTGATTGGCGGCACGGGCGTCGTCAATCTGCTTTTGGCGCCTTTCGGTGCCTTTGGTCTGAACTTGGCGGCCATCACTGCCGCCATCTGCATGGGCCCCGAAGCGCATGCCGATCCCTCCAAGCGCTATACCGCTGCGGTGTGGTGCGGCCTGTTTTATGTGCTCATCGGAATCTTTGGTGCCGTGGTGGCAGGGCTGCTGGCTGCTTTCCCGAAAGAATTGGTCATGGCCATTGCGGGTCTGGCACTGCTGGGTAGTATCGGCGGTGGGCTGCTGGTGGCCATGCAGCAAGACAGCAGCCGCGAGCCTGCGCTCATTACTTTCTTGGTGACATTGAGCGGTGTGGTGATTGCGGGCGTGGGCTCTGCGTTCTGGGGCGTGGTCGCCGGCAGTTTGGCCCTGTTTGTGCAACAGTACAAACCTTGGCGTACAACTGAGCGCTGAACACTCTCTCTTTTATTGAACGGGGTTGCCCCCCCTGCTTGCCATGCAATTGCTTTTCGTTGCCGATCCGCTGGAATCCTTCAACACCAAAAAAGACACCACCTTTGCGATGATGCGTGAGGCGCAGCGACGCGGCCACACAATCTTTGCGACGCAGCCGAAAGATATGAGCTGGCAGGTGGGCGGCAAGGTCATGGCCCAGGTGCGTGAGATTCGCCTCACGGGTGATGCACACGCTTGGTTTGAAGAGCTGGCGGTCGCTCAGCAGGCGCTCGCTGCTTTTGATGCCGTGCTGATGCGCAAAGACCCGCCCTTTGATAGTGAGTTCTTCTATGCCACCCACATGCTCACTCAGGCAGAGCGGGAAGGTGCAAAGGTCTTCAACAAGCCCGCAGCCTTGCGGGAGCACCCGGAAAAAATGGCGGTGATGGAGTTTCCCGAAGTACTGGGCCCCACCTTGATCACGCGCAGCGCCCAAGATATCCGTGCTTTCCACGCACAGCACCAAGACATCATTTTGAAGCCGCTAGATGGCATGGGCGGCATGGGCATCTTCCGCGTGGGTGCGGATGGCATGAACCTTGGCTCCATCATCGAGACCTTGAATCAGCAGGGTGCAACCAGCGTCATGGTGCAAAAGTTCTTGCCGGAGATTGCGTTGGGTGACAAGCGCATCCTGATTATTGGCGGCAAGCCTGTACCTTATTGCTTGGCCCGCATTCCCCAAGGTGGCGAAGTGCGTGGCAACTTGGCAGCTGGTGGCAAAGGGGTGGCCCAGCCGCTGAGCGATACAGACCGTGCGATTGCGCAAAAGCTGGGGCCCATCTTGGTGGAGCGTGGTTTGTTGCTGGTGGGCTTAGATGTGATTGGTGACAAGGTCACCGAGATCAACGTTACCAGCCCCACCTGCTTCCAAGAAATCCAGCAGCAAACAGGTTGTGACGTTCCCGCCTTGTTCGTCGATGCACTGGAGCAAGCCGTCCAGCAGTGCTAAACCTCATGGCAAGCAACCGCCGCAAGGCGGTTGCAGGGAAATTCAAGGGATTTCCCTAAAGCTGCTCAAAACTAGGTATACAATTGCGTTCTTCGCTGGTTACGCTGATGCTGATCACGAAGAAAAAGAAGATCAAAAATTCTTTTTCAAGCACCAAGAAATTGGTGCTACAATACAAGGCTTCGCTGATCGCAGCGAGTCA
>NZ_DLTI01000017.1:0-54881 GCF_002501455.1 Comamonas sp. UBA7840 | reverse complement strand
TCAAAACCCGGGGCGGTTCACGCCAAAAGCTAACAGCTAGCTTTGGTGTGGTAGTGATTGACGCTGCGGAGCAGCTGCAATCAGCGATCAATCAAGCTGATGACTTGCTGTATGTGGCGAAAAGATCAGGCCGTAATAAAGTGATGAGTGTCAAGAGCCCGGAGTGGGCAACAAATCTGCACGCCACGGCCTGCTAAATTTGATGGGCTTAACGTGCAAAGTTGTTGGGAATGCTGCTTGCTTCGCCCTCGTTCAGGGCATAGCACCAAATAACGCACCCACGCCCGCTGTCACCGCCATCGCCAACGTGCCCCAAAAAGTTACTCGAAACGAACTCCTGGCGACGGGGGCGCCGCCGACCAGCGCGGCGATGGCTCCAAGCATGGCCAATAAGAAAGCTGCACTGACAACCGTCCATTGCAGCAAAGTATCCTCTGGAGCCAGCATGACTACTGCCAGTGGCATGGCTGCACCTACGCCAAAGCTGAGAGCAGAAGCCATAGCCGCTTGAAGCGGGCGGGCACTGAGCGCCTCCGAAATGCCCAACTCATCTCTCGCATGTGCTCCGAGTGCATCATGCGCCATCAATTGCGTAGCGACCTGGCTTGCGAGCTCGGGCTCAAGACCGCGTTGCACGTAGATGGCTGTCAGCTCACGGTGCTCTGTTTCTCCATCAGTTGCAAGCTCTTTACGCTCGCGCTCTAAGTCTGCTTTCTCGGTATCGGCTTGCGAGTACACCGAGACGAATTCTCCTGCGGCCATTGACATAGCACCAGCAACAAGACCTGCTACAGCTGTGGTCATGATGTCAGCATGACTAGCTTGTGCTGCTGCAACTCCCGCGACCAAACTCGCAGTGGAAATAATTCCATCATTTGCCCCGAGGACCGCAGCGCGCAGCCAGCCTATGTGCTCAGTGCGGTGTTGCTCGGTATGAGCACGATATTGGTGTGGCCTCATGATCAACTTCAATTTTTAGTTCTTATTTTTAACAGCGCTGTTGGGGAGCATGCGTACAAGCGTATTGTCACGTTGGATGTAGTGATGCAACAGTCCCGCCGCCGCGTGGAAACCAATCAGAAAATAGCCTGCCGAAGCCACAGTTTCGTGCAGTTCCTTGATTTGGTCCGAAAGTGATTCATTCGCGTCTAACAGCGATGGTATTGGCAAACCAAACAGGACAATTGGCTTGCCGTCAGCACTCAGTGTTAGCCATCCAAGGATTGGTGTGACCACCATGAAGGCGTAGAGCGAGTAGTGCAAAAGCTGAGAAAGCTTGTCCTGCCAATGTGGGATCGGCGGCTGAATATCTGGTGCTGTACCTGCAGCCCAGCGCGCGCCAATTCGCAGCATAACGAGGGCCAGGATCAATAGGCCGAGTAAGTAATGCAACGACTTCATGTTTGCCCGCAAATCACTACCTTTCGGCGCGACCCCACGCAACTCCATAAAGGCGTAAACGGCGATAAGAACAAACAACATCAGCCAATGCAATCCGATGACCAATGTGCTGTAGCGGCTCTGCGTATTCTTGAATTGCATATTCTTCTCCGTTAGCTGCAAAGTTCATCGTGAAGAACTTCAAGTCCATAGTATCTGGCTCGATTCTGAATAACACCTGAAGTGTTGCCTGAAAACAGCAGGAAGCGCACATGCAAAAACTAGCAATGTGCGATTCGGGGAAATGGTCAATCTTTAGCGCTAACGGCAGTTATCAATATTCCGGCGCTTTTTTTGAAGAAATCGACAGGCTTTTTTCTCTGTGGTTCTACGTCAGTTGTAAGTGTCGGAAGAAGGGGAAAGAAAACGGGATACAGCACGAGTGCCCATGCCCACGCAGGGTGGGAGTTGCTGCTGACTTGTCCATAGCCGTCATTTTTTCCGGGCAGCATGACCACGCTTACCCTCCTCAGTCTGATAGCTCTGTGCGCAGTGGCCTGTAAGGCTTGTTCTTTGGAACCGAGCAAGGCGGGCACGGTTTTCAGACGCAGCACCCGCACCATGCCGGTGTATTGACTGGATCTTGATCCACTGGCGATCGAGGTCAACTTGGCCCATGCCGTTAAAGATGCCAATGGCAGCAGCTACAACCGCGGCAAGTTACTTGGGCAGGCAAGCCGTGTACAGCCCCTTAATCTGAAGATTTGTAGACCAGGGGTAGGCGGGTAGGCCCGTGCAATCGGTATTTCGTCCAGCCGTGTGGTGTAGCGGGGCGTGCGGTGCTCTTGCTTCATGCGCCATCCGGCGTCGTCAGTTTGGGTGTGGCCGGTGCTGCCAAGGTGCACGGTGGCTTTGCCGTAACGGGCGTTGATGCGATCCATTGCTTCCATCAGCTTGTCCTCATTGCGCCTAGTGCGGGGTTCTTCAAACAGCAGCTCGGTCTGCTGCTGCGTGTTGGCAGGGCGCAAGTCCAGCAGCATCACCCCGGCCTTTGCCAGCTCAAACCCCGGCTGGTAGATCTTGCGCAGCCCACCCACGGCTGCGTGCAGTAGTGTTCTTGTGTCTGACGTTGGTCGCTGTAACGGGATGGTGATGGACTGATTGAAGCGCGGCCCCGAGCGGAATGGCGAGGTATGTGCAAACACCAGCAGGGCACCGGCCAACTGGTGGCTGTGGCGCAGCTTCTCAGCGGCACGGGTGGCAAATTCGCTCAAGGCTTCCACCAGTGGGGGCAGGGCGTTGATGGCATGGCCAAAGCTGCGTGTGCAGGCAATCTGTTGCTTTGGGGCCGGGGCGTGTTCTAGGCTGATGCAGCTGGTGCCCTGCAGCTCACGCACCGTGCGCTCCAGCACCACGCTCCAGGCACCCCGTGCCTTGGTGGCGGGCATGCGTGCCAAGTCCAGTGCGGTGTGTATGCCTTGCTCTGCCAGTCTGGCAGCCAAGCGGCGGCCAATGCCCCACACATCGCCTGCCGGGGTGCGCTGCAGCAGCTCACGGTGCTGTGCTGGCGTCAGCTCTGCCCAGTTGCACACCCGTGCCAGCTCTGCCGGGTAGCTGCCGGGTTTGCGCTCGGCATCCTTGGCAATGTGGTTGCACAGCTTGGCCAGCGTCTTGGTGGGGGCCAGCCCTATGCAGGTGGGTATGCTCGTCCAGCGCCAGATGCGGCCACGTATGGCCCGCGCCCGGTGCGTCAGGTCGGGTATGCCCTCCAGGTCGCCGATAAAGCTCTCATCAATCGAATAGATCTCCTGCAGCGGCCCCAGCCCTGCGGCAATCGCCATCATGCGGGCGCTCATGTCGCCGTACAGCTCGAAGTTGGCCGACAGGCACACCAGATCTGCGGTGCGCTCCAACTCCCGAAACTGGTAATACGGTTGAGCCATTTTGATGCCCATGGCCTTGGCCTCGTCTGAGCGTGAAATGGCGCAGCCATCGTTGTTGCTCAGCACCACCACGGGCCTGCCACGCAGCGCAGGCTGAAAAGCCCGTTCGCAGGACACATAGAAGTTGTTGCCATCAATCAGGGCAAACATGGCAGCACCTACAGCGGCACGATGGACAACTGCCCCGTCAAGATCGGGCGGTACAGAATTTTGTAGCCGTCTGCATCAAACCCGGCCGCCACCTTGGCCAGCTTGCGTGCCTGGGGCAAGGTGCTGGCGCTGCCCAGATAGCACCAGTTGTGCACCACATGCAGCTGCTGCAGATCGTTGCAGCGCTCTTTCAGTGCAATCGCCCCTGCGTAGGGCCATGTGGCTATGCGCAAGCCTTCCAGTGCAGCTTGCAGGCGCTGGGCATGCTCGGCAAGGGTTTCGCGCCCACAGCACACACCGTGGCAGCGCTTGATCATGGCCCTGAAGCACGCTCGGCCGGCTGGCAGCTTCTCCAGCCCCAAAGCACCTAGGCACAGGGCATGTGCATCGGCCAGCTCATGCAGCGCCTGCAGGGCAGACGTGCGGCTGCTGTACAGGCCATACAGATCTGGGGCGCTGGCAAAGTCCATGTCACGGGCATGCACCACCTCGGGCTGCCCATCACGCAGTTGCAGCGCACACAGCTGGCGGTTGCGGCGCAGCTTCTGGTTGTACAACGGCTGCTGCTGTTTGATGAGCTGGGCCTCCAGCAGCAAAGCACCAATCTCTCCCGCGGTGCGAATGTGGCTGATGTGCGTGGCCTGCCGCAGCATGCGGGTCTCCTCAGGGTTGCGCAGGTGCGACAGCACCCGTGCGCGCAGGTTCACGCTTTTGCCAATGTACAGGGGCATGCTGTCGCCCTGCGCATGAAAGATGTATACCCCCGGTGCCGCAGGCATGTCCAGCAGGGCAGTGCGCAGGTGTGCTGGGTAGGCGTAGGGGCTAGCCTGCTCAAACTCCGGGTGGCGGCGTGCGGGCAGTTGCATGGCTAGCGGGCAAAGCGTTTGATACAGGCAGTGACTACACCCCAGATCTCCAGCGTTTCATTTTCCAGCGGGGTAATGTCGGGATAGGCCGGGTTGCCTGCCTGCAGCCGTACAGCGCCACCTGCACAGTGCAGCAGCTTGACCGTGATCTCTCCCTCCACCATGGCCACCGCAATGTGCGCGTGGCGCGCCTGGATGGAGCGGTCCACCACAATCAAGTCCCCATCATCAATGCCGCAATCCTGCATCGAAGGGCCAGCCACCCGCAGCAGGTAGGTGGCGTGCGGGTGCTCAATCAGCAAGCTGGCAATGTCCAGGCGCTCGCCCCGAAAGTCTTCTGCAGGCGACGGGAAGCCTGCGCGCACCGGGCAGTCGGCCAGAGGCAGCCCTATGGGTGAGGCAGTGGTTGGCACGGGCATGCCGGCCAAAAGACGATTGCTGTACATGCATACATGTATATATCCGGGCGAAAAAACTGTCAGATGCTGGCTTGGAAAAAGCAGTGGTTTCTGCCTGTCAGCGCAGTGGAATCTGCAAGCAGTGGTCGAAGGTTGGTGCAGAGCGCTTTAGTCCTATTGCAGTCCCTCATGCAAATAACCAGGGAATCACCGAGAGCCCAAACGCTATGCCAATAACTGTCCACAGTAAGATAACCATAAGGGCGCCAGCTTTGCTGGTCGGCTTCGACTGTTTTTCAGCCATCCATTTGTCCGCTTGCAAACGGCATTGAGTCAGCACGGAGGTCGGTAGCAATTTGACCGTTAGCAAAATGAGTGCTGGAAGCAAAAAGATATCGTCCACATACCCCAGCACCGGTATGAAATCAGGTATCAAGTCGATAGGGCTTAGCGCATAGGCGACCACGAAAAGACCAAGTGCTTTGGCATACCAAGGAGTTTCAGGGTGCTTGCCTGCAAACCATAGCGTTACGCCATCGCGCTTGGTTCGCTTGGCCCATCGGGTTAGATGTTCACGGATGCTCATAGGGTTGAGTACTTAAAAGGGGGCTTATCCAGTGCAGCTATGCGATAGCGCTTGCTGAATGCAGCGCGTTCACTTCCACGGTGACATGCACAAGCTCCTTATGAATGCCGACAAGCTGGCGAATGTAGTCTGGGGTTACCCTCATCCCTCCTGTTACGGCCACAATGCATGCGTATTTGCCTTTACCTACAAGCCACACATGCAAGTCTGTCAGTTCGGCTTGGTAAGGACCTTGCGCAATCGCTTCACGTATCTCTTCAGTTACTGGGGCATCCATTTCTGCATCTAGGAGCACTCGTGCGCTTTCACGCAACAGCCCCCACGCCCAGATGGTAATCAGCGCAGCGCCTACGAGGCCCATGGCTGGGTCTAGCCAAGCAAACCCCCACAACATTCCACCTAGCAAGGCAAAGATGGCCAGCAAAGAGGTCGCGGCATCTGCAACAACATGCAGATAAGCAGAGCGTAAATTCAGATCATCATGCTCGGCATGACCGTGATGATGGTGGTCGTGATCATGGTGGTGATGCCCGTCCTTCAGCAGCCATGCACACACTAGATTCACCATCAAGCCCAAGGCCGCAACGCCCATGGCCTGTTCATATTGAATGAGAGATGGGGATAGCAAGCGCTCCACTGACTGCAGCACCATGAAGCATGCAACCAACATCAAGAATATGGCGCTGGTATAGCCTGCGAGAACCTCGATCTTCCAAGTTCCAAATGCAAAGCGCGAGTCCCCCGACAAACGACGGGCCGCGACATAAGCCGCCGCAGATAAACCCAAGGCTAGGGCATGGGAGCTCATATGCCAACCATCTGCCAGCAGGGCCATGGAGTTGTAGTAATAGCCTGCACCAATCTCTAAAACCATCATCGACAGCGTCAGCAGCGCTGCAAGCTTTGCATTCCTTTCCCCCAAAGGATTGCCTTCATCAAAAATATGAGAGTGCTGGCGTACAGAGGGCGGAGCCGCTTGCTGAAGTGATTGTGTTGCGTTCATTTGTATACTGTACCCTAGTATATTTAGGCCTCTAAAATTGCCCTTATGTCACATACAGTTCAGAACAAGAAGCCGCTGCTGGCGCGGATTCGGCGTATCAAAGGGCAGGTCGAAGCGCTGGAGCGCGCCTTGGAAAATTCGCAAGACTGTTCCGTCGTTCTGCAGCAACTGGCCGCTGTGCGTGGCGCTGTCAATGGCTTGATGCTGCAAGTCATGGAAGGCCATCTGCGGGAGCACCTTGCGGATGCCGACGCCACAGACGCACAGCGCGAGAAAGACCTTGAAATGGTCATTGCGGTGCTGCGTAGCTATGCAAAGTGACAAAACCTGCGGCCTGCAGACTAATAAGTCACTGGAGCTGCTCACTCTTGGATTGGTGCAATCGTTTAACCAAACCTGTCTCTCAAGCTGAAAGTGTGCATCCCTGCGGCAAAAGCTTCGGCTAACGCCTAACGGCATCTCGCCCCTGAGGCCGTCGCGCCAGCCTCAACTTTCACCAACTCTCGCCTCGAAGTCTGGTGCTGTGCACCGGGCTTGACCATGCCTGACCGCGAAAGCGCATGGGGCATTTCCCGCCCACACAAACGCAGGCAAGCTATTGGCGTAAAGTTGCCACGCCCTGGCAGGCTAGCGCCTGTACTTCAACAAACGAGCTTTTAACGGTAGCCGATGTGATTCAGGGCAAATACTTACCAAGGATGCAGTGACACCAGTCTTCGAGTAGGTGTTGCTGATCTTTTTGCCAGCGCGGCGATATTCATCACTGCATACAGCGTCAAGCCATGGGTTGGAAATTTTCACAATGATCGATTGGACCCCCGTAGTCTTCGTCACGTTCAAGGTACTCATCTTTGGCACGTGCATGTTCTTCGCCATCAAGTGGCATTACGACCAAGGCAAGAAGGGGGCGAACAAGCGCGCTCTGTTGCTCACGGGCGGCAAGGTGCTAGCGGCTTTCATGCTGGCGCTTGTGTGCGTGGTACTTTTCACTTTCACACTTGCTAGCAAGCTTGGTTTAGATTTGAACATGCCATGAGCGAAAAGGCCGTTTGGTCGCGATCGCTTGAAACAAAAAAGCCAGCAGTCGCTGGCTTAAAACTACACGAAGTAGTAGGTGCTCTCAGAAGGTCTCAGCTGCTTATATATAAGGCACGCCGTAGTAGTCGTGCACACGGCGACCATATTCATCGGTGTACTCTGGCCACGTATCGTTTTCATAGCGTGGAGCGTTATGCAGTTGCTCCTTGGTGACAGACACTACATAGCCGCCCTGATTCGGTTCATATTTCAGGCTGTGCCAAGGCAGGGGATATAAGTCAGTGCCTATACCCAGAAAGCCACCAAATTCCATGACGGCATAACGTACCTGACCGGTGATCTTGTCGATCATCAGAGAGTCAATAGAGCCCAGCTTTTCGCCAGCGGGGTTGTACACATTGGTGCCGTTAACGCGAGACGATGAGATGACGGATGAAGCGGTGTTCGATGTATGCATTCCTTCTCCTGTTCCATAAATTTCAGGGCCTAGGGCCAGAACATCTGGCTAGCCTGAGAAAACCAAGCAGTGCTTATTGCTGTTTCTGTTTTTGAGATTGCTGCGGATGACCCTGGTGGCTCTTTTGGTTGGGGTCCTGCTGTTGCTGCTGAGGCTTCGGGGTGTTTTGGCCCGGTTGTTGCTGGTTGGGGCTTGGCTGCTGTTGCTGCTGCTGTTCCTTTTGGCCGGGATTTTGTGGCGGTTGGTGTTGCGACATTTCCATTACTCCTTCAGGTTGGCAGGCAAGCAGGGATTGCTTACCTTGGTATCAAGCATCGCCGACGAACGGCGGTTGAAGGGTAGGACAGACGGTCACTTACCAACTTTTGCGGAATAGTCTTTTCTTTACATCGCTCTGAGGGCGAGGGTGCCTCGGTGGGAGCACCCAAGGTTTAGCGCCTGTTTTTGCACGCATTTTTGCTTAATTTTTTATAGCTATTAGCGTTTGCTGGATCTGCGATATATGCAGTTTTTATATGAAAAGGTAGTGGGAGTGCATCCACGCTGCGAAAGTGCTGTTGACGGCCCGCCCGGTGGCGGCTCCCGCAGAACGTAGGCGGTGGGTGTAGAAGCTAGGCTGCTTGAGGCAAAGCGGTGGCAGGCGAGGCGCCAGAGGGCAGGCCACTCAGCATGACTGCGCAGTTGTTGGCGCAGTCTCATGCGCAAGCATGCCGGGTTTGCCGTCATCCAGTGCGCTGTGATCATTCAGCGGCAGCGGCGCTTCAACACAGTTGCGGCCAGCGGCTTTGCCCCGGTAGAGGGCAGCGTCAGCGGCGCGCATGGCTCCTGCTAATTCTGCAATCGAGCTAAAGGGATGGGAGATGCCGATAGTGACCGTGCAGCGCAGTGGCTGAGAGCTTTCCGGAATATCAATGATCTGCGCTTCCAGCATAGCGCGCAGCCGCTCTGCCAAGCGAAAAACACCGGCTTCGTCCGTGTCAAGGCAGATGAGCACAAACTCTTCGCCGCCGATGCGGCTGGTTAAATCACCGCGGCGTGCGGTGGTGCGCAGCACTTGTGCCACGTGGCATAGCACTGCATCTCCAGCGGTGTGGCCGTAGGTGTCATTGATGTGCTTAAAGTGGTCAACGTCCAGCAGCAGCAAGTAGGCCGGGGCAGTGGTGCGGGTATTGAAAAACAGCTGAAGCGCTTCTGAGAGACCCCGCCGGTTAAGCAATTGCGTCATCGGATCGCGTTCGGCCACGTCGCGCAAATCATCGGTCAAGCGGCGCAGTACCAACCAGACGATGGAGGGCGGCAAAATGGTGGCCAAAGAAGACATGTAAATATAGAACACGGTCTGGAAGCTGTTGTCCATTTGCAATGCGTCCAGTCCACCGTCCACAATTTTGATGAATTTCAAGGCGTTGAGAACACAGATGCCACTGATCAGCAGGGCAAAAAAGACCATTTCGGCATACAAATCTTTGGCAAAAGTACGCACGCCATGGATGACAGTCAGGGTCATCAAAAAGAACAGCAGCGACGACATGGCCGCCAGCATCGCGTAGCGCGCGGTGGGCCCGAGGCTCCATTGCACCAGCACTTGTGCGCAGCCATACACCACCGCAAAAACAATCAATGGGCGCCACAAAGGCACCATGTGGCCAAAAAAGCGCATCGCGCCCAGCCAGTAGGCAATTGGGGAGGCCAGCGTGAGTGTGTGGTTGATAACGCTCACGGCACTCCATGTGGGCCCGCCCTCAGCCAGTTGCAGGATATAGGCCAGTCCGAGCAAAAAATTGCCCAGAGCAAAAAAATCCATCCCCATCTTTTTGCCATGCAAGCGTTTGCTGATTAGCAAAAACATGGCTGAAAAGCACAGCAGGTGGGCACACAACATGCCGACGAGAATGGTTGCAACCATGGTGTTGAGGGAAAAATGCAATACAGGCAGCTGTTGGGGGGAACGACTGGCTGCCCTGGCAGTCGTACGCAAGAATCAGTAGGCAAAACATGCAGAGGCAGGATGGGCCTGCTTCCTACGGCATGCTCTGTAGTGGCTGTTGACGTTCTTGGGATTGAACGTCGCAGTGTAATGATTTGTGAATAGATGCCAAGCCCTTTGACCAGAAAGCACCGCAGTTTTGCGCCGACTTTGCAGGAAAACTGAGTCTCTCTGGGGGAGATGCAGCAAGGCTATGGCGTAAGAATTTATTAAGCCTTGCAAGGCGATTCTGCGCGTACGCTTGCATGCTCAGGCACAAGTACATCAGGGAGACATACGTGGTAGATCAAGTGCAAAGTGTGGTGATTGGGGCGGGTGTGGTGGGGCTGGCTGTGGGCCGTGCCTTGGCACAGTCCGGCCGGGAAGTCATTGTTTTGGAAGGCGCTGATGCGATTGGTACGGGCACCAGTTCACGCAATAGCGAGGTGATTCATGCCGGTATTTATTACCCCGCAGGCTCGCTCAAAGCGCGTTTGTGTGTGAAAGGCAAAGAGCAGCTGTACGCTTTTTGCGCAGGAAAAGGCGTGGATGTGCGCCGCTGTGGCAAGTTGATTGTGGCAACCAGTGCCGAGCAAGTGGCACAGCTGGAACACATTCAAAAAAAGGCCGTTGCCAATGGTGTGCATGACTTGCAGTTGCTAAGCCGTGAGCAGGCCAGGGCGCTTGAACCCGAGCTGGAATGCCATGCAGCCTTGCTCTCTCCCAGCACTGGCATTGTGGACAGCCACGGCCTGATGCTGGCTTTGCAGGGCGATATGGAAAATGCTGGGGGTGCGCTGGCGTTGCTGTCACCGGTAGCGTCTGCGCAGGTGCAGCCGGATGGAATATTGATTCGCACCGCAGATGGCACCGAGCTGCTGGCGCAGGAGGTAGTGAATGCCGCGGGCCTGTTTGCTCCCAGCGTAGCCAGCAAGATACAGGGTTTGGATGCGCGCCATGTGCCGCAGGCTTTTTACGCCAAGGGCAACTATTTCACGCTCAGCGGCCGTGCGCCGTTCAGGCATTTGATTTACCCCGTGCCCGAGGCGGCTGGCTTGGGCGTGCACCTGACGCTGGATTTGGGAGGACAGGCCAAATTTGGCCCCGACGTGCAGTGGGTAGACAGCCCAGATCAACTGGAGGTGGACCCACAGCGCTGTGAAGGCTTTTATGCAGAGGTCAACAAGTACTGGCCAGGTCTGAAGACCGGTAGTTTGGCCCCCGGCTATGCGGGGATGCGTCCCAAAATTTCAGGGCCGGGCGATGCCGCCGCAGACTTTGTGATTCAAGGTGCAGGCACCCATGGCGTGGCGGGGCTGGTGAATTTGTTTGGCATAGAGTCGCCCGGGCTGACCAGCTGCATGGCGATTGCCGATGAGGTTTTGCTGCAATTAGCCAAGAAATCTTGATCTTGTGCGGCCTATGCTGACTTGTGGGTGCCCATGCATTCGCTAAGATGGCATACAACATTGCTGCTATGGTCTTTGGCCGTGGCGGATGATTTTTCTTCTACTTAATGACCAAGAAAGGCTTTCATCATGGCGTTTTCTGACACTGTTTCTTCTGCCCAAGCTGATCTGGAAAAGCTGGTGACGGACGTGCGTGGCCTGCTGGCCAGCAAAGATCTGGACTCTATTCCCCAAATCAGCGTGCTGCGCCAAAAGCTCGATGACGGTGTGTACCGTGCCCGTGAAAGCACCCTTAATGCGGCGCACGAGGCAGCACGCCAGGCCAAGGAAGCGGCGTATGTGGCAGACCGCTACGCCCACGACGAGCCGTGGCGCGTGGCTGGTGCTGCACTGGCAGTAGGTGCATTGCTGGGCTTTTTGCTGGCACGCCGCTAAAACGCGCAAACACAACCCTTGGTGCATGGTTGCGTAGCCTGTAGTACTGCTTGCTACATGTGGCTTCGCGCTTTGTATCCATTGCAAATCAAAGATTTGCTGTGCCGGGTTGTGTGAGTGGCCCTCAGCCGCTCAAGCTTGTTTACACCTTCTGCCTACAGCCCTGCAAAGGAAATCTGCCGTGAATTGGATGTCGATTCTTGGATTGGAAAACTTGTCTGCTCGCATGCGAGCCAATCTCAATGAAGGAGCCATAGCGGCAGAAGACCGCATTGCGCTAGCGCGTCTGGAATGGTCTGCGCAGAAACAGCGCCTGCAAACCATTTTGGTGCTGGGCATTGTGATGGGCGGTCTGACGATTGTGGCCCTGGTGCTGCTGTCACTGGCCGTGTTGGTGCACTTTTGGGATTCGCCGCAGCGCTCTGTGGTGGCTTGGGTGATTGCAGGCGTTTGGATGTTTGCATGGCTGGGCACGCTGGTGGTGCTGTTGTCGGCGCTGCGCAAGTCCAGCCATCCTTTTGCGCTAACGCGTGCAGAGTTGGCGCAGGACTGGGCTTTGATGAAGGAGAAGCTGTGAGCAATTTGGCAACTACTTCCGCAACTGCGGTGCCAACGCATGCCGAAGCACCGCTGGTCATCTCTGCGGTGGCGGCTTTGGAGCAAGATGTGCGCTGGCAGCAAGCCAGTGAGGCCGAGCGTGTGGTGCTCAAGCGCATTGCCATGCAGCGTGACCGCTGGGTGGCCGCCAAGCATGCGCAGCAGCAAGCCAAGGCGCTGCGCGCGCAGGCAGACACGGTGCCCGCAGATGCTCCGCTGATGGAAAGATTGGTGGTGTTTGCCAAGCTGCACCCGATAGCAACAGCTGCGGTGGCCGGGCTGGCTGTGATGGTTGGCCCGCGCAAGTTGATGCGCTATGGTGGCTTGGCGCTGCCGTTGATCAGCAAACTCAAGCGCTGAGTGCGGCGTTTGCGCTGATTCAAAACAAAAGCCCGGCATGCCGGGCTTTTTTTGATAGCTGCTAGCGCATGATTTTTAAGGATTTCAGATGGTAATGATGCTGAAATCCTTGTTTTAATTACGCTAGCAGCTCCTTTTTTTTGCAAAAGATTAGCGCATAGCCTTGATGGCTTGGGCTGCATCTCTTACTAAGCCCGGGCCGGCATAGATCAAGCCGCTGTAGATCTGCACCACATCGGCACCCGCGCAGATTTTGGCGGCGGCATCTTCGCCGCTCATGATGCCGCCCACACCAATGATGGGGTAGCCAGCGCCCAGTGCAGCGCGCAGTTGGGCAATCACGCGGTTGCTGGCTTCAAACGCGGGCGCGCCGCTAAGGCCGCCGGTTTCTTCGGCGTGCTCCAGCCCCTGGACGGCTTCGCGGCTGAGGGTGGTGTTGGTGGCAATCACACCATCCATGCCGTGGCGCTGCAAGGTGGCGGCGATGACGTTGACTTGTGCCTCGTCCAGATCCGGGGCAATTTTTACAAAAATGGGCACACGGCGGCCCTGGGCGGTGGCCAGCTCTTCGCGCTTGGCGGCAATCGCGCCCAGCAGCGCATCCAGCGCTTCGTCACTTTGCAGGGCGCGCAGGTTCTTGGTGTTGGGTGAGCTGATATTCACCGTCACGTAGTCCGCGTGGGGGTACACGCCTTCCAGGCAGATCAGATAGTCGTCGGTAGCTTGTTCAATCGGCGTGGCGGCGTTCTTGCCAATGTTCAGGCCCAGCAGCATGGGCTTGCCCTGTGCACGCACTTTGGATTGTTTGACGTTGGCAATGAAAGCATCCAGCCCGTCGTTGTTAAAGCCCAGGCGGTTGATCAAGCCCTTGGCCGCAGGCAGGCGGAACATGCGTGGCTTGGGGTTGCCCGGCTGGCCTTTGGGCGTGACGGTGCCCACTTCCACAAAGCCAAAGCCCATGGCCGCCAATGCGTCGATGCAGCGCGCGTTTTTGTCCAGGCCCGCGGCCATGCCCACTCGGTTGGGAAACTTCAGGCCCGCCAAGGTGATGGGGTCTTCCACCAGCGGTGCAGCCCATGCGCATTCCAGCAAGGTGCCCTGGCCTTTGGCCAGCGTGTTCATGGTGAAGTCGTGGGCCTTCTCGGGGTCCATACCAAATAAGAAGGGGCGTACAAGGGCGTAAGGAATAAGCGACATAGGGAATAATTCGGAGGATTAACCGGATTTTCCCCCATGACGACACCTACTGCACCTCTCACGCAAGATGAACTGAAAACTTTGGTCGGCCAAGCCGCGCTGCACTACGTGGTACCCGGCGAAATTGTGGGCGTGGGCACCGGCTCCACCGTCAACAAGTTCATCGATGCCTTGGCCTCTATGAAGGACCAGATCAAGGGTGCGGTTTCCAGCTCGGTAGCGAGTACCGAGCGTTTGAAGGCGCTGGGCATCACCGTGTTCGATGCCAACGACGTGCAAAGCCTGTCGGTCTACATCGACGGTGCCGACGAAATCGATGGCCAGGGCTATATGGTCAAGGGCGGGGGCGCTGCGCTCACGCGCGAAAAAATTGTGGCAGCGTTGGCCAAGCAGTTTGTCTGCATTGCTGACGAATCCAAGCTGGTTGCGGCTTTGGGCAATTTTCCGCTGCCCGTGGAAGTGATCCCTATGGCTGCGGGCCAAATCGCCCGCAAGTTTGAAGCCATGGGCGGTACTGCCACGCTGCGCATGAAAGATGGCCAGCCCCTGGTGACCGATAACGGTCAGCACATTCTGGACGTGCGCGGCCTGCAGATCACCGAGCCACTCGCGTTTGAGAGTCAAGTCAACCAGTGGCCCGGCGTGGTCACCGTGGGTGTGTTCGCGCACCAAAAAGCCCATGTATGCTTGCTGGGTTGCGCCGATGGCGTGCGCACCATCACTTACTAACTTTTGAGCTGATTTATACCTATGCTCAACGCGCTTTGGTTGGGCTTTTTTCTCGTGGCTGCTGTCGCTGCGCTGGCCCAATGGCTGGTTGGCGGGCAGCCACAAGTGTTTGCACAGATGGTGCAGGCACTGTTTGGCATGGCCAAGTTGTCGGTCGAGGTCATGGTGTTGCTGTTCGGTACGCTCACCTTGTGGCTGGGTTTTTTGCGCATTGCCGAAGAGGCGGGCGTGGTGCAGTGGCTGGCCCAAGTGCTGGGACCGTTGTTTGCCAAGCTGATGCCTGAAGTGCCGCGCGGGCACCCGGCGCTGGGGCTCATTACGCTGAACTTTGCCGCCAACGGCCTGGGGCTGGACAACGCCGCCACGCCCATGGGCCTCAAAGCCATGAAGGAGCTGCAAACGCTCAACCCCCAGCCCGACACGGCGACCAACGCCCAAATCTTGTTTTTGGTGCTGAATGCCTCGTCGCTCACGCTGCTGCCGGTCACCATCTTTATGTACCGCATGCAGCAGGGAGCGCCCGACCCAACGCTGGTGTTTCTGCCGATTTTGCTGGCCACCTCGGCCTCGACCTTGGTGGGGCTGCTGGCGGTGACACTGGTGCAGCGCTTGCCGATTTTCAGCCCCGTGGTGCTGGCCTATTTGCTGCCAGTCGGACTAGGCTTGGCGGCCTTTATGGCATTGCTGACCACACTCAGCGCCGCAGCATTGGCTTCGCTGTCGGCGTTGCTGGGTAATTTCACCCTGTTTGCATTGATTGTGCTGTTTGTAACCCTGGGCGCTTATAAAAAAGTGCCGGTGTACGACAGCTTTGTGGCCGGGGCCAAAGAGGGTTTTGACGTGGCCAAGGGCTTGCTGCCGTATTTGGTGGCCATGCTCTGCGCCGTCGGGGTATTCCGTGCCTCGGGTGCTTTGGACTATGTGCTGGATGCCGTGCGCTGGTGCGTGCAGTGGTTGGGCATGGACGGCCGCTTTGTGGATGCGCTGCCCACGGCCTTGGTCAAGCCCTTCTCGGGCAGCGCCGCGCGCGCCATGTTGATTGAGACCATGCAAACCCAGGGGGTGGACAGCTTTGCCGCTTTGGCGGCCGCCACCATCCAAGGCAGCACCGAAACCACCTTTTACGTGCTGGCCGTGTATTTTGGCGCGGTAGGCATTCAAAAAGCGCGGCACGCGGTGCCCTGCGCTTTGGTGGCAGAACTGGCAGGTGTAGTGGCTGCCATTGGAGTGACGTACTGGTTTTTTGGCTAGGTAGAGCACCGCACCCTGCGGGTGTCACTCAGTTGTCACGCAATATTCACACAATGTTGCAAGTAGAACTGGGCTTTCACCATGACATGGCTTGCGACGCATTTCGGTGCACGAACTCAAAGAATTTCACCCCGTCAAGGGGCCGCGAGCGGTGCCAAGCGCTGGCAGCCTACGCATGGGATGCTGGTTGCTGTCATCGTCCTGGTGTTGAGTTTGCTGTGGTGGCTGACGGCCAAGCATTTGCGCGCCCAGCAGGAGCAAGTAGAAAACGCCACCCGCTTGCAGCAGGCGGGCGTTGGGGCCATCGTGTCAGAGAATTTGCGGCAAATCCTGGAAAAAGCCCAGCTCATGAGTGTGCTGGCTTTGCAAGGGGTACAAGGCACGGGGCCCTGGCAGCACCAACTGGCACAAATGCTGGATCGCGACCGTGTCTTTCTGCGCTATACCCTGCTGGATCAGCAGCTCCAGCCTTTGGCGGGCGATGTTCAAAATTTAGGTCGGTGGGACGACGCACTCGCACAACAACAAGGTGCGTGTGCGGGTGGCAGAGGGGCTTTGGTCTTGCCAGGGGCCCATCAGTCGAGCTCCCAGGAGATGACATGGCAGGTGCCCTTGCTGCTGTGCGTCACGGATGCCCAAGGCGTGTCGCAAGGCTATTTGATGCTGCACATGGACTTGGGCTATTTTTTGAGCCTGTACCAAGATGTGGATTGGGGTGCAAGCGGCAGCTTGCATTTGCTGGCACCCGATGGCCGTGTGATTGCAGCGATGGTCGGCGGTGGATTGGTGGCGCAGCCCAGCAGCGCAGCGGTCGATGCGTTTCGCAAAGTGCCTGAAGGCGCAGGGGTGCGCAACTTTGAGTGGCCCCAAGGGGTGGCGCGGCTGGCCAATTTTCACCGTACAGCGCACATGCCCATAACCGTGGTGGTCAGCCGTGAATGGCGCGAGATCCTTGCCGCTCATGACGACTATGCCCACCGTGCCTGGTGGTTGTTATCGGTGGTCTCGGTGATGACCATGGGGGCTACTTTGTTTTTGCTGCGAACCTTGCAGCGGCGCCAGCAGTGGTTTGATGCGCTAGAAAAAGCGGACCAAGACAAACAAGAGCTGATTGCCCAGCTGGAGAGTGAAAAGCAGCGTGCATTGGCCTTGGCGGCCAGTGACCACCTGACAGGGCTGCACAACCGGCGCATGTTCTATGAGTTGGTTTCAAGCCATCTGGCTTTGGCCAGGCGCAGCAGCAAATACTACGCATTGCTGTACCTGGATTTGGATCGATTCAAGAGCGTGAACGATACATTGGGGCACCATGTGGGGGATGCCTTGTTGCAAGCAGTGGCCCTGCGCTTGCAGGCCATGCTCAGAAGCTCTGACATTATTGCTCGCATGGGGGGCGATGAATTCGCCGTGCTGGTCACGGCCATGGAAGGCCCGCAGGATATGGATGTGCTGGCTCAGAAACTGGTGGAGGCGCTGTCCGCACCTTATGAAGGCATCGCGCCAACGGCACTGCATACCTCGCCCAGCATCGGTATTGCTTTTTTCCCGCGCGATGGACATGACGTGGAGATGTTGTGCCGCCATGCGGATACCGCCATGTATGCCTCCAAAAAAGCCGGGCGCAACCGGTTTACGTACTACGAACGCATCACCCCCGTAGACAGTGAGCGCGGTTACCGCTTGGCACGGCAACTGCCCGATGCGATTGGCCAAGAGCAGTTGGTGCTGCACTTTCAGCCCAAGGTGCGGCTGGAGGATCGAACTATTGTAGGTTTTGAGGCGCTGGTGCGCTGGCAGCATCCAGAGTTAGGGCTGATATATCCGGGGGACTTTATTGCGCTGGCAGAAGAGCATGGTCACATTGAAGCCCTGGGTGAGTGGGTGATGCTGGCTTGCTGCAGGCAGATTGCGGCGTGGCGCATGCAGGGGCTGGATGTACGCCCCATTGCGTTCAATGTCTCGCCATTGCAGCTGCGTGACTGCGCATTTCCACTGCGTCTGGCAACTTGCTTGCAGCACTATGGGGTGCGCGGCAGTGACGTCGAGGTGGAAATTACCGAGAGCTGCCTGGTGGAGCCGGTGGGGGTGGCCACGCGCGTGCTGAGTCAGCTGCAGCAAATGGGTGTTCGGATTGGGCTGGATGATTTTGGCACGGGGTTCTCCAGCCTGAGCCAGATTCGCTCACTGCCCATCGACACCATCAAGCTTGATAAATCCTTTGTCAATGAATTGCGCAGCAGCAAAGAGGCGGGGGTGTTGGTGACGTCGATCATCACCTTGGCTCATAACCTCAAAATGCAGGTGGTGGCAGAGGGCGTGGAGTTGATGGATCAACTGGTGTATCTGAAAACCGCAGGCTGTGACGTTGCACAAGGGTATTTTTTAAGTCGCCCGGTGACGGCGCAAAACGCAGAAGCGTTGCTGCGACAGAGCATTCTGGAGATTGCATGAGCAACATGGCCAGAGGATTCGGGGCGGTGTGCGTGCTGTGCTGCAGTGGGTGGCTGGCTGCCGCAACCGCAGCATGCTTGAATCCCAAGGTGCTGCAGATGGCGGTGATACCCAAGAACGTGCGCAATGCCCAGGTGTCATCGCAGTCGGCATTGCTGCAAAGCATTCAGGAAGAAAGTGGCAAAGCGGTCGAGTTGCTGCCCGCCACTTCTTATGCGGCGGTGATTGAAAACCTGCTGGCCGGCAAAGCACATATTGCGGAGCTGGGGCCAGCCAGCTACGCCTTGTTGAGCAAGCGCGCACCGCACTTTGTGCCGTTCGCCACCCTGTCGCGCAGTCGGCAGCTGGGCCAATACCATTCGCTGCTGGTGGTACGTGGGGATGCTCTCTATCAAAGCCTGCTGCAGCTGCGTGGCAAGTCACTGGCGCTGACGGATCCCTCCAGCACTTCGGGGGCCGTGGTGCCAGGGTGGATGGTGCAAAAGGCGACGGGCTACGCGTTGACCCATTACTTCTCGCGCGTGCTGTTCATGGGATCCCATGACCGGGCACTGAATGCGGTGCGCAAAGGATGGGTGGAGGCAGCGTTTGTCGCCAGCGATGAAATGCCCGAAGACGTTAAAAGTTGGCGTGTGTTGTGGCGCTCTCCTGCCTTGGTGGGCAGCCCTTTTGTGATGGATGACCGCCTGTGCCCTGCCATTCAGGCGCAGGTGCGCAAGGCTTTCTTGGAGCGGCAAGAACGGCTGCAGGCATGGCTGCAGATGCAGCACTATCAGTATGTCGTGCCAGTTACGGCAGAGGATTACGCAGGTGTTCAAGCCCTCATTGCGCCGCCTGCAGACGGGCAGCCCTCACCCTAACAACTAGGGCGTTGCCACCAGACGGAGCAACTGGCCATTGCTGCGATCGGTCAGCACATACAGCCAGCCATCGGGGCCTTGGCGTACATCGCGCACGCGCTGACCCAGATCGGGGAGCAGGTGCTCGACTTTGCTGATCTTGTTGCCTTCAAAGCGTATACGCTCCAGCCGCTGGGCTTTGAGCGCGCCCACCACCATGTCTCCTTTCCAGCCGGGATAGCGGTCGGAGGTAATGAACGCCATGCCCGACACCGCGATCGAGGGCGTCCAGTGGTGCACAGGCTGCTCCATCCCTGCTTGGTGTGTCTTACCGTCGCCAATCTTGCCGCCGCCATAGTTTTCGCCATAGGTAATGACGGGCCAGCCGTAGTTTTTGCCGGCTTCTGGGCGATTGATTTCATCCCCCCCTTGGGGGCCGTGCTCGTTCATCCAATAGCTGCCATCCGGTGCCAGGGCTGCCCCCTGCGGGTTGCGGTGGCCATAGCTCCAGATTTCGGGCAGGGCATTGCTGCGCCCCACAAAGGGGTTGTCTTTGGGTACGCTGCCGTCTTTGTGGATGCGCACAATCTTGCCCAAGTGGTTTTGCAGATTTTGCGCCTCTTCCTTGAAGTGGTAGCGCTCGCCCAGTGTGAGCAGCAGCGTGCCATCGCGGCGCTCCACAATGCGGCAGCCAAAATGCAGCTGGCTGGCTTTCTTGGGGCGCTGGCTGAAAATGATTTGCAGGTTTTCCAGCCTTGTTTGATCCGCCGAAAGCTGGGCTTTGGCCAGTGCCGTGCTGTTGGTGCCGTTGTTGGTGGGGGCGGGCTCGCTGTAGCAAAAGTACACGGTGCGGCTGTGGGCAAAGTCGCTGTCCAGCACCACATCCAGCAAGCCGCCTTGGCCGCCTGCCGCAATCGCTGGCAAGCCCTGCAGCGCAGCGCCCAAGGTGCCATCGGCAGCTATGACGCGCATGCGCCCCGGGCGCTCGGCAACCAAAAACTTGCCCTCGGGTAAAAACGCCACAGCCCATGGGTTTTGCAACCCTTGTGCTACGACTTGCGGCTGTATGTGGAGTGCGTGGGCGCTGGCCAGTGTGCAGCACAGGGCCGCTGCGCAGGTGCGCGGCGCAAGACGGCGGCAGAGGGCGGTGGAAAGCATACATGTCTCCTAGAGATTGGACTTGCGGCAGCGCAAGCACGAAAGCAGAAGGCACAAAAACTTGGCAACGATGGCGCAGGGGCCACTGCGGCAGGTGTATAAATCCTGCTGAGTCATTCTATGCCGCTCATAAGAAGCGGCTTTTTTTGTTCTTTTTCGAGAAAGGCCCCCTATGGGAGCGCAATGGAAAGCCAAGGGCAAGGCCCTGGTTGCGGACGCCAAAGGCAAGCTGTTTGGCAAATTGGTCAAGGAAATCACCGTAGCAGCCCGTTTGGGCGGGGGCGATCCCGGCAGCAATGCGCGCCTGCGCATGGCGATTGAAGCGGCCCGCAAGGCTTCCATGTCCAAAGAAACGCTGGACCGGGCGGTCAAAAAAGGTGCGGGCGTGGGCGCGGATGCGGTCAATTACGCCAGCGTGATTTTTGAAGGCTATGCGCCTCACCGCGTGCCCGTGATGGTGGAGTGCCTGACCGACAACCCCAACCGCACTGCGCCCAATATGCGCGTGTGCTTTCGCAAAGGCCAGATGACTGCGGTGGCGTGGGACTTTGACCATGTGGGCATGATCGAAGGCGAGGCCGAGAGCGGCGCTGACGTCGAGTTGGCCGCCATTGAAGCGGGCGCGCAAGACTTTGAATCCGGTGACGAAGATGGTGTGACGCTGTTCATTACCGACACCAGCGACCTGGACGCTGTGAGCAAGGCGCTGCCTGCGCAAGGCATCAAGGTGCTGTCGGTCAAGCTGGGCTACAAGGCCAAGAACCCCGTGAGCATGGGCAGTCTGTCGGCCGAGCAGCAAGAGGAAGTGCAAGCTTTCTTGGCGGGTCTGGAGAACGACGACGACGTGCAACACGTGTTCGTGGGCCTAGTGGACTGATTGCGTAGCACAGCGTTCAAAGTCGCATCACGCGGCCTGCATGCGAAAAGGACTGCACCCGGCAGTCCTTTTTTTAGTTTGAATTTTTGTCTGATTGAAAATGTATAGCTGCTAGCGCTTGTGTTTCAAGGGTTTTGTATAGATTTGGCAATGAGCGCATTGCCAGCTTTGCGCTACCAGCTACCAATTTTTACTTGATGGCCAATGCGGATGGATGGGGTCGGCCCGCGCTGGCATGCGTTAAACCGCGCGTGGCAGGGTCTTATGGGCACAAAAAAAGGCTTCCCGCAGGAAGCCTTTACTTGGGATGAAGGCGTGGGAAACGCCTGCATCTGTGTTTACTTGGTACCGAAAATACGGTCGCCCGCATCACCCAGGCCTGGCAGGATGTAACCGTGGCTGTCGAGCTCACGGTCAATGGCGGCAGTAAAAATTTCCACGTCAGGGTGGGCGGCTTGCATGGTCTTGATGCCCTCGGGCGCAGCCAGCAGGCACATGAACTTGATGGACTTGGGCGCGCTCTTGTCTTTGAGTTGCTGCACAGCAGCCGCTGCAGAGTTGCCGGTGGCCAGCATGGGGTCCACCACAATCACATCGCGCTCGCCCATGTTCTCGGGCATCTTGTAGTAGTACTCCACGGGTTGCAGTGTCTCGGGGTCGCGGTACAGGCCGATGTGACCAATGCGCGCACCGGGCACCACGTTGAGCATGCCATCCAGGAAACCATTGCCTGCACGCAGGATGGACACCAGCGCCAGCTTTTTGCCGTCAATGACCTTGCCCACCATTTTTTCCATGGGGGTTTCGATTTCCAGGTCTTGCAAGGGGAAGTCGCGCGTAATTTCGTAGGCCATCAGGGTCGACAGCTCGCCGAGCATGCGGCGGAAGCTGTTGGTGCTGGCTTCCTTGCGGCGCATCAAAGTCAGTTTGTGCTGAATCAGGGGGTGGTCGATGAGATGGACGGTGCTCATGGTCAGTGTCGGTATTTAGAAAGGTTGTGGCTGGCACGCAGCGCCCAAGAATGTTGCTGCCTGTTCTGTCTCAAGCACGTGGTGTGCCACTGCACATTGCGATGACCTGCATTGTGCTTATTTCTCATTACCTCTGTGGAAAGTCCTGGTCTTGTCTGTGCGCGCAAGGGTGTTTTTTTGACCTTGCGCACATTTGCCCGGGATGGGGCGCTGCAAACATTACATCTGGCCAAACGCCCGTTGAGGCACAAGGGCAGGGAAGTCGCCCGCGCGTTGTTGCTTGGAGGCCTGCACAGATTCCATCACGTGGCGGTTGCTCCAGATGCCAGCTTGTAGCCAGCCCATCTGGCGCAAGCTGTCTTGCACGCTGTGGTCGCGCGCAAAGTCCAAGGCCTGCTTGCTGCCCCAGATGGCAATCGGGGGCTTGGATGCAATTTCTTGGGCCGTCTGCATGGCGGCGGCCAGCATGTCTTCTTGGGTGGCATAGAGGCCGTTGACAAAACCGTGCTCCAAGGCCGCCTGTGCCGGCCAGCGGCGGCCCGTGTAGGCAAGCTCTTTGACCAAACCCATGGGTAGCAGCTTGGGCAGGCGCTGCAAGCTGCCAAGGTCAGCCACCATGCCGATATTGATTTCCTGTACGCAGAAAAAAGCTTCTTGCGTGGCGTAGCGGATGCAGGCGCAGCACACCATGTCCAGTGCACCGCCAATGCAGCCACCTTGGATGGCCGCGATCACAGGAATACGCAGTTGCTCGATGCGGGTAAAAACCTGCTGCATGTCCCACAAGAACTCTGACAGGGCGGCACGGCCCTCGGGAGATTTGTCTTGCGGGGCAAATTCTGGGTTGGCAAATGTTTCTAGCGCCATGCCCGCGCTGAAGTGCTTGCCTGTGCTGCTGATGACCAGCGCCCGCACATCGCCGTGGGCCTGAATGTGCGTGAGCGCAGCGTCTAAGTCGCGCCAAAAGCCCGGGTGCATGGTGTTCAGGCGCTGAGGCTGGCTCAATTGGAGGTGGGCGATGTGGTCTTGCACGTGCAGTTGCATGACCGACAGCGAAGGGTGTGCGGTAGGTGTAGATGTGGGCATATGGCCTTGCACTCTAAAGAGCGCACCAGCCAAGTTGAAGTCGCACATTCCCTGAGGAATGTGCGATCAGCGCGCAGACTTAACGTTTTTTACTACCCGTCAAGCTGCCCAGCACACCGCGCAGCAGCTCTCGTCCAATCTGGTTGCTCATATTGCGGGCCGTGGATTTGACGAGGCTTTGCACCAGCCCATCTTTTTTGCCCCCACGTGGGCCAGTGCTGCCAAACAGAAAATCGTTGAGGCCGCCCATCAATCCGCCAGCTTCGGCTTGGGCTGCAGCAGGGGCGCCGGCAAGGCCGCCTGTAGCGGTGGGCGCTGTGGCTGCACGGGTTTGCAGCACCTCATAGGCGGACTCCCGATCCTCGGCCTTTTCGTACACGCCTGCCACGATGGAGTTGGCCATCAGGGCTCGGCGCTGGATATCAGTGATAGGGCCAATCTGGCTGCCGGGCGGTACGACATACACGCGCTGGGTAATGCCGGGGCGGCCTTTTTCATCCAGCAGGCTCACCAATGCCTCCCCCACGGCCAGCTCGGTGATCGCCGCTTCAATGTCGACATCGGGGTTGGGGCGCATGGTTTGCGCCGTGGCTTTGACGGCTTTTTGGTCTTTGGGTGTGAAAGCGCGCAACGCGTGCTGGACACGGTTGCCTAGCTGGGCCAGCACGGTGTCGGGAATATCCATGGGGTTTTGCGTGACAAAGTACACGCCCACCCCCTTGGAGCGCACCAGCCGCACCACCAGCTCAATCCGCTCAATCAATACCTTGGGCGCATCGTTGAACAAGAGGTGTGCTTCGTCAAAAAAGAACGCCAGCTTGGGCTTTTCGGGGTCGCCAATTTCGGGCAGTTGCTCAAACAGCTCAGACAGCATCCACAGCAAGAAGGTGGAGTACAGGCGCGGCGACTGCATCAGCTTGTCTGCGGCCAAAATGTTGACTATGCCGTGGCCTTGCGCGTCGGTTTGCATCAGGTCTTCGATATTGAGCATCGGCTCGCCGAAGAAGGATTCGCCGCCTTGCGACTCAATTTGCAGCAAGCCACGCTGGATGGCGCCCACGCTGGCCGCGGAGATGTTGCCGTATTCGGTGGTGAATTGTTTGGCGTTGTCGCCTACATGCTGCAGCATGGCACGCAAGTCTTTGAGATCAAGTAGCAGCATGCCGTTGTCGTCGGCAATCTTGAAAACGATGTTGAGCACGCCCATTTGCGTGTCGTTCAAACCCAACATGCGACCAATCAGCAAAGGCCCCATGTCGGAGATGGTGGCACGCACCGGGTGGCCTTGCTCACCAAATACGTCCCACAGCGTGCTGGGGCATGCATGGGGCTCTGGCAGAGCAATGCCACGCTCTTGCAGGGACGCAGCCAATTTGCCCCCGATAGAGCCGGTTTGGCTGATGCCGGTCAGGTCTCCCTTGATGTCAGCCAAAAAGACAGGTACACCCGCCACAGAGAAGCTTTCTGCAATTTTCTGGAGTGTGACGGTCTTGCCAGTGCCGGTGGCACCCGTGATCAAACCATGGCGGTTGGCCATGCCGGGCAAGATGGAACAAACGGTATCGCCGCGCTGTGCGATGGGTAATGCTGGGGCCATGTTCGGGTTTCCTCTGTCAAGGGGCGCTGTCAAACGTAGAATCCGTGCCTAGTAGATTAAATCAAGACCAAAGGATTTCCTGTGGCAGGACATAGCAAGTGGGCCAACATCCAGCACCGCAAAGGTCGCCAGGATGAAAAGCGCGGCCGTATCTGGACCCGAATCATTCGTGAAATCATGGTGGCTGCCCGCCAAGGTGGTGGTGACCTGAACGCCAACCCTCGTTTGCGTCTGGCGGTAGATAAGGCCAAGGCTGCCAATATGCCTGCCGACAATATCAAACGCAATATCGACAAAGCCACGGGCAACCTCGAAGGCGTGACCTACGAGGAAATTCGCTACGAAGGCTATGGCATTGGTGGTGCGGCCATCATTGTGGACACCATGACCGACAACAAAGTGCGTACTGTCGCGGAAGTGCGCCATGCATTCAGCAAGCATGGTGGCAACATGGGCACCGAGGGCTCAGTGGCCTTCCAGTTCAAGCACTGCGGTCAAATTATTTTTGCGCCCGGTGCCTCAGAAGACCAAGTGATGGAAGTCGCTTTGGAAGCAGGCGCCGAAGATGTAATCACCGATGAAGAGGGCGCTATCGAGGTGCTGACGGCGCCCGCCGACTTTGAAGCGGTCAAGAATGCGCTGGAAGCCGCAGGCCTGAAGCCCGAAGTGGCGGAGGTGACCATGCGTGCTGAAAATACGATTGAGCTGCAAGGCGATGACGCTGAGCGCATGCAAAAGCTGTTGGACGTTCTGGAAGATCTAGATGACGTTCAAGACGTTTACCACAACGCGGACTTATGAAAATTCTTGTGATTGGCGGCGGTGGCCGTGAGCACGCTTTGGCGTGGAAGTTGGCCCAGTCGCCCAAGGCGACCAAGGTATTTGTGGCACCCGGCAACGGTGGTACTGCTTTGGCCGGAGGCAAGTTGCAGAACTTGCCGATTACCGATGTGGTGCAACTGCGCGAATGGGCGCAGGCAGAGGGCGTGGCGCTGGCGGTAGTCGGCCCTGAAGCACCTTTGGCCGCGGGTGTGGTGGATGAGTTCCGCGCGCATGGCCTGAAAGTGTTCGGCCCCACCAAGGCCGCAGCGCAGCTGGAGTCTTCCAAGGCCTTTTCGAAGGCATTCATGCGCCGTCACGGCATTCCTACGGCCGACTACGACACGTTCACCGACCCAGCTGCAGCCCACGCCTTTGTGGATCGCCTGGGCGCACCCATCGTGATCAAGGCTGACGGTCTGGCTGCAGGCAAGGGCGTGGTGGTTGCCATGACGCTGCAAGAAGCCCACGACGCCGTGGACTTCATGCTGGTGGACAACAAATACGGCGTGCAACACAACGAAGGGGGTGCGCGCGTGGTGATTGAAGAGTTCCTCGCGGGCGAGGAGGCTTCGTTCATCGTGCTGTGCGATGGCAAGAACGTGGTGGCGATGGCCACCAGCCAAGACCACAAACGCCTGAAAGACAACGATGAAGGCCCCAACACGGGTGGTATGGGCGCGTACTCACCTGCGCCGGTGGTCACGGCCGATGTGCATGCCCGCGCCATGCGCGAGATCATCTTGCCTACCATCCGCGGCATGGAAAAAGACGGCGTGCCTTTCACCGGCTTCCTGTATGCCGGCTTGATGATTGACGGCAACGGCCACCCCAAGACGCTGGAGTTCAACACCCGCATGGGTGACCCCGAAACCCAGCCCATCATGATGCGCCTCAAGAGCGATTTGGTGGATGTCATGCTGGCAGCGGTCGATGGCAAGCTCGACAACGTGGAGCTGGAGTGGGATCGCCGCACCGCTTTGGGCGTGGTGATGGCCGCCGCAGGCTACCCCGAAGCTCCGCGCAAGGGTGACACCATCACCGGCTTACCTGCAGAAGCTGATGATGCCGTGGTATTCCATGCCGGTACCCAACTCAATGAAGCAGGAGTGCCGGTGACGACGGGGGGCCGCGTGCTGTGCGTGACTGTGCTGGCCGACAGCGTGCGCCAAGCGCAAACCCGTGTGTACGACGTGACGCGTGGCATTCACTTTGATGGCATGCAGTACCGCCGCGACATTGGTTTCAGGGCCATCAAAGGCTAAGGAGCTTCACGTGCAAGAACAAAAAGCCACGGTGGATAACGTCCGAACCTATTTGCTAGGTTTGCAAGCCAGCATCACGCAGGCGCTGGAGACCGTCGAAAAAGCGGCGGGCGCAGGGGCTGCACAGTTTTTGGCAGATCCGTGGGCGAAGGGCGCTGATGAGCGCTTGCAAGGCGACGGCATCACCAAAATCATGGAAAACGGCTTGGTGTTTGAACGCGCTGGCTGTGGTTTTTCGCACGTGAAGGGGGCGCAGTTGCCGCCTTCGGCCACGCAGCACCGGCCTGAATTGGCGGGTGCGCCGTTTGAAGCCATGGGGGTTTCGCTGGTGTTCCATCCGCGCAATCCCTATGTGCCCACGGTGCACATGAATGTGCGCATGATCGCTGCAGGTCACGAAGGCCAGACTCCAACCTGCTGGTTTGGTGGCGGTATGGATTTGACGCCGGTGTATGGCTTTGAGGAAGATGCCGTGCATTTTCACCAAACCTGCAAGGACGCACTGCAGCCTTTTGGTGCGCAGCTGTACCCCCGCTTCAAGACCTGGTGTGACGAATATTTTTATTTGAAGCACCGGGACGAGCAGCGCGGTATTGGCGGCATTTTCTATGACGACTTCAGCGAGCTGGGGCAAGACCAAGGCTTTGCCATGATGCGCTCGGTCGGTGATGCCTTCCTCAAGGCTTATCTGCCTATCGTCGAAAAGCGCAAGACCACACATTACGGTCCGGCGCAAGTGGATTTCCAGCGCTACCGCCGTGGCCGTTATGTAGAGTTCAACCTGGTCTGGGACCGCGGTACGCACTTTGGACTGCAGTCGGGTGGCCGCACGGAGTCCATCTTGCTGTCCATGCCCCTGCATGCAGACTGGAGTTACCAGCGCCAAGACCCGCAAGGAACCCCGGAAGCGCAGCTGCTGAGCCAATACTTGGTACGCCGCGACTGGCTTTGAGCCGTGAAAAGCGCTATCGGATCAGGAAAACTATAATTTCCATAGCTGCCGGTCTCAGATTGCCTGTGCCCGGCATTATTTTTTATAAACACAATAAAGCCCTGTCAGCGTGGGGCAGCATACCGAAGGGCATTGAAGCCTCGGCCAGCGCCACGCTATATTGACCGGAACTTACTCAACCAAACATCGCCTGATGAGCACTTCCACAAAATCGGATTCCGCAGCCAAGAAAGACGTGACCAAACTTCAGCGTGCCATCGTCGATGGCCTGGAAGACGTCAAGGCACAAGATATTCAGGTTTTCAATACCGAACACCTGTCGCCGCTGTTCGAGCGCGTGATCGTGGCATCGGGCGCGTCCAACCGCCAGACCAAGGCCTTGGCCTCCAGCGTGCGTGATGCGGTCAAGAAGGCTGGCTTTGCCGTTCCACGCCACGAAGGTGAAGAAAACGGTGAGTGGATCATTGTGGACTGCGGCCAGTGCGTGGTGCACATCATGCAACCCACTATTCGCCAGTACTACCGCCTGGAAGAAATCTGGGGTGACAAGCCAGTGCGCTTGAAGCTCGGCGGTGCCAAGCCTGCCAAGATCTTCGCTTCGGAAGATGCATCAGCAGCGGCGGCCAAGCCCTCCAAGAAGCCTGCAGCCAAGAAATCTGTGGCGGCAGTCGATGGCAAAACCGTGGTGAAGAAGGCCGCTGCCAAAAAGTCTGCAGCTGCCAAAACAGCTGCAGACAAACCTGCGGCTAAAAAGCCTGCAGCCAAGAAGCCTGCAGCCAAGAAGACCACAGCGCTGAAGACCGTGGTGGTCAAGCCTACGGCACCCCGTGGTGGTGCGAAGAAGGCTGCTGCCAAGAAGGCATGAAGCTGCTGATAGTGGCCGTGGGCCAGCATGTGCCTGATTGGGCACAGACGGCTTACGACGATTACGCCAAGCGGTTTCCACCCGAACTCAAGGTCGAGCTCAAGGCAGTCAAGACCGAGCCGCGTGGCTCCAAAACGGTGGAAACCTTGTACGCAGCGGAGCGCAAGCGCATTGAGGCAGCCATTCCACGTGGCACGCGCATTGTGGTGCTGGATGAGCGCGGCACCAATTTGACGACCAAGGCGTTGGCAGCACGGCTGCAAAACTGGCAGCTCGAAGGCGACGATGTGGCTTTGATCATTGGTGGCCCCGATGGTTTGGATCCCGCCTTCAAGCAACTGGCGCATGAAAAGATTCGTTTGTCTGACATGACGCTGCCACATGCCATGGTGCGTGTGCTGTTGATTGAGCAGCTCTACCGCGCATGGTCGGTCAATGCTGGCCATCCGTACCACCGCGAGTGAGATAGTTGCATACCCAGAACCCAGCCCTGTAAGTGTCTTTGCAGGGCTTTGTTTTTTGGCGCCAGCTGTGGGTGACATTGCCGATTTGCAGGCTGCGTGGTACTATTTTTTTGGTAGCTTTCAGCGCTTGTCTGACAAGCGCTAATGCCTTTTTTTATTGAGATTGCATGTCTGACTTTATTTATCTTGCTTCCCAAAGCCCGCGCCGCAGCCAACTGCTGCAGCAACTGGGTGTGCGCCATGAACTGCTATTGCCCAACGCGCCGGGTGATGTGCCCGAAGATGCGGAAGCGATCGAAGCAGTGCTGCCCAGCGAAGCGCCCCGCGATTACGTGCAACGGGTCACAGCTTTGAAGCTTGATGCTGCGGTCGCACGCTGGGCACGGCGTGGTTTGCCGCCTGCACCGGTGCTGACCTCAGACACCACGGTGGCGCTGGGCACAGAAATTTTGGGCAAACCGGAAGATGCTGCGCAGGCGCAAACCATGCTGCGCAAGCTGTCAGGCCAAACGCACGAGGTACTGACGGCCGTAGCGCTGCAACATGGTGTGCAGCGTTTGCAGGCACTGTCCGTGTCCAAAGTGCGCTTTATGGCCATGAGTGATGCACAGATAGCTGCGTATGTGGCCTCTGGCGAGCCCTTTGGCAAAGCCGGTGCTTACGGCGTGCAGGGCTTGGCGGCAGCCATGATTGAGCACATCGAAGGCAGCTACTCGGGCATCATGGGTTTGCCCGTGTTTGAAACTGCACAATTGCTGCGTCAAATCGGCTGGAAGCTCTAAAGCGTGCTTAGATTGATGAGCCAGCCCTGCCACGGGTGATCCTTACAGAAAAACAGACAACATGCAGCAAGATATTTTGATCAATTGGTCGCCCCAAGAGACCCGGGTGGCGGTGGTGGAGCAGGGGGCGGTCCAAGAGCTGCACATTGAGCGCACGCTCGAACGCGGTTTGGTCGGCAACATTTACCTGGGCAAGGTTTCGCGCGTGCTGCCGGGCATGCAGTCGGCATTCATTGACATTGGCCTGGAGCGCGCCGCCTTCTTGCACGTGGCCGATGTGTGGCAGCGCCATGAAAGCGGCGATGCGCCCATGATTGCGCGCAAGAATGAGCCACCCAAGCCCATTGAGCACCAGGTGTTTGAGGGGCAATCGATTGTGGTGCAGGTCATCAAGGACCCGATTGGCACCAAGGGCGCACGCTTGTCCACGCAGATCAGTATTGCAGGGCGGTTGCTGGTGCACCTGCCGCAAGACGAGCACATTGGCGTGTCGCAAAAAATCACTGCTGAAGAGCGCGATGCCTTGCGTGGCCGTTTGCAGCAACTGGTAGGCCTGAAAGAAAACGGCGGCGGTGGCGGCTTTATTTTGCGCACCAATGGCGAGGATGCCACCGACGAGGAGCTGGCCGAAGACATCGCTTACCTGCGCAAAACCTGGGCGCGCGTGAAAAACGCAGCGGTGACGCTGCCGCCCATGTCGGTGCTGCACCAAGATTTGAATTTGCTGCAGCGGGTGCTGCGCGACATGGTGGGCGAAGATACGCAAGGTATCCGCATTGACTCCAAAGAGCAGTTTGGCTTGCTGATGGCCTTTGGCAAAGAGTTCATGCCCAGCGCAGCGCCCAAGCTGCAGCTGTACAAAGGCGAGCGGCCGATTTTCGACCTGTATTCCATCGACGAGGAAATCGCCAAGGCGCTGGGACGCCGTGTGGATTTGAAGTCGGGCGGCTACCTCATCATCGACCAGACCGAGGCTTTGACTACGGTGGATGTGAACACCGGCGGCTATGTCGGTGCGCGCAATTTTGATGACACCATCTTCAAAACCAACCTGGAGGCTGCGCAAGCAATTGCGCGCCAGATGCGGCTGCGCAATTTGGGCGGCATCATCATTGCCGACTTCATTGACATGGCGCACGATGAGCACCGCGAGCAGGTTTTGGAAGAGTTGAATAAACAACTCAAGCGCGACCGCGTCAAAACCATGGCGGGCACCTTCTCGCAACTGGGGTTGGTGGAGATGACGCGCAAGCGCACGCGCGAGTCGCTGGCGCACATGCTGTGCGAGGCCTGCCCCGTGTGCCAGGGCAAGGGCAGCGTGAAAACGGTGCGCAGCGTGGCCTACGAGATCCTGCGCGAAATTCTGCGAGAGGCGCGCCAGTTCAATCCCAAGGAATTCCGTGTGGTGGCCAACCCCGATGTGATTGATTTGCTGCTCGATGAAGAAAGCCAGCATCTGGCCGGGCTGAGCGACTTTATCCAAAAGCCGATTTCACTGCAATCCGAAGGCGCGCTGGCGCAGGAGCAGTACGACATTGTGCTGCTGTGAGTTGGCTGCGCCGACAGCATCGCCCGGCTGGGGTGGATAGGAACGGATAAGTAACGGATTGGATTGGGGCATGAGCAACACCCTGCATTACATTTTTGATCCTTTGTGCGGCTGGTGCTATGGCGCTGGCGCGGTGGTGGCCAAGCTCGCGGACTTGCCCGGCCTGCAACTCAAGCTGTGGCCCTGCGGCATGTTTTCGGGTGCTGGCGCGCGCGCCATGGATGATGCGTTTGCGGCTTACGCTTGGGCGAATGACCAGCGTATTGCACAGTTGACGGGACAGCCTTTTTCGGAGCTTTATCGCCGCCAGGTGCTGGGTGATCGCCAGCAGCGCTTTGACAGCGGCCCTCTCAGCCTGGCGCTGGCTGCCGTTGCGCTGACGGCGCCGGCGCACGAGGTCACGGCGCTCAAGTCTTTGCAGCATGCACGCTATGTGAATGGGGAGGATGTGACCTCGACCGCGCATGTGGCGCAGTGCTTGCAAGGGCTGGGTTTGGCGCAGGCCGCACAGTGCTTGCGTGACGGCGGTGCTGCGCTGCAGGCCGCACACACGGCCCGCACGCAGCAAGCGCAACACTGGCTGCAGCAATTGGGCGTGCGGGGCGTGCCGGCCTTCATGCTGGAGCACGACGATGGCCGAGGTCAGTTGTTGCCATCAGCGCTGTTGTTTTCGGATCCTGATGCGTGGATGGCGCAACTGCAAGCCGCTTAAGGCTTGAGCTTGTTAGCAGCATTCCTTCACGAAAAGGTGCGCTGTTAAGTAGCGCCATAGCACGCCATCAAATCATAAAAAAGAGCTACCAGCGCTGATTGAATAACTGCTTCAGCACGGAAAGTATTTGAAAACAAGAAAGGGAGCGCGCAAGCAGCTCCCTTTTTTAATGGCGCCTATAAACCGTTACGCGTGGGGGGCGGGCTTTGAAGGAGCATCGCGTGGGGTGCGCTGCCCGATGGCCAGCATGGCTGCCACATTGCGTGCTGCGCTGCGCACGTTGAACGCGGCTTCCGCCATGGCGTCTTCGATGTTGCAGGTGCGGCTGAGCACGCTGAAGATGGCATCAATGCCGTGGTCATGCACCACATGGGCGTTGGTGCCCAGGCTACCCGCAATACCGATCACCGGTTTGCCGTGCTTGCTTGCAACGGTGGCTACGCCAAACGGGGTTTTGCCGAAGATGGTTTGCTGGTCAATGCGGCCTTCGCCGGTGATGACCAAATCTGCATCTTGCACGGCGGCTTCCAGACCCACGGCCTTGGCAATGATTTCACAGCCGGGGCGCAGCTGGCCTTTGAGAAAAGCCAGCATTGCCGCACCCATGCCACCTGCGGCACCGGCGCCGGCAATGTGCTCCACCTCTATGCCCACATCCCGCTCAATGAGCTGGGCAAAGTGCTGGAGGTTGGCATCCAGCGTTTGCACCATCGCCGGGGTGGCCCCTTTTTGCGGGCCAAAGATGGCCGAGGCACCGCGCTCGCCGGTCAGCGGGTTGTCCACGTCGCATGCGACTTCGATGGTGCATGCGGCCAGGCGTGCATCCAGGCCGCTGGCATCGATACGTGCCAGTTGCGCCAGCGGGGCGCCGCCACGGCCAATGGGCTGGCCTTGGGCATCCAGCAGCTTGACGCCCAAAGCCTGCAGCATGCCGGCTCCGCCGTCGTTGGTGGCGCTGCCGCCAATGCCCACAATCAGGTGGCATGCACCGGCATCCAGCGCAGCGGCGATGAGCTCGCCCGTGCCGTAGCTGGTGGTGACGAGTGGGTTGCGCTGGTCTGCGGGCACCAAGGCCAGGCCGCTGGCTGCGGCCATTTCAATCATGGCGGTGTGGCCGTCGCCGGTCAGTGCGTAAAAGCTGGGAATGCGCTCGCCCAGCGGGGCGGTGACTTCGACTTCTACGCGGCGACCGTGCGTGGCCTCAATCATGGCTTGCACCGTGCCTTCGCCGCCATCGGCCATGGGCACTTTGACGTACTGCGCATCGGGAAAGACTTCTTTGAAGCCCAGTTCAATCTGCGTGGCAACTTCCAGCGCAGACAGGCTTTCTTTGTAGGAGTCGGGGGCGATCACAATTTTCATGATGGACGCTTTGGGCTAGCCGGGCGAACCGCGGGCATTACAGGAAGAAGAAGCTTGCACCCCAGATGCAGGCGAAAGTCACCACGCCCATGACGATGGTGGAGGTGGTGAACACGCGCAGCGATTGCTCCATTTCAATGTTGGAGAACTTCGTCACCACCCAGAAATAGGAGTCGTTGGCGTGCGACGCGACCAAGGAGCCTGCCCCAATGGCCAGCACGGCAAAGATGCGACCAGCCTCAGAATCCAGACCGAATGTGGCCAGGCTTGGCACGATGATTGCGGCGGTGGTGATGGAGGCGACGGTAGAGGAGCCTTGTGCAGTTTTCAGCAACGCGGCAATGATGAAGGGCACCAACAGGCCGACAGAGGCGGAACCCAGCGCTTGGCCCAGCGCACCGCCCACGCCCGTTTCCTTGATGATGGCGCCAAACATGCCGCCAGCGCCCGTGATTATCAAAATGGGACCCGCCTTGGAGATGGCTTCTTCCAGCACGGCGCTGAAATCACCCTTTTGACCGCCGTTGCATGCCAGCAGCCAGATGCCGCACAGCATGCCAACCAGCAGGGCAATCACGGGGTTGCCCAGAAAGTGAAATACGGTGGCCACGCCGTCCTTCAAGCCAAAGGTGGTCAGCAAGGTGGAGATGGAGATCAGCACCAACGGCAGCACCACGGGCAGCAGCGAAAAACCAAACGAGGGCAACTGGGCCGTTGATGGCTGCGCAGACGCTTCCAGGGTGGCGGGCGCGTAGTCCATGCCCTTGCACATTTTGCTGGACCAGAAATAAGCGGCGATCAGACCGGGTACTGCAAACACGATGCTGGCTACCACCAGCAGGCCGAGATTGGCATTCATGGTGGTCGCAGCTGCCAAAGCGCCTGGGTGGGTAGGAACCAGGCAGTGCACGGCAAACAGCGAGGTGCCCAAAATAGATGCCAGCAGGGGCATGGGCAGCTGGGAGGTAGCGCTGATGGTGCGCACAATGCCGCTCAGAATGATGTAGCCGGTGTCGCAAAAAATGGTCAAACCGGGGATGAAGCCGGTCCAGGCTACGGCGGCCTTGGTGTTTTTCTTGCCCGCCATGTTCATGATGTGCGTAGCCAGGCTCAGCGCACCGCCGCTGCGTTCCATGCACACGGCAATCGCTGCGCCAAAGATGATGATGAAGGAGATGCCGCCCAGCGTGTTGCCAAAGCCGGTCTTCATGGCGTCAATCACTTTGCCAAACGGCAGCCCTGTGCCAAACACTGCCAGCGCCATGGTCACGGCAAACAGTGCACCAAAGACGTTGAATTTGACCTTGGCGGTCAAATAAATGATGGCCACGATACTGAGAACCACCAAGATGGAGGAGATAGCAATACTGCTCATGGGTTGATACCTGATAGAGAGAAATCGTGCGCAGAGGTGGGCGTGCGTCTTGGTAGCAGCAGAGGGATGCCCGCAGCGCGGGCGTTAGGCCGCAGGGGCGCAAAGGGGCATCCTGATCGGCCATGCTGCGCGTTTGCTCATGCGTGCCAACGGGGCGCGATTATAGGAGCGCGCCCGCAGCCAGCTTGGTTGCAAGGGCTATGTCAACGCCTTGTGCAGCGTGGGCAAGCAAGGGGAATTGGATTCATTTTTATAGCTGCTAGCGCGCTTCAATCAATCATTTCCAATACAAAGCTATCTGAAAACAATAAAGGGAGCGCGTAAGCTGCTCCCTTTATTGATTGGTGTGTGGTGGGTGTGTGCGTAACCGGCTGGCACGATCAACCGGCTAACACGACCCCTGTCACGCCCTTGCTGCGGCTTGCCGTAATTAGCCGAAGGCGCGTGCCCCTTAAAGCTTGCGCAGACGCTCCAGCGCGGCCAGCAAGGTTGCATCTTGCTTGGCAAAGCAAAAGCGCACTACTTTTTGATCGAAACCATCCCCGTAAAACGCAGACAGCGGAATGGCCGCCACGCCCAGCTCTTGCACCATCCACTGGCAAAAATCGGCTTCGTTGAGATCTGTCACTTCAGAAATATCCACGCACTGGAAGTAAGTGCCTGTGGTGGGCAGCAGCTTCAGGCGCGTTTGCTGCAGCCCTTCTGCAAACAAATCGCGCTTGCGCTGGTAGAAGGCGGGTAGCTCCAGATAGGGCGCCGGGTCTTGCATATAGGCGGACAAGCCGACCTGCATGGGCGTGTTCACGGTGAATACATTGAACTGGTGCACCTTGCGGAATTCGCTCATCAACGCGGCAGGCGCTGCCACCGTACCCACCTTCCAGCCGGTGACGTGGTAAGTCTTGCCAAAGCTGGAGACGATGAAGGCGCGCGCTGCCAAGCCGGGAAAGCGTGCGGCACTTTCGTGCTGCGCGCCGTCAAACACCATGTGTTCGTACACCTCATCGCTGATCAGCAGCACGTTGGTGGGGGCGAGCAGGGCTTCGAGCTGGCGCATTTCATCAGCGGTCCAGATGGTGGCGCTGGGGTTGTGCGGGGTGTTCACAATCATCAGGCGCGTTTGGGGCGTGATGGCTGCGGCAATTTTTGCGAAGTCCGGGCGGAAGCTGCCTGGCGTAAGCGGCACCCGCACGATGACGCCGCCGGCCAACTCAATGTTGGGGGCATAGCTGTCGTAGCAAGGGTCCAGCACAATTACTTCGTCACCCGCGTGCACGGTGGCCAAAATGGCCGTCAAGATGGCTTGCGTGGCACCTGCGGTGATGGTGATCTCGGTGTGTGGGTCGTAGTGTGCGCCATGCAAAGTGGCAATTTTGGCGGCCACGGCTTCACGCAACTGCGGCATGCCGGGCATGGGCGGGTATTGGTTGTGCCCGGCTTGCATGGCGGCGGTGACGGCATCCAGCAACTTGGGGTCGCAGCCGAAGTCGGGAAAGCCTTGGCCCAAATTAACGGCGTGGTGCTGGTTGGCCAGGGCCGACATCACAGAAAAAATGGTGGTGCCCACATTGGGCAGCTTGCTAGGGAAAGCAGGGGTCACAGGTGTTGTCATGGCAAAAAAATGGGATGCCGTGTGGCACCCCGGTTTTGAGCAGGAAATCAAAGTTCGTAATCGTTCACGTGGCCGCTCATGGCGCGCAAGATCAAGTCTCGCGAGAGGCGGTCGCTCAGCGTTTCGGCAAATTTGTACACAAAGTTGCGCAGGTAGGCGCCGCGCTTGAAGGCTACGCGCGCCACGCTCTGGCCAAACAGGTGGCCCATGGGGCGTGAAACCAAATCAGGGCCCAGTTCTTCACGCATGGCCATCTCGGCCACGATGCCAATGCCCAAGCCAAGGCGCACGTAGGTTTTGATCACGTCCGAGTCAATCGCTTCCAGCACGATGCGTGGCGCAATTTTGCGCGTGGCGAAGGCGGCATCGACCTTGCCGCGCCCTGTGAATGAGGGGTGGTAGGTAATCAGCGGTTCGTCGGCCAAGTCATCCAAACCGATGCGCTCTTTGGTGGCCAGACGGTGTCCGCTGGGCACGACCAGCACGTGCTGCCATTCATAGCAGGGCAATGTCACCAAGTCGGGGTAATCGGCCAGCGATTCGGTGGCCATGCCAATTTCAGCGACTTCGTCGATCACCATGCGCGCCACTTCGTGGGGCGTGGCTTGGTGCAAGCTGATATTGACCTTGGGGTAACTGCTGCGCAGCTTGGCTACGGCGTGCGGCAGCACATAACGCGCTTGGGTGTGGGTGGTGGCAATGCTGAGTGTGCCGCTGTCTTGGGCGCTGAACTGCTCGCCGATGCGCTTGAGGTTGCCCACCTCACGCATGATGAGTTCAATGCTTTTGAGCACGTGTTGCCCGGGCTCGGTAATGCGCTTGAGGCGCTTGCCGTGCCGCGCAAAGATGTCCACCCCCAGCTCTTCTTCCAGCTCAATGATGGCTTTGGAGACGCCGGGCTGCGAGGTGTGCAGCGCTTTGGCCGCTTCGGTCAGATTGAGGTTGCGGCGGGCAGCTTCTTGGACAAAACGGAATTGATGCAGATTCATAAGAGGATGGTAGCAACGATGCTTTCATCATTATGAATGAAATATCTAAAGATGTATTTTTTTATGCAATGTATTGCATCGCAATCTGCGCCAGTAGCTGGGTCACACGGGGGTCTTCGCCCACGGCGGTGGCAACCTCAAAACTGACAGCAGGGTGTTGCTGGCGCAGGGCCTCGACCAGGACGGGTAAATCATGGCGGGCGTGGCGGCCTGTGCCCAAAAACATGGGCAGCACCGTAATGGCTGTGCAGCCTTGATGGATCAGGTGCTGGCAGGCCGTGGGGAGATCGGGCTCGGTGAGTTCGAGGTAGGCGCAGGTACTCAGCGCATCAGGGCACCGTTGCTGCAGGACATCAGCGACGGCTGCAATTGGTAGCGACCAGCGCGGATCGCGCGAACCGTGGGCGAAGAATACGATGCCGCGCACCGGCGGCATCTGCGTTATCGGCGTATGACCAGCCATGCAAAAGCCCCAAGGGAGAGTAAGGAGTAAATCAGGCCAGGAGCTGCAGCCGTAAGCATGGGTGACCAGTTCTGCAGATTGCCCGCATAGCCAAACACGTTGTTAAGCAAGAAGAAGCTGATACCCGCCATGACGCCCCCAAACACGTAGCCTGCAATGCCGCCAGAGCGAAAGTGCAGGTAAGCAAAGGGCAGTGCCAGCACGACCATCACCAGGCAACTCAGCGGATAGAACACTTTGCGCCAGAATTCAATTTCGTATTTCTGTGCAGACTGATCGTTGGTCTTCAAGTGCTGGATGAACTGAAACAGCTCCAGCGTTGGCATACGATCCGGCTTGTGCACGGCTGCAATCAGCATTTCGCTGGTAATGCTGGTGGGCCAATTGAGCTGCGCATGGCTGTCTTTGGTGACGGCTGCAGCGCTGTCGTTGGCGGTTGAACTGGCATAGCTCAAACGTGTCAGGCGTGCATTTTCCAGCAACCAGTTGTCCGCCTCTTCTTGCACTTGACCTTGGTCTGCATGCAGTTGCAGTGTCATGCGCCCTTGGCGATCAAACTCAAAAATGCGGATACCGGTGAGGGCACCGTCTGCGCGTACAGCACGCACGTTGACAGCCAAGGTGCCATCTTTGGTTTTTTCTTTGAGCCAAGCGCCAGTCGATCCAGTGGTGGAGGTTTGCCCTAAATACTTGGCCTTGGCTACCAATGCCCAGCGTTCTGCTGCAGGTGCAATGTAGTCACCGACGGCGACGGTGAGCACGACAAAGCCAGCGCCCAAAACCAGCATGGTGCGCAAAGCCATCCATGGGCCTAAGCCACTGGTGCGCATGATGGTGAACTCCGAGCTTTGTGCAAAGCGCGCCATCACAAAAATACTGCCTATCAGCACCGCAATCGGCAGCAATTCATACAAATGCTTGGGCAATCCAAAGGTGACGGCCAGCAATGCGTGCCACACGGTGTAGGTGACGTCGCCAAACTTGCGGCCTACGTCCCCCATTTCATCGAGCAAATCGAAGAAAAAAAACATGGCCAAAAAAGCCAGCGCCACAAAGCCGATTGCGCTGATGGTGTCGCGGTAGATGAGTGTGCGTAACGTTTTCATGCAGTTACTCCACGACGTTGCCACAGGTCTTTGATGTGCCAACGGTGATGCCGGATGGCCAAGCCGAGTGCAGCAACCGCAAAGATGCTTCCATGTATACCCAGGAGATAACCACCTAAAGACATGCGACCCGAAGCAACCCAGCTTTGTCCCATGTTCATTAAGTTGTAATACACCACGAAAGCCAATAAAGCGACTACCAAACTGGTGCTTTGGCCTGCACGAGGGTTCACGATGGTGATGGCTAAAGCCAGTACCAAAAGATTGAGGGCGGCCAGTGGCAGGCCTGCACGCCAGCCCGCTTCGGCCAGATAGACAGGGTTGGTGTTTTGAAGCAATTGCGGTGTAGAAATCGCTCGTGCGGTCAGGCTGGTTTTGGCGGGGCTGCTGTCTTCCAAACGCAGCGTATAGCTGTCAAAGTGTGTGAGTTTGATTTGACCGGTAGTCTGGTCGGTTTCTACACGCTGGCCCTCAGTCAGGACGGCATTACGCACACCATCGACTGTTTGGATTTGTGCAGTCTTGGAGGACGTCACAAATTCACGACCTTGGCGTTGCTCCACCAGAAAAATATTGCTGGCCGATTCTTGGGAGGCGCTGTCCTTGTCAATGAAGATCACGCGTGTGCCATCAGAAGATTCTTGAAACTCACCGGGCGCAATGCGGTCTATATCACTACGTTGCTCAAATTGGCTGCGCAATTCTTGGATCTGTTGGTTGCTCCAAGGCCAAACGAGCAGGCCCAGTACGGCAATCACTGCCACAATCGGCCAAGCAAAGCGCAAGATAGGCTTGAGTTGGCTGGCGAGGCCTTGGCCACTGGCAAACCAGATGGACATTTCGCTATCGCGGTACATGCGCGACAGCGTGCCAACCACCGCCACAAAGAGGCTCAGCGTCAAAATCGTGGACAGTTGACCAAGCACGGTAAAACCCATGACCAGCATCACATCGGATGGGCTGACAGTGCCTTTGGTGGCTTGGCCCAGCGTGCGGATCAGCATCATGGTCATAACCACGGTGATAAGCACCACTAAGGTGGCGCCGAAGCTGCGGCCCAGCTCCTTGCGTATGGATGAATCGAATAACATTGGCTGAAAAGGAAAACGCCGATTATGAACTTTGAACTGAAGGCTTTGAATCTGTCCAGCGCAGCTGCAGCAAAGTGTGATCTTCTTTTATTGTTGGTGCCTGAGTCATTCAAGCCCCAACAAGACCCTTTGTCCGCCTTGGTAGACAGCGTAACGCGCCATGGTGACTGGTCTGCGGTCTGTAGTAAACAGCTGCATTTGTACCAGCCCCAAGGGGTGCAAGCGCGCCGCGTGCTGTTGCTGGGCACAGGCAAAGGCTCTGCGCGGGATGTGCGCGCTGCGCTAGCAAGTGCTGCTTCCGTGCTCAAAGCCGAAGGCGTCAAACATGCGGTAATTTGTTTGAGCGCTTTGGAAGATGCTGCCCAGGCGGTGCGTATTGCTGTGCAATCTGTAACGGATGCTGCATATACCTATACATTGACCAAATCAAAAGCAAAATCCCCTGCGCTGGGCAAAGTGACCGTGGGAGTGACTAGCAAGTCTGCTGATATCAGCCAGATTTTTGACCAAGTCGTGGCGGTCTCTTTGGGCCAGTCGCTGGCCAAAGAATGGGGCAATCGACCTGCAAACTACGCAACGCCTAGCTTGCTGGCCAAGGCCGCGAAGGACTTGGCCAAGCAGTCGTCAGCCATTCAATGCAAGGTGCATGGCCCCAAGGATGTTGAGAAACTGGGAATGGGGGCGTTTTTGGCAGTTGCTCAAGGCTCTAAAGAACCCTTGCAATTGATTGAGCTGAGCTATAGCGGGGCGGCCAAGTCGCAGGCGCCGGTGGTGTTGGTGGGCAAAGGCATCACGTTTGATACAGGTGGCATTTCCCTCAAGCCTGCCGCGGCTATGGATGAAATGAAGTTCGATATGTGTGGCGCGGCGAGTGTGCTGGGAGTATTTCGTGCGTTGGCGGAACTCAAACTTGCTATTAATGTGGTCGGTTTGATTCCTGCGTGCGAGAACATGCCTGATGGCGCTGCTGTAAAGCCCGGTGATGTGGTAACCAGCATGAGTGGTCAAACCATCGAAATTTTGAATACTGACGCTGAAGGGCGTTTGGTGCTGTGCGATGCGCTGACCTATGCTGCACGCTTTAAACCGGCAGCCGTGGTCGACATCGCAACGTTGACGGGTGCGTGTGTGATTGCCTTGGGTGGCATTCGCTCGGGTATGTACGCCAATCAAGAGGCACTGGGCCAGGCATTGCAGCAGGCAGGTGAAAAGAGTCATGACCTGTGCTGGCGCATGCCTTTGGATGATGATTATTCCGAAGGCCTCAAGAGCAATTTCGCGGACATGGGTAATGTGGCGGGCCGCGCCGGTGGCTCTATCACTGCAGCTAAATTCCTGCAGCGCTTCGTGGGCGATATGCCATGGGCGCATTTGGATATCGCGGGTACCGCATGGAAGGAGGGTGCAGCCAAGGGGGCAACAGGCCGTCCTGTGCCTTTGCTGGTGCAGTATCTGCTGGATGCCGCGCAGCAACCTGTAGCCAAAACGCGTAAAGCCCCAGAGGCAACCAAGCCTGCGCGAAAATCTGCCGCGAAGACTGCATTGGTACCTCAAACAGCGGCGGTAAAAGCGAAGGCGCCTCAAGTCTGATGACTGACACAACCTCTAGCCCACAGGTGGCTTTTCACTTCAACGCCCCAGATAAGTTGGACTATGCGTGCCGTTTTATCCGCAAAGCATTGCGCCACGACGCGCGTGTGACAGTGGTTGCTCCGCTGGAGCGGCTGCGGCAACTGTCTGCACGTCTGTGGAAATTTGCAGGGCATGAGTTTTTGGCCCATGCAGTACAAGGCGATGATGCAGAGCTTTTTGCTTTGGCTCCCGTGGTGCTGGTGGAAGCTGCTCAGCTCAGCACGCACCGTGAGGTGCTGCTGAATTTGGGACTGGAAATGCCACAAGGTTTTGAGTCGTTCAGCAAAGTGGTAGAGGTGGTGTCCAGCTTTGATGAACAAGATCGTGCATTGGCCCGTGGGCGTTGGCGCAGTTACCAAAGTGCAGGACATGCGATTGAGCGGTTTGACTTGGTACTGCAAGGAGATCGGTGATGGCTGCTATGGATACACGGCATCCCCCGCGTTTCGTGCCGACGCTCACTGATGTAGTTCCAGACGCTGAGACGATGCTGGCTGCTCCCAACTTCGCTGTGTCGCAAGAGCATTTGCCAGAGCCGGTGGATGCGCCGTTTGTGCAAGATGTTGCGGAGTCCGCAGCACCTCTGGCGAAAACTGCCAGCGCGCCAGAACTGCCAACGCAGCAGTGCTTGGTGGATATAGCGCAGTCTATGCAGGCCAATGTCATGGCCCGCCTGGATGAGACTTTGGAGGAGCGTTTGCGCTATGCGCTGGCAGACATGGTGCAACTGCACACCCAATCGCTGTATCAAGCGATTCGCGCTGATGTTGAGCGCCTGGTGAGCAGTGCCGTGCATGAGGCCATCGCCCAAGAGCTGGCGCATATGCGCTCCCAAACCGATCAGCTTTGATTGCTGCTCAGCTGTCCTAACGTGGTGCAGCTTCAGGGTTCAAAATATTGCTAGGCGTGCCTTGCGCAAAGTTACGCACGTTGTCAAACGCAGCGCTGAAGTACAGTTCATAGCTGTCTTGCTCTACATATCCAATGTGTGGCGTGCAGATGCAGTTTTCCATCCGCAGCAGGGACTGGCCTTGCAAAATAGGCTCGCTCTCAAAAACGTCAATAGCGGCTAAGCCGGGGCGGCCGCGCTGCAAGGCGGTCACCAGCGCATCGGGCGCTATCAGTTCTGCACGTGCTGTATTCACCAGCAGTGCTGTGGGCTTCATGAGCGCTAGGTCTTGGCTTTGCACAATGTGTTGGGTTTGCGCATTAAGTCGCAGGTGTAAGGACAGTACGTCGCTGTGAGCAAAAAAGGATTCCTGACTTGCAGCGGCCGCATACCCATCTTGCTGGGCTTTTATGCGGGAAGATTCGCTGCCCCAGATGACGACTTGCATGCCAAATGCCTTGCCATAGCCTGCCACCAGCTGGCCGATTCGGCCATAACCCCAAATGCCTAATGTGCGCTCTCGCAGGGAGGTACCCAAGGCAAAATTGGGGGGCATAGAGGCTGTCTTTAACCCTGATTGTTGCCATGCACCATGTTTGAGGTTAGAGATGTATTGCGGCAGGCGCCTTGTGGCAGCCATGATGAGTGCCCATGTCAGCTCAGCAGGCGCAACTGGTGAGCCTACGCCCTCTGCAATCAGAACGCCGTGGTCGGTGCAAGCCTGAACGTCGATGTGGGGCCCTGCTTTGCCTACCTGTGCAATAAGTTTTAACTTGGGCAGTTTCTCAATCAATTGCCGGCTAATCGGCGTGCGCTCTCGTATCAGGACGATGACGTCTGCATCGCGCAAGCGCACCGCGAGTTGACCCACACCTTTGACCGTGTTGGTAAAGACTTTGGTCGTAAAACCATCCAAGAGCGCTGCGCATTGCAGCTTGCGCACAGCATCTTGGTAGTCGTCGAGGATGACAATATTCATGGGCAATAGGGGCTTGCTGCTGGAGCCAAGAAAAGCATGCATTGCAAATAGCATGCAAGGACTGCTGTACCCCGCGTATTGTCCTATAGCCTGAGTGCATGAAGCCCGTGGTTAGGGACATATCGTGTATGCAACTGCGACATTCGTGCAGTTTTAGTTGCACGAGCGGTTGAGGAGGTATATGCCAATTAGGCTCTTGAGCTAAGCGGAAAAAGCGCTGCTAGCTCCTATTTTTGCACTTCATGCAAGTGCCTAAGCTGGTTTGGTTGGACGTGGCAACTGGGCCTTGGCGCGCTCCCAAGTCAAGCGCACATCGGTTTTTTCTGCGGTGCGATAGGTGAAGCTGCGGCCCATTAACCCGCCGCTGCTGGGCATAACAGGTTGGCGTGATGTGGAATACGGCGTAGTGCTCATAAATCCTCCTGCCGGTATGGCGCAACTGTATGAATCGGTGAGAACCGTTGGTTGCATCGTGCAGCAATTATCGGGAACTGATTCGGGCTTATTCACGCTATTTGTTGTCAGGTGTTTTTGACGTTTGGGTGAAGTGGCAAGAGTGACGTGTGGTGGACGATGGGTTGTGCGACATTAATGTGCTGCAACACGCCATGTGTTGCGCATTTCTTGCTCAGCCAGGGCATCCAGCGCCGCACAAACATCTGCTAATTTGCCGGATAAGGCAAAACGATTGCTGTCCTTGTCTTTACTGCGGCGCATTAAACGGACATTCCCGGTGCAAGTTTTGCAAGTCACGGTGCGCAACGACACATCGCAGAAAGTATTTTGGTTGCTGGCGGATGTGCGCGCAGTTTTGATATGTGGCAGAGGCAATGGGCAGTGCAAAAGGTGCATGGCGTACTCCTTGGTGGAGAAATTGAGATAAAACAGGCGACAGCAATCCCTGCAGCGCAAATGGCCGCATGCATGGAGGGGGAGATGGCTTTTTTAGAGCTGGATGGCGTTGCGGATCAGGCCAACAGCCAGGCCTTCGATCGCAAAATTTTCTTCTTCACCGACTTGGATGATGGGGTAGTCAGGGTTCTCAGGCAGCAGCTCAATCCCGTGAGCGGATTTGCGCAAACGCTTGACGGTAACTTCATCACCGAGGCGTGCCACCACGATTTGACCGTTGCGGGCTTCTCGGGTGGATTGCACCGCGAGTAAATCCCCGTCCAAGATGCCGGCATCGCGCATCGACATGCCGCGCACGCGCAAAAGGTAGTCGGGTTTGCTGGCAAACATGGAACTCTCGACGGCGAAACTTTGGTCAATGTGCTCTTGCGCCAAAATGGGCGACCCTGCAGCGACGCGGCCCACCAGCGGTAACCAAAGAGGTTGCATGGCAGCCATTGGCAGGTCAAAGTGTGTGCCTCGGGCTGCGTTAATGTTGCGCACGGTCTCGCTGACCAAGCGAATGCCGCGCGAAGTGCCGCTGACCAATTCAAGTACGCCTTTGCGTGCCAAAGCCTTGAGGTGCTCTTCTGCTGCATTGGCAGACCGGAAACCCAGGGTGCGCGCAATCTCGGCGCGTGTTGGCGGCGCGCCTGTGCGGGAGATGGCTTCTTGAATGAGATCCAGAATCTGCTGCTGTCTGGGGGTGAGGGTGGTGTGCTCCATGCCTGTCCTTTTGAAGGATAACTGTTTGTTTATCCAGTACCTGTATTTTTAACCAGTTTCGTGAGGGGTGCAAGTGTCTACAACAAGAAAAATTGTGATCTTGGGTACGGGAGGGACAATTGCGGGCCAGGGCAGCGCCCATGGAGGTGGTGTTGGCTACCAACCTGGGCAGATTGATGTTGCACAGTTGTTGCAGCCGATTGTTGATCGCTGCCTGCCGGAGCATTTCGTATTCGTGGCTGAACAGGTTGCACAACTCGACAGCAAAGACATGGATATCACGACTTGGCAGCAGCTAGCGCAGGCGTGCAGCAAGTGGTTGGATCAAGCTGATGTGGCAGGTGTAGTAATTACCCATGGCACCGATACATTGGAAGAGACGGCTTGGTTCTTGCAGTGCGTGCTGCGGCCGGTGAAGCCTGTGGTCATGACATGTGCGATGCGCCCCGCCACGGCTTTGTCGGCCGACGGCCCTGCCAATTTGCGGGATGCAGTGATTTGTGCCGCTGATGGCGTAGCCGGCGTGTGGGTGACTGCGGCGGGCGAGGTGCATGGCGCGCAATGGCTGCGCAAGGCGCATCCGTACCGCGTGCATGCCTTCTCCTCTGGAGCACAGGGGCCTGTAGCTTGGGTCGAGGAGGGGCGTGTGCGTTGGCTGCAGCGTGCATCTGCAACCTTGGTATTGCCTGAACTGGCTGCTGCAGTGTGGGAGCGCGATGCCAAGCAGTGGCCGTGGGTGGAGTTGGTGACCAGTACCGCAGCAGCGCGGCCTGCTGCGGTAGATGCGTTGGTGGCGGCGGGCGTGCAGGGCCTGGTGGTGGCAGGCACAGGCAATGGGTCTATTCACCAAGCCTTGCTGCAAGCACTGCAGCGTGCCACGGCCCAAGGCGTGATGGTGTGGCGGACTACGCGCTGCGAGCAGGGGCAGATTGTGCTGGCCGATGGCGAGCAGGACGCGGCGGTGACGCCCCTTAGTCCTGTCAAGGCACGCATCAGTCTGATGCTGGCGCTGCTGCAAAACTAGTGCATACGCCTTACGTGTGGAATGCGTGTGGCGCTGCGTGGTTGCAGTGCACATAAAAAAGCTGCCTCTGGGGCAGCTTTTTTGTGGGTGTGTAAAAAAAATCAGGCGCCCAATGCTTGGAAAGCGCGCGCCGTGATTTCTTCGACAGAACCCATGCCGCTGATGGCGCGGTATTGGGGAGCCTTGGCTGGGTCTTGCTTGGCCCAAGCTTGGTAGTAGTCCACCAAAGGACGCGTTTGGTTGCTGTACACATCCAGACGCTTTTTGACAGTCTCTTCCTTGTCATCGTCACGCTGTACCAGGTCTTCGCCGGTCACGTCGTCCTTGCCTTCCACCTTCGGTGGGTTGAACTTGACGTGGTAGGTGCGACCCGATGCAGGGTGCGAGCGGCGACCGCTCATGCGCTCGATGATGGCGTCGAAAGGAACGTCGATTTCCAGCACGTAGTCCAGATCCACGCCTGCGGCCTTCATGGCATCGGCCTGGGGGATGGTGCGGGGGAAGCCATCGAACAAGAAACCGTTGGCGCAATCGGCTTGGGCGATGCGTTCTTTGACCAAGTTGATGATCAGGTCGTCGCTCACCAGCTGTCCAGCTTCCATCACGGCCTTGGCTTGCAGGCCCAAAGGTGTGCCAGCCTTCACGGCGGCGCGCAGCATGTCACCCGTGGAGATTTGGGGAATGCCGAACTTCTGGCAAATAAAAGCAGCTTGTGTGCCTTTGCCGGCGCCGGGAGCGCCCAACAAAATCAGTTTCATGGAGATCCTCGATATATAGAAATTCTTGGCGAAGCGGGGCGTTTTGATGCAGCAAAAAAGCAGGCGGCTACCGCTTGATATCTTTTCAAGGATAGCATGCACGCCCTTATTTTTGACTTACAAAGTCGCCAGTACTTCGCGTCTGCGTCGTTTCTCGGGGGCGATGCCAGTGACTTGACAGGCGGTGCTCAGGGTGCTTATTCGCTATGCACAAAGCATACTGTGTTGATAAAAGACAGACATGTCTTGTAGAAGACATTGCTGTGGAATTTCTGAAAATAGGAGCATTTGGCGCATGTCTGTCTTGAGTTTTCCATTGGAATGCATGGCATCTCTTGCAAATTCAAGCGCTAACTGCTCTTATTTTTCATTCAATTTTCAGAAATTCCTGAAATATTTTGGCTTAAGCGTGGCGCAAGAGCGCGCGTACACGTTCCAAATCTTCCGGCGTATCTACGCCTGTACCGGGTGGATTTTGTGTAATGTGCACGGCAATTTGATGGCCGTGCCACAGGGCGCGCAATTGTTCCAGTGATTCCAGTTGCTCCGTGGGCGCAGGCGTGAGTTGGGGAAAGCTGCGCAAAAACCCCGCTTTGTACGCGTATATACCCACATGGCGCAGCGGCGCGTGGTCGCTGTTTTCGCTCCACCATTGCGTGTCGGCATGGTCGCGGTTGAAGGGAATGGGGGCGCGGCTGAAGTAGTGCGCCAGGCCCTGGGCGTTGCACACGACTTTGACCACATTGGGGTTCAGATAGTCAGCCAGGTTGGCAATGCGGTGTGCGGCGGTGCCCATGCTGGCGCTGGGTGCGCAGGCAAGCACCTGTGCCACGGAATCAATCAAGGCGGGGTCTATCAGCGGCTCATCCCCTTGAACGTTGACCACCATGTCGTCGCCATGCAGGCCCAATTGGGCGCAGGCTTCGGCCAAACGGTCGCTGCCGCTGGGGTGGTCAGCACGGGTCAGCAGCGCTTCGACGCCATGGGCAGCACACGCTTGCACGATAGAGGCATCGTCGGCGGCCACCACCACACGGTCGGCAGCACTTTGGCGTGCTTGCAGTGCTACACGCACCACCATGGGCAAGCCTGCAATGTCTGCCAGCGGTTTGTTGGGCAGACGGCTGGAGGCCAGTCGCGCGGGGATGAGAACGGTAAAGCCCACGGTGTTTAGCCTTCCAGTTCGCTGTCTTCCAGGGGGCGTGCTTCGTTTTCCAGCAAGATGGGCATGCCGTCGCGCACGGGGTAGGCCAAGCGGGCGCTTTGCGAGATCAGCTCCTGGCGCTCTTTGTCAAAGCGCAAAGGGCCTTTGGTGACGGGGCAGACCAAGAGTTCAAGCAGTTTGGGGTCCATAGCGGTGTACCAGTGGTGTTCTGTATTAAGAGGGGGATGATAGGCACGGATGCTTATCTAGCAGATCAAAATAGCCTTGATCCACGTGAAGGTGCAAAGGCACCGCCAAGGCGTCAGGGCATTGCTGCCAGAGCTTGGCGGCATCTTTTTCAGTGCAAATCACTTGAATGCGCTCACCAGACGGGCGCTTCCAGCTTTCAAAATTGTAGTGATCTGGCAGGGCTTCGGTGCTGGCTAATGCCAGAGACTGGGCGCGCAGCATGGCAAAAAAATCTTCGGGGCGGGCAATGGCTGCCAAAGCGTGCAGTGGCTGGCTTTGCAAGCTCTGCAAAGGCACGCGCTGGCCGCTGCGTGTGATGGCATAGGGCGCCAATTGGCGCTGCACATGAAAACACGGGATGCTGGCCGGTGTGCCTGAAGGCGGCCGCGCTGCGGAATACAGTGCAGCAGTGACCGGGCGTGGCCACGCTTCGCGCAGCGGGCCAGCAGGCAGCAGCCAGCCGTTGCCAATCCCTTCGTTGTTGAAGACGCAAATCTCTATGTCGCGTGCCAGTGCGTGGTGCTGCAGCCCGTCATCGCAGACCAGGACATTGGTGGCTGGATAGGCGGCCAGCAAGGCGCGAGCGGCATCGATGCGCTGGCGCGCCACAAAAACTGGCACGCCGCTGGCGCGGGTCATGAGCAAGGGCTCATCGCCCACCTCTTGCGGCAGGGATTCAGACGTGGCCTCGCGGCAGTCATTGGTGCTGCGGCCATAGCCGCGCGAGATGATGCCTGGCGTGAAGCCCCGCGACTGCAAATGCGCCACGGTGGCCAGCGTCACGGGGGTTTTGCCTGCGCCGCCTGCAATCACATTGCCCACCACGATGGTGGGAATGCCCGGGTGCGCAGCTTTTTTCCAGCCCCATACATACAGCTTGCGCTGCAACCCAGACAGTGCGCCATACACGGCCGCTAGCGGCCACAAAGCGCGGGCGGCCAGATTGCGGCTGCGCCAGATATGGCGCAAGCGCTCAGAGCCTGTGCCCTGGTGGGCGGGGGCACTCATTGGTGCAGCCTTATTTTTTGCCGGCAGAAGCGGCCGACTGGGTGGCAAAGGTAATTTGCGTCAAACCTGCACGTCGCGCAGCTTCCATGGCAGACACCACGGCCTGGTGCGGGGCTGCCGCATCGGCGCTGATGATGACAATGCTGTTGGCCCCCGCTGGGGCAGCACCAGCCAGGGCGCTGGCAATCGCATCGACCGAGCGGTCTTCCAGCGCGCTTTTGTCCACCGCGTAACGCCCATCGGCCGCGATGGAGACAATCACTTCCTTGGGGCGATCGCGCATTTGCTCCGCGTCTGCGGTGGGCAAGGTCAGTTGCAGCTCTGTGAATTTGCTATAGGTGGTGCTCAGCATCAAGAAGATGAGGATCACCAAGAGCACATCAATGAAGGGAATCAGATTGATCTCTGGCTCTTCAGCGCGGCGGGGGCGAAAATTCATAGCCATGGTGCGCTTCGCTTCGTTATTTGGTGCGCAGGCGGTTGAGGTGGCGTACAAACTGTTCGCTGGCCAGCTCCAACTGCAGCAAATAAGCATCCACGCGGGCGCGGAAGTACTTCCAGAAGATCAGTGCAGGAATGGCTACGATCAAGCCAAAGGCGGTGTTGTACAGCGCAATCGAAATGCCGTGGGCGAGCTGGCCGGGGTTGCCGGTGCCCATGGCGCCAGCATTGGCTTGTGAACCAAAAATTTCAATCATGCCGATCACGGTGCCGAGCAGCCCCAGCAGTGGTGCGGCTGAGGCAATGGTGGCCAGTGCGCCCAGGTATTTTTCCAGACGGTGTGCCACCGAGCGGCCCTCCGCCTCCATGCGCGCGCGCAGGTCTTCTTCGCTGCTTTTGGGGTAGGCGCTGAGCTGCTGCATGCCACTGGCCAGCACTTCACCCAAGGCACTGTTTTGCGCCAGTTGCTGGATTACGTCGTTGGAGGGCAGACGGTCTTTGGAGACGGTGATGGCTTCGTCAAGCAATTTGGGCGGCGCAACACGGGCGGTTTTCAACGAGATAAAGCGCTCAAAAATCAGTGCCAGTGCGAAGATGGAGCATGCAATAAGGGGCCAGATGGGCCAGCCAGCGGCCTGTATGATCGACAGCAACTTTGTTTCTCCCGTGCTTGTGTTGTGAGTCTGCAGCCATGCATTATCGCGCAGCACCAGCGCGCTGCTTGGCTTGTGTGGCTTGATTGGCCTGCAATTGGCAAGCATCAAAGCTTACGCGCTGGCCGTGCAGGTGCGCTGTTGTTTTCTGCACTTGTTTGAGTGGATGCAGTCCTGATGTCTTTCTTTGATCCCCTTCCTTCGCTTGGCAAACCCCGTGTGTGGGATGTAGGCGCTTTGTGCCGCGCGATTGCTGACAGTCTGGAGGCGCGTTTCAACCCCGTGACGGTGCGCGGCGAGATCACGGGCTTTTCTCGCGCAGGCAGTGGGCATTGCTATTTCAGTATCAAGGATGCGGCCGGGCAGTTGCGCTGTGCCATGTTTCGCCGTGCCGCTGTGGCGATGGATTTCACGCCGCGCGATGGTGAGCTGGTCGAGGTGCGTGGCAAGCTGGGGGTGTATGAGCAGCGTGGCGATTTGCAACTGATTGTGGAGAGCCTGCAGCGCGCGGGGCAAGGTGCACTCTTTGAGCAGTTTTTGCGTGTGAAGGCCCAGTTGGAGAGCGAAGGGCTGTTTGATGCTGCGCGTAAACGCCCTTTGCCGGTGATGCCGCGTGGCATTGGCGTGGTCACATCGCTGGGCGCTGCGGCGTTGCACGATGTGGTGACGGCGCTGCGCCGCCGCGTGCCCCACATTCCGGTGTTGATTGCCCCTTCCATGGTGCAAGGGGGTGAGGCCCCTGCATCGATTGCCCAGGCGCTGCAGCTGCTGTATGACTTGGCAGCGCGCAAAGGCACGCCTGGCGTGCCGGTGATTGATGTGATTTTGCTGGTGCGTGGTGGTGGCTCCATGGAAGACCTGTGGGCTTTCAACGACGAGCGGGTGGCGCGCGCCATTGTGCAAAGCCCGGTGCCGTTGATCAGCGGTGTAGGGCACGAGACCGATTTCACCATAGCGGACTTTTGTGCGGATCTGCGTGCGCCCACGCCCACGGCTGCGGCGGAGTTGGTGGCCCAGCCGCGCCAAGCATGGCTGGATGGCTTGGAGGCGATGCAGGCACGCATTCAAGATGCGTTGCTGCGCCAGGTGGACCGTCAGGCGCAGCGTCTGGATGCCGCGGCCTACCGGCTGGTGCGGCCCAGCCAGCAAATGGCGCAGCAGCGGCTGCAGCTGTCGCAAATGCAGCAGCGTGCGCGGCATGGATTGCTCATGAAAATGCAGCGGCAGACGCAGGCTTATCAAGCGCTAGAGGCTGATTTGGTTCAAAAAACGCAACGCAGACTGCAGCAGCAAGGCCAAGGTTTGCAGCAGTTGCAAGTGCGTGTTGAATTGCTCAATCCGCAACGGGTGTTAGAGCGTGGCTATAGTGTGTTGACGACGCAAAGCGGGCAGGTCATCACCAGCGCCAAGCAGGCGCCCGTAGGTACGCCATTGAAAGCGGTGTTGGCCGATGGCAGTTTGGATGTGAGCGTGACGCAACCCAAGCTTTTGTAATCACCGTCATAGTCAAGCGCTTTGGCTTTTATAGCAAAAGCCTTGAGGTTTTAGCTGCAATTCGCCTGTGATGTTCCTACAATGGCTGACACAGTGCATGGTTTGCGCCAAGTCAAACTAAGCGCTTGGATTGCACGCAGCATCTGGCTGACCGCTGCTGCTGCGGTGCACCCTCTCTAACTATTTACACCACGAGGATTGAACATGGAACGCACTCTGCCCCCATTGCCTTACGCCATCGACGCCCTGGCTCCCCACTACAGCCAAGAAACGCTGGAGTACCACCACGGCAAGCACCACAACGCTTATGTGGTCAAGCTCAATGAGTTGCAAGTGGGCACCGAGTTTGAAAACATGGAACTGGAAGACGTCATCAAGAAGTCTTCGGGCGGCATCTACAACCAAGCAGCCCAGATCTGGAACCACACCTTCTTCTGGAACTGCATGACGCCCAATGGCGGTGCAGAGCCAACAGGCGCACTGGCGGATGCCATCAACAAGAAGTGGGGCTCATACGCTGAGTTCAAGAAAGCCTTTGTGGCTTCGGCAGTGGGCAACTTCGGCTCTGGCTGGACATGGTTGGTGAAGAAGGCTGACGGCTCGGTGGACATCGTCAACATGGGCGCTGCGGGCACACCTCTGACCACCGGCGACAAGGCGCTGCTCACGGTGGACGTGTGGGAGCACGCCTACTACATCGACTACCGCAACGCACGCCCCAAGTTTGTGGAAACTTTCTTCGACAAGCTGGTGAACTGGAAGTTCGCTGAAGCCAACTTTGCCGCTTAATGCACTGACTGACAGTTAACTGTCATCGCCGGTCATGATGCCGGTCAAGCCCGCTGGTGAAAGCCCGCGGGCTTTTCTTTTGTGGCGCTGTTAGATTGTGGGCTGCAAGCATCAAAAACAGCTTGCATTCAGCAAGTCTTATAGAAGAGTTTTTGATTAACTCTTGTAGAAGACTTGGTAAAAAGGGTGCATCAACGGTTAGAATTTTGTATTGTGGGAGTTCGCTTCACGGATACGAAATTTTGCGCTGTTGCTCCAGGCACCAAGCAAAACAGATACGGCAGCGGGCAACCGAGTCGGGACCAGGTCTTGTGCCTATCCATATCCCAGTAAACCATCGAGCCAAAAGCAAGAGATGACAACTCAGCAATCCACCATCATCTATACCCTGACGGATGAAGCTCCCCGTCTGGCCACCAGCGCTTTCCTGCCTGTGGTGCAAGCTTTCGCATCCACTGCGGGTGTGAATGTCGAAACCAGCGACATCTCTGTGGCTGCCCGTATCCTGGGTGAGTTCAGCGACATGCTGCCTGAAGCGCAGCGCGTACCGAACACACTTGCCGAGTTGGGTAAGTTGACCCTGACACCCGAAGCCAACATCATCAAGCTGCCTAACATTTCGGCCTCCGTAGCGCAGCTGATCGCAGCCATCAAGGAGCTGCAGGGCAAGGGCTATGCGCTGCCCGATTACCCCGAAGACCCCAAGACAGACGAAGACAAGGCTATCTTGGCGCGCTACTCCAAGTGCATCGGCTCGTCGGTGAACCCCGTGCTGCGTGAAGGTAACTCTGACCGCCGCGCGCCTGCTGCAGTGAAGAACTTCGCCAAGAAGAACCCCCACTCCATGGGTGAGTGGAAGCAGTGGTCGCAGACCCACGTCTCGCACATGCACGAAGGCGACTTCTACCACGGCGAAAAGTCCATGACGCTGGACAAAGCCCGTGACGTGAAGATGGTGCTGGAAACTACTTCGGGCAAGTCGATTGTTCTGAAGGAGAAGGTCGCGCTCAAGGATGGCGAGATCATCGACTCCATGTTCATGAGCAAGAAGGCGCTGTGCGAATTCTATGAGCGCGAACTCAATGACTGCAAGGAAGCAGGCATCTTGTTCTCGCTGCACGTCAAGGCCACCATGATGAAGGTCTCGCACCCCATCGTGTTCGGTCACTGCGTGAAGATCTACTACAAGGAAGCGTTCGAGAAGCACGGCAAGCTGTTTGATGAGTTGGGTATCAACGTCAACAACGGCATGGCTACGCTGTACGAAAAGATCGAGACGCTGCCTGCTTCGCAGCGCGAAGAAATCATTCGCGATCTGCACGCTTGCCACGCCAACCGTCCTGAGCTGGCCATGGTGGACTCTGCCAAGGGCATCACCAACTTCCACTCGCCCAACGACATCATCGTGGACGCATCCATGCCCGCCATGATTCGCCAAGGCGGCAAGATGTGGGGCGCTGACGGCAAGACTTACGACTGCAAGGCCGTGATGCCTGAGTCCACCTTTGCCCGTATCTACCAAGAAATGATCAATTTCTGCAAGTGGCACGGCAACTTCGATCCTCGCACCATGGGCACCGTGCCCAACGTGGGCTTGATGGCGCAAAAGGCGGAAGAGTACGGCTCGCACGACAAGACCTTTGAAATCTCCGAAGCCGGTGTGGCCAACATCGTAGACATCGCCACCGGTGAAGTGCTGCTGAGCCAAAACGTGGAAGCCGGTGACATCTGGCGCATGTGCCAGGTCAAGGACGCGCCGATCCGTGACTGGGTGAAGCTGGCCGTGACCCGTGCCCGCAACTCTGGCATGCCCGCGATTTTCTGGCTGGACGCCTACCGCCCCCATGAAGCCGAGCTGATCAAGAAGGTGCGCACCTACCTGAAGGACCACGACACCGAAGGTCTGGACATCCAGATCATGAGCCAGGTGCGCGCCATGCGCTTTACGCTCGAGCGCGTGGCCCGTGGCCTGGACACCATCTCGGTGACCGGCAACATCCTGCGCGACTACCTGACCGACCTGTTCCCCATTCTGGAGCTGGGCACCTCGGCCA
>NZ_DLTI01000014.1:0-7056 GCF_002501455.1 Comamonas sp. UBA7840 | reverse complement strand
TTTAAGGGGGGATTACCGTTCGACTCCAGCTGTCTTCCGCCAGATTTCACCAAGCCCCTGCCCTTCAAGGCAGGGGCTTTGTTATTTTCCCCAACCCAAGTGGCACAGCCGTTGCGACATAACCGCAAGCGCTAATACAGACCGCATCTGGCGCACAATGGTGGCTGTTTCTTTCCCCATGTGCGAGCCACTCCCGTGCTGCGTGCAGCCACTGAATCACCATGACCCAAGCATCTGATACCGCCACATCCCCCCGCCTGACCTCTTTGTCGCACGGCGGCGGCTGTGGTTGCAAAATTGCCCCCGGCATCTTGGCCAAGCTGATTGGCCAAAGCACCTTGCCCAAACAGTTCTTCCCCGACTTGCTGGTGGGTACCGAAACCGCCGACGACGCTGCTGTCTACCGCATCAATGACGAGCAAGCGATTGTGGCGACGACCGACTTTTTCATGCCCATCGTGGATGATCCTTGTGACTTTGGCCGTATTGCTGCCACCAACGCCCTGAGCGATATTTATGCCATGGGCGGCACACCGCTGATGGCGCTGGCCATTGTGGGCATGCCAATCAACGTGCTGCCGCACGAGACCATTGCCGCCATATTGGATGGTGGCGCTTCGGTCTGCCAGGAAGCTGGCATTCCATTGGCAGGCGGCCACTCGATCGACTCTGTAGAACCCATCTATGGCCTGGTGGGCATTGGCATCGTCAACCCCAAGCAGATGAAGCGCAATGCCGATGCCAAGGCCGGCGATGTGCTGATTTTGGGCAAGCCTCTGGGGGTCGGCATATTGTCGGCCGCGCTCAAGAAGAACCTGCTGGATGAGGAGGGCTACCAGTCCATGGTGAATGCCACCACCTTGCTCAACCGCCCGGGCGCCGAGCTGTCTAAGCTGGACGGCGTACATGCGCTGACCGATGTGACAGGCTTTGGTCTGCTTGGCCACAGCCTGGAGCTGGCTCGTGGTGCCCAACTGACCGTGCACCTCAACGCCCAGGATTTGCCCGTGCTGCCCGGCGTGCTGGAGCTGGCCGAGCAAGGCATCTTCACCGGTGCCTCTGGCCGCAACTGGGCCTCTTACGGGGAAGCCGTGCTTTTGGCCAGCCACATCACCGACACCCAACGTGCCTTGCTGACCGACCCACAAACCTCGGGGGGCTTGCTGGTGTCGTGCAGCCCTGAAACCGTGGAGCAGGTGCTGACCATTTTCCGCAACGGTGGTTTTGCCGATGCCGCCATCGTGGGGCATATGCAAACAGGTCCGGCCGAAGTACACGTAGCCTGAACGAGGCCCCTTCATGCTTTGCGGATGCAGGCAGCTGCAAGGCTGTCTTCCATAATCAAAAAAGCCCTTGGTAATCGCCAAGGGCTTTTTTTATGCGCTGCAGTGGCAAAGCAGCAAAGCAAACTGTGCCCGCTGCGCCTTAAGCCAGCGACTTGTGTTGCATCCATTCGCGCGCCTGATCCAGCGCATAAGCCACGGCGTGCTCGGCTGTCTCAAACACTGGGCTGAAGGTAAAAAAACGCTGGTAGCGGGCAGTGCCTGCACCACTGTCAATGCTCAATTGCGAGACAAAGCCTGCGCCTTGCGTCTGCTGCGCGTTGGAGACAAAGGTAAAGCGATCCATGGTGATGCGCTGGTGATAGCTGTGATCCATTAGGCTGTCCTTTCCGTTGGGGCGACCTGGCGCCCATGCACCACCCTCGTGGTCGTGCTGTAGGTTGTTTTTTGGTTTCAACCTCAAGCATAGATCGTGCCTGTGTCAGTGCTATGACAAAAAAGGAGCGGCTTGCGCAGATTTATCAAGCACATGAGATGCCAACCACCCTCAACCCATTGATCAGCAAGCGCTAGCAGCTATCAAATTGCAGCAAACCACATAATCAGCCGCCATAGCGCCTGTGCGCTGCCTTAGGCCTGCTGAGCCGCTGGCGGCGTGCTGCTGTGAAGCCCCAGCACCATGCGGCTGTTGACCAACCAGTCTTCCATGATGGTGTCCAGCGGGCCTTGGGGCTGCAGCAGGTGCGGCCACTGGCGCACGCAGGCCTCAACGCAGCTTTCGACCTGCCACAGCGCTTCTTTGTTGATCAACACCAGCTCTTGCATGCTGCTGGGGTCTTCTTCAAACATCTTCAGCCAATCCGCCTGCTGGCGCGGGTGGGAACCCGATTCCGCCAGAGATTTCTCCAGGCTTTGCATGCGCGTGTCCACATAAGACACTGCTGCGGCGTCTGGCAGGCTTTGCCACACCTCGGGCAATTTGCGCTTGCACAACGCCCAGTGCTGCATCACCGTGGCCAGCGTTGCCACCACTTGGCGCACTTCGGTGCTGGTGTGCGCAGGCCCGTCTGCAGCGCTGGGTTCTTCTTGCGCCAGCAAGTCGTAGACGTGCTGTGTCAGCGTGGCATCAAAACGGCTGTGGTTCATGCGCAGCATCAGCGACAGGCGCTGCCCGGGCATATCCGTGAACTTGCTGTAGAAGGCAGACATCACCTCCGCCAACATCAAAATGCGTCCCCAGGGCGAAATCTCATCGCCTTTGGCGTGACGGGGGTAACCGCTGCCATCCAGACGTTCATGGTGCTCCAGCACCGCATCTTCTACGCGGCGCGAATACACGCGCATCTCGCGCACCACCAGCATCGCCGTGATGGAGTGCGCGGCCAGTTGCTTGCGCTCTTGCACGGTCAGTTTGTGCTTGGCATTCTTCCAGCTCGGGGGCATATACAGCATGCCCACATCGTGGAGCAAGGCCGCCGCCGCCAGCTCCGCACAATCTGGCACCGAAAAGCGCTGCTTCACCGCCAGGAAGACGGCGGACATCATCATCAAAATGCTGTGCTCAAACAGCTCGGGCAAGTGGTGGCGCATCACCGTCATCTTGAAAGATGCTTGCTGCGGCCAATGCATGTGGCGCAGCACCTCCATCAGCATGTATTGCTGCGCCCCCAGGTGCGCAGACAGTTGCCTGCCCAGTTGCGTAGAGCCAGACAGCAGCATGACTTGCGCTTCCAGGCTGGGAATATCTACCGCGTTTTGCACCTGGAGCTGGTCATCAATCGGTATGGGCAGCTGGTGCAGCTTGAGGCGCTCATACAGCCGGTGATCAATCCGCGCGCCAGTATCCAGCAGCTTGACGCCACTGGCCGCGTAAATTGCAGACCCCGCCACCACTTCTTGGGTGTCGGCCAAATTCGACACCGCTTGCAGATAATGTGGGTCGTTGATCAAGGAGGCACTGCTCAGCAGTGTGGCTGCGTCCTCTGCGGTTTCCGAATCCATGCTGCACACTCTAGTTGTAACTAGTGCGATGTTAGTAGATTCAGTCTAAAAAGAAGCCCACTGCGGAGTGGGCTTGATGTAAGTTAATAAACGCGGGCGTCTCAGCGCAACAGGGTCACGCCGCTTTTACTCTGGATTTCTTCAAAGCTCACGCCCTCGGCCAGCTCCACCACCTTCAAGCCATCAGGGGTGACGTCGAGCACGCCCAAGTCCGTGATGATGCGGTCCACCACGCCCACACCTGTCAAAGGCAAAGTGCATTCGGGCAGGATTTTCATGTCGGTGGTGCCATCTTTTTTCTTGGCCACATGCTCCATCAGCACGATCACGCGCTTCACGCCTGCCACCAGATCCATGGCACCACCCATGCCTTTGACCATCTTGCCAGGGATCATCCAGTTGGCCAAATCCCCCTTCTCGCTCACTTGCATGGCACCCAGGATCGACAAATTGATCTTGCCGCCACGAATCATGGCAAACGACTGGTCGGACCCAAAAATGGACGAGCCTGCAATCGTGGTCACCGTTTGCTTGCCCGCATTGATCAGATCGGCATCGACCTGATCTTCCGTGGGAAAGGGGCCAATACCCAGCATGCCGTTTTCAGACTGCAGCCACACTTCTTTATCGCCCGTATGGTTGGCCACCAGCGTAGGAATGCCAATACCCAGATTGACGTAGAAACCGTCTTGCAGCTCTTGGGCCGCCCGTGCGGCCATTTGATCTTGCGTCCAAGCCATATCAAACTCCTGCCTTCTCAGTGATGGTGCGCTTTTCAATGCGCTTTTCGGGGGTGGCGTTGTGCACAATGCGGTGCACATAAATACCGGGCAGATGGATGTCGTCCGGCGCAATCTCGCCCACGTCCACCACCTCTTCCACCTCCACCACACAGACCTTGCCGCAGGTAGCGGCTGCAGGGTTGAAGTTGCGTGCTGTCAGGCGGAACTGCAGGTTACCGCTTTTGTCGGCACGCCAGGCCTTCACCAGCGCCACATCTGCCACGATGGCGCGCTCCATCACATAGGTCTCACCGTCAAATTCGCGCAGCTCTTTGCCTTCCGCCACTTGTGTGCCCACACCGGTTTTGGTGAAGAAGGCTGGAATGCCCGCACCACCAGCGCGCATCTTCTCTGCCAAGGTGCCTTGGGGGGTGAACTCCAGCTCGAGCTCACCCGCCAGATACTGGCGCTCAAACTCTTTGTTCTCGCCGACGTAGCTGGCAATCATCTTTTTGATTTGGCGAGTCTCCAGCAGCTTGCCCAGGCCAAAGCCGTCCACACCCGCGTTGTTGGATGCAATCGTCAGATCCTTCACACCGCTGTCTCGCAGTGCATCGATCAAGGCCTCGGGGATCCCACACAGGCCAAAGCCACCAACAGCCAGCAACTGACCATCAGCCACCACGCCTTGCAAGGCAGCAGCCGCTGAGGGATAGAGTTTTTTCATGTTGTCTCCTTGTTTACTATCGCTGCTTCATACGATACTACCTATCCGCATACGTAGTATTTCCTAGAGAGTTGCACCATGGAGCTAGATCATCGCCTTGCTTTTGAGCTCGCCCCCGTGGGCCTTGTGATCTCGCGCAATCGCATCATGGTGGATTGCAACGTGCGCGTATGCGAGATGTTTGCCATGTCGCGCGAGATCATGGTGGGTCAGTCGTTCCAAATTCTGTATCCCAGCGTTGACGAATACGAGCGTCTGGGTGCGCGTATGGCCCCTATCCTCAACGCCAAAGGCACCTACTCCGACAACCGCATCATGAAGCGCAGCACGGGCGAGACCTTCTGGTGCCATGTCAGCGGACGCGCGCTGGACCGCCACAACCCGCATGCGGAGGGCATCTGGAGCTTTGAGGACATGAGCGAACAACGCCCTGTCAAAGCCGGACTCACCGGCCGTGAGCGCGAAGTGGCCGCAAAGTTGCTGGAAGGCCTGACCTCCAAGGAGATTGGCCGTACCCTGGGAATCAGCCACCGCACCGTAGAGATTTACCGTGCCCGATTGATGCGCAAATACGATGCCAGCACCACCGGTGACCTGGTGCACAAGCTGCTGTCTCTGACATAAAAGCGCAGCAAACGCCATGCATCCTGTGCCCATGTTTCTGTGGACCTTGTACTGGAACAGCGGCCTCATCTGACATACGCCTTCGCATGAGACTGCGCAGAATATTGCTGATGCAACCTACAGGATGTGGCCTGAAATCCTTTATCAGTGGGATGTTTAAAAACAATCAACCGAATATTTGTTTCGATAGTTTTTGATTAAAAATACAAGCAATCGATCAAATTCAACACGCACAGAGCCAAACGGACAGCCTCTTTGCGCAGCCCTCTAGTCTGTCCACCAGCACAAGGAAGCTTGCGATGAACCGCCTTACCACCGCAGCCGGCGCACCGGTACCCAACAACCAAGACTCTCTGACTGCCGGCCCTCGTGGCCCCATGCTGCTGCAAGACTTGTGGCACTTGGAAAAGCTGGCGCATTTTCACCGTGAAGTGATTCCGGAGCGTCGCATGCACGCCAAGGGCTCGGGTGCTTTTGGCACCTTCACTGTCACTGGCGACATCACGGCCTACACCCGTGCCAAGGTGTTTTCTGAAATTGGCAAGAAAACCGAGCTGTTTGCGCGCTTTTCCACGGTCGCTGGTGAGCGCGGTGCTGCCGACGCCGAGCGTGACATCCGCGGTTTCGCCGTGAAGATGTACACCGAAGAGGGCAACTGGGACTTGGTGGGCAACAACACCCCAGTATTCTTCTTCCGCGATCCGCTGAAGTTCCCCGACCTGAACAAGGCCGTCAAGCGCGACCCCTACACCAATATGCGCTCGGCAGAAAACAACTGGGACTTCTGGACCGGCCTGCCGGAAGCCTTGCACCAAATCACCATCGTGATGTCCGACCGCGGCATTCCCAAGGGCTACCGCCATATGCACGGCTTCGGCTCGCACACCTACTCCTTGATCAACAAGGAAGGCGTGCGCCACTATGTGAAATTCCACTGGCGCTGCCATCAAGGCATTGAAAACCTCAGCGACCAGGAAGCCGCCGCCGTGGTGGCCCATGACCGCGAATCCTCACAACGCGACCTGCTGGAAGCCATTGACCGCGGTGACTTCCCCAAGTGGACGCTGTGCGTGCAAATCATGACCGAAGAGCAAGCGCAAACCTACCGCTTCCACCCGTTCGATCTGACCAAGGTGTGGTCCAAGAAAGACTTTCCGCTGATTGAAGTGGGCGTGATGGAGCTCAACCGCAACCCCGACAACTACTACGCGGATGTCGAGCAGGCCTCGTTCGCACCGTCCAACTTGGTGCCCGGCATTGGCCCCTCGCCAGACCGTATGCTGCAGTCCCGCCTGTTCTCGTACGCGGATGCGGCACGCTACCGCCTGGGCGTGAACCACCACCAAATCCCGGTGAACGCCCCACGCTGCCCCACCAACTACTACCACCGCGATGGCGCTATGCGCATTGATGGCAACTTTGGCCGCACCATTGCCTACGAACCCAACACCAAGGGCGCGTGGCAAGAGCAGCCCGAGTACGCGGAACCCGTGGAAAAGCTGTATGGCGACGCAGCGCGCTGGGACTACCGTGAAGATGACAGCGACTACTTCACCCAGCCCGGCGACCTGTTCCGCCTGATGACACCCGAAAAGCAGCAACTGCTGTTTGCCAACACCGCCCGCAACATCCATGGCGTGTCGCAACACATCATTGACAAGCACATTGAGCACTGCACCAAGGCCGACCCCGCCTACGG
>NZ_DLTI01000025.1:0-24909 GCF_002501455.1 Comamonas sp. UBA7840 | reverse complement strand
AGTAGGTCATCGCTAGGCTCTTACAGCGACAAACCCCCTGAGCTCGTACGAGGCAGGGGGTTTGGTTTTTAGTAGAAGCGCTAATTTTTAGCTGGGCAGCACCAAGATGTTGTTGCTTGGCAGACAGTTATGCCTGATGACCATAGCAAGTTGGTACCACTCCTTCCCATCCCGAACAGGACCGTGAAACGACTTTGCGCCGATGATAGTGCGGACTCCCGTGTGAAAGTAGGTCATCGTCAGGCTCTTACAGTGACAAACCCCTGATCTCCGCAAGAGACAGGGGTTTTGTTTTATGGGCGGCAGAAAACCGAAAGACAAAAAATCAGAGCGCACTGCGTGCGCTCTTATTGAAGCTGAGGGCTGAACCTCTTGGAAACCCAGGCACAAGGAGCGCCAAGCGCTCCTTTTTTATTTTTTCTCTTCGGGTGCATGAATTGCATCGGCGCCATGCTTTTCTCCGCCCATGTCCACTTGATCGCCAAATTGCATGATCATGTAGAGAGAGATTGCAGCAAAAATAACAAAGCCGACGGCGATTTTCCACATTTCAGTCTCCTTTTCGTTGTTGATGTGCAGAGCCGCTAATAAAAAAAGCCTCAATTCTTGCGAATTGAGGCTTAAACCTTGGAGCAAGCCCTGATTGGTATTACACCAAACAGGGATTGCAGAGAGCTTACGCTCTTAATTAGAACAAGTGGCGAACGCCAACAGCGATAGAGCGGAAGTTATCGCCTGCATTAACTACACCACCATAAGCAGCATCATTGCCGTTGTTGATCTTGGTGAAGTAGCCGTACACCTTGGTACGCTTGCTCAGGTTGTAGTTGTAGCCCAGTGTCCATTGGGTAGCGGCAGTCTTAGCGCCAGACAGGTCACCCTTATAGGCTTGTGCACGGCCTACGTTTGCGTGGAACTCTGAAGCACCCATGGTGTACATGGCGGCCAGACGGTAAGCATGGCGCTTGGTGTCGAGGTTGATGCCGGTAGCAGATGCGTCGGCCTTGTAATACTGGTAGTAAGCGCCCAGTGTCAGAGCATTAATCGAGTAGCTGGCACGCAGACCCAGTTGTTGCTCTTTCACGTCCAAGAGACCTTCAGTCGTGGCACGTGTGTAACCCAAGCCAAGGCCCAAGGGACCGTTGTTATAGTTCAAAGATGCATCGAAAGCACCTTTGTGTTCGCCTGCGACTGCAAGGACGTTCGTGCCATCACCAGGCAATCCTGTAGTGCGGTTGGCCTTTTCACCAAAGCCGTAGTTGAATTCAGCTGTCACGCCACCGAAGTCAGGGGAGCGGTAAGAGATCTGGTTGCCATCGGGGAACACATATGCGTACAAAGCATCAGCAGAGGTGCCAGTATCGTGGTTGTGCATGCTGATGTAGTCAGCGGTAGCCAGGTAGGAGCCGACGTAGAACTTGCCCAGACGCACGGTACCGAAGTTGCCGGACAGGTTAACTTCGCTATGGCGTTTGAAGTTGAAAGCGCCACCAGCGCCAGAACCATCGTCAGAGTTGAATTGGCCTTCCAACTGGAAGCCTGCCTTCAAACCGTTACCCAAATCTTCTGTACCACGGAAGCCGATGAAGGAGCTGTTGCTTTCCATTGCGGAACGGCTTTCGCTACCAATCTTTTGGTGCTCGACGGTGGTGTTGACACGGCCATATACATTTACGCTGCTTTGCGCCATGGCTGCAGAAGCGCCGCAAGCCGCCAACACTGCCAGCATTACGCGAGTTGTCTTTGTCATATTGTTTCCTAGGTGGGTTTGTGAGTAGCCAGTGATTTTGGTCTTAGACACATTCTCAAAGGGCTGAATAAATTCTAGGTTTTAGTAGGCGGAGAGAGTGGTTTTGCATGAAGTTTTGATGACAAATGATGCGTTGCAGCAACATCGTTAATGGGTTCGCTTCATTTCGGTTCACTTCTAAATGAAACGCCCCGCAAAAGGGCGGGGCGCACCGAAATGGTGATGGCGAATTAATCGCGAGATTTAGTCATCTGCGTAGATATCCACATCCTTGGTTTCACGCAGGAACAAGGTGCCAATCACGGCGGTCACGCCGGCGATGACGATGGGGTACCACAGGCCGTTATACATATTGCCGGTTTGCGCCACGATGGCAAACGACATGGTGGGCAGCAGACCGCCGAACCAGCCATTACCGATGTGATAGGGCAAGCTCATCGAGGTGTAGCGGATGCGGGTGGGGAACATTTCCACCAAGATGGCGGCGATGGGGCCGTAGACCATGGTGACCAGCACGACCAGGTAGAACAAGATCAAGATCATCATGGGCTTGTTCATCTTGGCGGGATCGGCCTTGTCTGGGTAGCCGTCTTGCTTCAATGTTTCAGCCAAGCCCTTGTTGAATTCGGCGGCTTTGGCCTTGGCTTCATCAGCGCTCAGACCCACGGAGCTGTAGCTGGCAACGGTGTGCGAGCCGATCTTCACGACGGCAGGGGTGCCTGCAGGTGCAACTTCGGTGTCATAGCTCACGGAGCGGTTGGCCAGGGCTTGCTTGGCGATATCGCAGGAGCTGGTGAACTTGGCAGTGCCTGTAGGGTTGAACTGGAAAGAGCATTCTGCAGGGTCGGCCACGATCACGACCTTGGCGTTGGCCTGTGCGGCTGCCAAGTCAGGGTTGGCGGCGACGGTCAGCGCCTTGAAGACGGGGAAGTAGGTGAATACGGCCAGCGCGCAACCCAGCATGATGATGGGCTTGCGGCCGATCTTGTCGGACAGCGTACCAAAGATCACGAAGAAAGGCGTGCCCAGCAGCAAAGCGGCAGCAATCATCAGGTTGGCGGTAACAGCGTCGACTTTCAACTGCTGTGTCAGGAAGAACAGCGCGTAGAACTGGCCGGTGTACCAGACCACCGCCTGGCCTGCAGTCAGGCCGAACAAAGCCAGCAGCACGATTTTCAAGTTTTTCCACTGGCCGAAGGATTCGGTCAAAGGTGCCTTGGAGGTCTTGCCTTCGGCCTTCATTTTCTGGAAGGCGGGAGACTCGTGCAGCGTCATGCGGATCCACACCGACACGGCCAGCAGCAAGATGGAGACCAAGAAAGGAATGCGCCAGCCCCAGTCGACGAATTTTTCTTCGCCCAGCGTAGTGCGTACACCCAGAATCACCAGCAGCGACAGGAACAGGCCCAGTGTGGCGGTGGTTTGAATCCAGGATGTGTAAGCACCGCGCTTGCCGTGGGGCGCGTGTTCAGCCACATAAGTGGCAGCACCACCGTATTCGCCGCCCAGTGCCAAGCCTTGCAGCATGCGCAGCACCATCAAGATGATGGGCGCTGCGACACCAATCGTGGCGTAGTTGGGCAAGATGCCCACGATGAAGGTGGAGACACCCATCAGCAAGATGGTCACCAAGAAGGTGTACTTGCGGCCAATCATGTCGCCCAGGCGGCCGAACACCAGCGCGCCAAAGGGACGCACGATAAAGCCTGCTGCAAATGCCAGCAGCGCAAAGATGAAGGCCGAGCCTGCATCCAAGCCGCTGAAGAATTGCTTGGCGATGATGGCGGCGAGTGAGCCGTAGAGGTAGAAGTCATACCACTCGAAAACGGTTCCGAGGGATGAGGCAAAGATCACTTTGCGCTCTTCTGGCGTCATGGGGCGAGCGGCTACGCCTTTCGCGCCGACGCCGTTTGCAGCGTTGATGGCCATGTGTTGTCTCCTGAATGTGTTGTATGAGCCGCTTTGGGCGGGCAAGCACATTCTTGGAGTCGGTACTGACCCGCTTCTGACGTCAATCCAACGTTAACTTGCGCCAAACTTGCGCGTATCTGACGAATTGAGGTCTAACCCGCACACGGTGTTTCGTGATGTGAGATAGCGTGAAAGTGCCTAGAAGCAAGCGCTGAATCTGGAATCAGGCTAAACCCGTGAAACGGTGTTGGCGTTTTCCCATGCCCCGGAGGTGAACCATGGGTGCCCATCCAGAAAATCGCGCAGCATGGGCAGGCTGTCGAGGCCCCAGAAAACCTGGCCCGATACCTCGAATGCGGGTACGCCAAAAATATCCTGGGCGCTGGCGGCTTCGGTATTGCTGCGCAGCCATTGTTTGGCTTGATCGGTGATGTCTGGTGCAGGGTTTATTTGCACTGCCAGCGTGGTCTGCAGTGCTTGCAGGCGTGCAGGATCGAGCGCGTCGCCACCGCCTTCCCAGACGTGGCGAAAGACGGTTTCCGCCACATAGCGGTTGATGCTGCCATCTTCGCTGGTGTGCAGTGCCAGGCGCAAAAGCGGCAAGGGGTTGAAGGGGTGGTTGGCGGGTGTTTGCAGCAGCACACTCAGGTGCTGGCCGAGCCACTCGGTGTGGCGGTACGTCCAAAGGCGTTTGGCGGGGGTCTCCATCGGGCCGGGGTTGTTGCTGTGTCGCAGCAAGGCGCCCAGCAGCACCGGGCGATAGGTGACGTGCACGTTCAGGCCTTGCAGCGTTTGGGGCAGTTGCTGGAAAGCCAGCCACGCGTAGGGAGACACAAAATCCAAATGCATGGTGATGTAGTGCATGGCGTGGGCTTTCTGGGGAGATGGGGGTGAAGCTTAAAAACAGAGCTGCTAGCGCTGATCTGTCAATGATTTCAAAGTGTTTAGCATATGAAACGACGGATAGATAAGCGCTAGCAGCTCCTTTTTTTAGGGCAAAGAGGCGTGGTCTGTGGATACGGCAGGCGCAGTGTCTGCGCGGGTTGGGCAAGCACTGCGTTGCTGAATATGCCCCCAAATTGCGCGTTTGGCATCGGCGTCGGAGGTACCCCAGGCGCGCAACTCATCCAGCGTGCGCAGGCAGCCGATGCAGTACTGGCGCTGCGCATCCATGCGGCATACGCTGACACAGGGGGAGGGGGGCAGCTCGCTCGCATCGGGGCGCAGCAAGCCTTGGGCTGCAACGGTCTGCAGCTTGTCCAGCAACGCTGGGGGGGCAGCAGGAATCATGTGGGGTGCTGTCATGTCAGTACGGCCTCTTGCACCGCCTCGGCGATATCGACCACGGGGGCTTGGGTCAGCGCTTGCAGCTGGGCCAGGTTCAGGGCAAACACCGCATGCGGGTGGCCAGCCGCTGCCCACAGCACGTCAAAGCGTTGCAAGCTGCGGTCGATCAGCACCAGGGGCGGGTTAGCGTGCGCCACCGGGCTGACGCCGCCAATCGAAAAGCCGGTTTGGGCTTTCACAAACTCCGCGTCGGCCCTGCCAATTTTGCCCGCCAAGGCTGCGACCTTTTTTTCGTCCACGCGGCGGTCTCCTGCTGCCACCACCAGCACATGCGTGCCTTCGGGCTTGCGCTTGAAGATCACGCTTTTGGCCACCTGGCCGACAAGAATGCCAAGCTGGTCAGCCGCTTCTTGCGCGGTGCGCGCAGCGCCGTCCAGCATGCGTGGTGCATGCGGGTGGCCCGCGTCTTGCAGAAAGCGCGCAACACGCTGCACCGCTTCGGGCAATGCATGCAATTGAGAGCCGCACATTTACACGGCCTCACACACGGCAGCGCTGTCACGTTTGGCCAGCAAGGCCTTGGCCACGCGGGACTGGGTGGGGCGCCCCAACGCCTGGCTGATGAACGCGCCGGCATCCACCAGCTTGTCCAGATCCAGGCCGGTTTCAATGCCCATGCCGTGCAGCATGTAGACCACGTCTTCGGTGGCCACATTGCCCGTAGCGCCCTTGGCATACGGGCAGCCGCCCAGGCCAGCCACCGACGTATCGAACTGCCACACGCCCATGGCCAGCGCGGCCAGCGTATTGGCCACGGCTTGGCCGTAGGTGTCATGGAAGTGGCCCGAGACATCGTTGATGTCAAAGTGCTGCAGCGTGGCCTCCAGCGCTTTGCGCACCTTGATGGGCGTGCCCACGCCAATCGTGTCTGCCACGCCAATGTGCTGCACGCCAATGTCTTTCATCAGCTTGGCCAGGTAACCCACTTGGCTTGGGGCCACATCGCCTTCGTAGGGGCAGCCCACGGTGCAGCTCATGGCGCCGCGCACATAGATGCCTGCGGCGCGGGCGGCTTCTACCACGGGGGCAAAGCGCTCGATGCTTTCGGCGATCGAGCAGTTGATGTTTTTCTGGCTAAACGCCTCGCTGGCTGCACCAAACACTACGATCTCATCGGGGTGCGTCAGCACGGCGGCTTCGTAGCCTTTCATATTGGGCGTCAGCACGGAATAGCGCACGTCCGCGCGGCGCTCAATACCGGCCATGACCTCGGCGTTGTCAGCCATTTGCGGCACCCACTTGGGGCTGACAAAGCTGGTGACCTCAATCTCTTTGCTGCCCGCGGCCTGCAGGCGGTGAATCAGCTCGATTTTGACGGCAGCCGGGACGGGCTGCTTTTCGTTTTGCAGGCCATCGCGGGGGCCCACTTCAACCAGTTTGACGCGGGTGGGGTAGGACATGTTGTGCTCCTTGGAATAGGTTGAATTTAGTAGCCACGTTGCGGATTGACCATGCCTTGCACGAGCTCGCCCCGGCTCATAGCGGCCACTTTGCCGACGATTTGGGCAATGCTTTCCTCACGCAGGGTGCGGGCCGAGGTATGCGGCGTCATGGTGATCTGCGGGATGGCCCAGAACGGGTGGCCGGCAGGCAGTGGTTCCTGGCGGAACACATCCAGCATGGCGCCAGCCACATGCCCTTCGGCGATCAGGGCAATCAGGTCTTCGTCCACCAGATGCGCGCCACGCGCCACGTTGATGACGTAAGCGCCGGGCAGCAATTGCTGCAGGGTGGCGCGGTTGATGATGTTCTCGGTCTCGGGCGTCAGCGGCAGCAGGTTGACCAGCACGCGCGTGCCGCGCAGAAATTCGCCAAAGCCTGCTTGGCCGCTGAAGGTCTGCACGCCGTCGATGTGCTTGGCGCTGCGGCTCCAGCCGCGCACAGGAAACTCGAACACGCCCAGCGCCTTGGCCACGCGTTCGCCCAGCACGCCCAGGCCCATCACGCCGACGGGGAAGTCGGCGCGCAGTTGGGGCTTGCGGAATTTCCACTGCCCTTGGTGCATATCGGCTTCGTAGGCATCGAGTTCGCGGAAGTGGCGAATCACCGCTTGCGTCACGTATTCGGCCATCTGCACGGACATGCCGGCGTCGTCCAGGCGCACCACCTGTGCCTGGAGGGGCAGCTTCAGCTTGAGCAGGGCATCCACCCCCGCGCCGATGTTGAACAGCGCTTTGAGCGCGGGTTGCTCATCCATGAATTGCTGGGGCGGCGCCCAGACCACGGCGTAGTCCGCCTGGGGCGCGCCGGGCGCCCACACACTGATGTCTGCGCCGGGCAAGGCCGCGCGCAATCCGTCCAACCAAGGTTCGGGCTTGGTGCCCGTGCAGCAAAAAGTGACTCTCATGGATGGCGAGGGTAACGGCTGGCTGTGTGGCTGTCTGTCATGTGGGCATGGCGTTCTTGAAAAAGAGAGCTGCTTGCGCAGGTCCATCCAGCAATTGCCAAGGTTTTGTATTTGAAGATGGCGTACATGCTGCGCCAGAAGCTCTCATTTTTTACCCATCCAATTGCGTCATCCCCTGGGGGGCTCAATTTATCTAGCGCCATGCGGGGTCAGTGCGATGGTGCCAGCTTGGCGGGATGGCACGCATGGTGCGGGCCATGGTGAGGTGGGCGCGACAGGGAACGCCATGCGTCCCCACCTTGAACGTGCCACCGTGCACCTGGGGGCAGGATGCGCTGGCCGCGTCCTACAAGCCCACCCCCTGCGGTGCTCCCCTGGAGCTGCACGGCGTTTACGCGGCCTCGGTGGCTGCAATGCGGATCAGCTCCGCCCCTTCGGTCACCTGGTCGCCGGGCGCGTACAGCAGCTCTTGCACCACACCATCGGCCGGGGCGGCGATGGTGTGCTCCATCTTCATGGCTTCCATCACGGCCAGCGGCTGGCCCTGGGTGACTGCATCGCCCGCCTTCACGGCAAACGACACCACCTTGCCGGGCATGGGCGCGGTCAGGCGGCCGCCTTCGCGGTGGCCCTCGCCCGCGTGGGCCAGCGGGTCGGGCAGCTCCAGCACGGTGGCGCCCTGGGGCGTGAAGATGTGGCGCTGCTCGCCCAGCACATGCACCTGGGCGGTGCTGCGCAGGCCAGCAAACTGCAGCAGCAGGCCATCGCTTTGCGCTTGCCAGTGCAGCGGCCCTTGTGCCGCCCCCACTTGCAGCTGCAGGCTGCCTTGCGGGCCATAGGCCAGCGTTGCCTCCAGCGGCTCACCGGCTTGCACCAGGGCAAAACGGCGCTGCACGCTGGCGTGGCTGTGCCAGCCATCGCGGCGGCTGAAAGGGTCTGCACCTTGCTGGGCCTGCTCGGTGTGCAACTGCTGGGCCACGGCGGCGGCCACGGCCAGCGGCGTGGGCACAGCGTTCTGGTGGAACAGCACGGCCTTCTCGCGCTCGATCAGGGCCGTGTCCAGCTGGGCATGGGCAAAAGCGGTGCTTTTCACCACGTGGCGCAAAAACTGCACGTTGGTGGCCAGGCCGACGATCTGCGTCTGCGCCAGGGCCGCATCCAGCCGCGCCAGGGCCTGGGCGCGTGTGTCGCCGCGCACGATCAGCTTGGCGATCATGCTGTCATAGAAGGGGCTGATGGCATCGCCCTCGCGCACGCCGTCGTCCACGCGCACATCGCTGATGGCAAAACTGCTGCACGCCGGCTTGCGGTAGACCTGCAGCGTGCCGGTGGCGGGCAGAAAGCCGTTGTCGGGGTTTTCGGCGCAGATGCGGGCCTCGATGGCGTGGCCGATGATCTTCAGCTCGGACTGCTGCTTGGGCAGGGGCTGGCCGGCGGCCACGCGCAGCTGCCACTCCACCAGGTCTTCGCCGGTGATGGCCTCGGTCACGGGGTGCTCCACCTGCAGGCGGGTGTTCATCTCCATGAAGTAGAACTGCATGGCGTCCGGCGCGTCGTAGCCGCCGGGCTGCTCGACGATGAATTCCACCGTGCCCGCGCCCACGTAATTCACCGCTTTGGCAGCGGCCACGGCGGCCGCGCCCATCTTGGCGCGCAGGGCCTCGGTCATGCCGGGGGCGGGTGCCTCTTCCAGCACCTTCTGGTGGCGGCGCTGCACGGAGCAGTCACGCTCGAACAGGTAGACGCAGTTGCCCTGGGTGTCGCCAAACACCTGGATCTCGATGTGGCGCGGGCGCAGCACGTATTTCTCGACCAGCACGGCGTCGTTGCCGAAGCTGTTGATGGCCTCGCGCTGGCAGCTGGCCAGGGCGGCGGCAAAGTCCTCGCGCCGCTCCACCAGGCGCATGCCTTTGCCGCCGCCACCGGCGCTGGCCTTGATGAGCACAGGGTAGCCAATGCGGTCGGCCTCGCGCTGCAGCAATTCGGGGTTCTGGTCGGCACCGTGGTAGCCGGGCACCAAAGGTACGCCCGCCTTTTCCATCAGCTGCTTGGACTCGGCCTTCAGGCCCATGGCGCGGATGGCGCTGGCAGGCGGGCCAATGAACACCAGACCAGCGGCCTGGCAGGCCTGGGCGAAGTCTTCGTTTTCGCTCAAAAACCCATAGCCGGGGTGGATGGCCTGTGCGCCCGTGGCCTGGGCGGCTTGCAGGATGCGCTCCCAGCGCAGGTAGCTGTCCTTGGGCGCGCTGCCGCCGATGTGCACGGCCTCGTCGCAGGCGGCCACGTGCTTGGCCTGGGCGTCGGCGTCGGAATACACGGCCACGGTCTGGATGCCCAGGCGGCGGGCGGTGGCGGCCACGCGGCAGGCGATTTCGCCGCGGTTGGCAATCAAAATCTTTTGGAACATGTCGGGTCTCCGTTTTTAGGTGTTTTAGGCTTCTAGCGCTTATTTCATCAGCACTAGCAGCTATGTTTTTGGTAATTTTGGGTGGGTGGTTTCGCCAGTGCCCATCCAGCCTTTGAGCTTGTGCAGCGCAGCCCGCAGAAAGCGCCACAGCGTCCACGTCACCGCCCACATGGCAATCACGGCCACCACCAGCACCCCAGCAAACACCGCCGGGTTGGCCAGGGCCAGCCACACGGCGCCCACGGCGGCTGTGTCTTCGGCCAGGCTGGCGCCCAGGTTGCTCAAGGGTTCGGGGCTGGTGTTGATGAGGGCGCGCGTGGTGGTTTTAGCGGCCTGGCTGGTGGCGGCCAGCGTGCCCCCCATCAGCGCAGCCATCGCGGCCATGGTGGCCTGGTCGGCGCCGAACACGCCGGCAGCCAAGGCCGCGCCCGCAGGCACACGCAGCACGCTTTGCAGCAAGTCCCACAGCGAATCCACGCCGGGAATCTTGTCTGCAAAAAACTCCATGCACAGCATGCCGCCGCTGGCAAACAGCAGGGCCGGGTGTTCCAGCACATGCAGGCCGCCGGGCAGCTCCATCAGCCCTGTCGCGCCCAGCATGCCCACCAGGAACACCACCAGATACAGCCGAAAGCCGCTGGCCCAACCCAGTGCTGCCGCCAAGGCCAGCAGGCTGGCCATGTCCATACCACTGGCGGCTTGGCCTACGGTGTGGGCGACGCCGGTGGCGCTGTCCAGCACGGCAGCACCGGCACGCTCGACCTCTGCGCGGTCAGGGTGCAGGCCCACGCGGTGCAGCCATTGCAGCAAGGGGTTCCAGAGGTCGTTCATGGGTGAGGGTGCTCAGGCAGGTAAAACGCGGAGCGCTGTTACGCGAGCCAGGCGGGCTTGCGCTTGCCAAGGAAGGCTTGCACCCCTTCCTTGCCTTCGGCGCTGGCTCGGATATCGGCAATCGCTTCCACGGTCTGCTGGGTGAGCTGGGCGGTGATTTCACGCTCGGCCGTGTCCAGCACCAACTTTTTGCAGGCCCGCACGGCGGCCGGGCCTGCTTGCAGCAGGTGCTTGAGCAGGTTGTCCACCGCAGTGTCCAGATCGTCGGCGGCGACCACTTCGTGCACAAAGCCCATGCGCAGGGCCTGTGCGGTATCAAAGCGCTCACCCGTCAGAAAGTAGCGGTGCGCTGCGCGTGGTCCCATGGCGCGCAGCACATAGGGGGCAATGGTGGCGGGGATCAGGCCAATCTTCACCTCGCTCAGGCAGAACTGGGCGCTGTCTACGGCCACGGCCATGTCGCAGGCGGCCACCAGCCCCATGCCACCGGCATACACATCGCCCTGCACGCGCGCAATGGTGGGGTGGGGGCAGGTGTAGATGGTGTGCATCATCGCAGCCAGCTTGCCCGCGTCCACCACGTTTTCTTCGCGGCTGTAGTCGGCCATGCGCCGCATCCAGTTCAGATTGGCACCGGCGCAAAAGGCCGGGCCTTCAGCGGCCAGCACCACGGCGCGCACTTCGGTGTGCTGGGCCACGGTTTCAAAGGCGGCGGTGATTTCGGCAATCACCTCGTCGCTGAAGGCGTTGCGGATTTCCGGCTGCGTCAGCGTGATGGTGGCGACGCCAGCATTCACGGTCAGGGTGACAGGTTTGGACATGGGAGGTCTCCTTGTGGTTGGTGCCGCGCATTACATGCGGAAGATGCCAAATTGGGTGTCTTCGATCGGCGCATTGCGGCTGGCCGACAGGCCCAGCGCCAACACGCGGCGGGTGTCGGCGGGGTCGATCACGCCGTCATCCCACAGGCGGGCGCTGGCGTAGTAGGGGTGGCCCTGGTCTTCGTACTGCTGGCGGATGGGGGCTTTGAAGGCTTCTTCTTCCGTAGCGCTCCAGCTGCCGCCCTTGGCCTCAATGCCATCGCGCTTGACGGTGGCCAGCACGCTGGCGGCCTGCTCGCCGCCCATGACGGAGATGCGGGCGTTGGGCCACATCCATAAAAAGCGCGGGCTGAAGGCGCGGCCACACATGCCGTAGTTGCCCGCGCCAAAGCTGCCGCCAATGATGATGGTGAATTTGGGCACGGCGGCGGTGGCCACAGCCGTGACCAGCTTGGCGCCATGGCGCGCAATGCCTTCGTTTTCGTACTTGCGGCCCACCATGAAGCCGGTGATGTTCTGCAGAAACACCAGCGGAATCTTGCGCTGGCAGCACAGCTCAATAAAGTGCGCGCCTTTCAGGGCCGATTCGCTGAACAAAATGCCGTTGTTGGCGATGATGCCCACTTGCATGCCTTCAATGCGCGCAAAGCCGCACACCAGCGTGCTGCCAAAGCGGGCCTTGAATTCGTCGAACACGCTGCCATCGACGATGCGGGCAATGATTTCGCGCACATCAAACGGCTTGCGCGTGTCGGTGGGGATTACGCCGTACAGCTCTTGCGCATCAAAAAGTGGAGCTACTGGCGCAGCATCGGCGGGCGCTACAGCCTTGTTTTTATTTAAATTACCTACCGCCGTGCGGGCCAGCGCCAGCGCGTGCGTGTCGTTTTCGGCCAGGTGGTCGGCCACGCCGGACAGGCGCGTGTGCACATCGCCGCCACCCAGGTCTTCGGCACTCACCACCTCGCCCGTCGCGGCTTTGACCAGCGGCGGGCCGCCTAAAAAGATGGTGCCCTGGTTTTTGACGATGATGGATTCATCGCTCATCGCCGGCACATAGGCGCCACCGGCCGTGCAACTGCCCATGACCACGGCAATCTGCGCAATGCCTTGCGCGCTCATGTTGGCCTGGTTGAAGAAGATGCGGCCAAAGTGGTCGCGGTCGGGGAAGACATCGTCCTGGTTGGGCAGGTTGGCGCCGCCGGAGTCCACCAGATAAATACAGGGCAGGCGGTTTTGCTGCGCAATCTCTTGTGCACGCAAATGCTTTTTCACCGTTATGGGATAGTAGGTGCCGCCTTTGACGGTGGCATCGTTGCACACCACCATGCAGTCCACCCCGCTGACCCGGCCAATGCCCGCAATCAAGCCGGCGCCCGGCGCATCGTTGTTGTACATGTGCAGCGCGGCCAGCGGGGCCAGCTCCAGAAATGGCGTGCCGGGGTCCAGCAGCAACTGCACGCGTTCACGTGGCAGCAGCTTGCCGCGCGCTACGTGTTTGGCGCGCGCCGCTTCGCCCCCACCTTGGGCGATCTGTGCGCAGCGTGCGCGCAAATCGTCCACCAGGGTTTGCATGGCCGCCGCATTGGCTTGGAAGTCTGCTGATCGTGGATTCAGTTGACTGGAGAGGGTGCTCATCGTGTCTCCTTGGTTATATCGGGGTTTTTACTTAGATATCCTTGGGGCTTTGGATCTGTCTGACAGCCGCGCGCTCGCTCGCGCAAAGAAAATGCCGCATGCACACCGTTGAAACCGTCTTGCTCGTACTGATGCTGGGTGCCCTTACGGGGATTGCCGCGCGTTATGTGCGCGCCATCCCCCTGCCTCTGATCCAAATTGCCATCGGTGCGCTGATCGCATGGCCCCAAAAAGGGTTGCACATTGCGTTCGACCCCGAACTGTTCCTGCTGCTGTTCATCCCACCGCTGCTGTTTGCCGACGGCTGGCGCATTCCCAAACGGGAGTTTTTTGCCCTGGCTCGCCCCATCTTGCTGCTGGCGTTTGGTCTGGTGCTGATTACGGTACTGGGCTTGGGCTATCTCATCCATTGGATGATTCCCGCCATGCCGCTGACGGTGGCGTTCACACTGGCGGCCGTGGTCTCGCCCACCGATGCAGTGGCCGTCTCGGCCATCACGCGCAACCTGGGCATGCCGCACAAAACCATGCACATGCTCGAAGGCGAGTCGCTGCTGAACGACGCATCGGGTCTGGTGGCCGTCAAATTTGCCGTGGCCGCCACGCTGACCGGGCTGTTCTCGTGGAGCAATGTGGCCAAAGACTTCACCTGGATGGCCGTGGGCGGGCTGGGCGTGGGCGCTGCCATGGGCTGGGGCTTTAGCTACGCACGCGATGCCGTCACGCGCCGCGTGGGCGATGTGGCCGCCACCCAGATGGTGCTGCTGCTGGTGCTGTTGCCGTTTGCCGCCTATATCGTGGGTGAAAAAATTGGTGTTTCGGGCATTTTGGCCGCCGTAGCTGCGGGTATTGCTACCAATTTTGCGGATCTGGATCGCAGCAACTTCATCTCCGAGCGCCTGCAGACCGAAGGGACGTGGAGCATGGTGGAAGCCGCCTTCAACGGCGCCATCTTCTTGCTGCTGGGGCTGCAGCTGCCCTCCATCATGGGCACCACCCTCTTGCATTCGGGCTATGACTGGTGGGTGCTGCTGGGCTGGGTGGCTGCCATTTCTTCGGGCCTGCTGCTGGTGCGCTGGGTGTGGATTGAGCTGGGCGTGCACCGCGCACTGCGCGCCGCCCACCGCCAGGGCAAGATGACCGAAAAGCCCTCGCGCCTGCTGAATCTGGCCACCACCATGGCGGGCATCCGTGGTGCGGTGACGCTGGCGGCGGCGCTGTCCATCCCGGTGTATCTGCACAACGGCCGCCCGTTCCCGGAGCGCGACTTGCTCATCTTCTTGGCCACGGGCGTGATTTTGTTCACCTTGATCTTGGGGGCAATTGCGCTGCCCTTGATCTTGCGGCACATGCCGGCGCATGAAGATACCGAGACCCAGCACGAAGAACGTGCGGCGCGCACGGCGGCCTGCAAGGCGGCGATTGCCAGCCTGACCATTACCGACAGCGATGTGCAGCAGCACGACGAGCAGTGGCTGGCGCAGTACCAAGAGGTGGTGGGCCGCATCACGCAGGAATACCGCAACCGCATTCACTTGCTGGACGACAGCGGCGTGGCCACCAGCACCGAAGCCCAGCGCGACACGCCGGAGATGGTGCAAGAGCGCCGTGAGCGCTATGTGAAAGAGATGGAGCTGCGGCTGCACTGCATCCAGGTAGAGCGCGACACGCTGTACGCCGAGCGCCAGGCACACCGGATCAACGACGAAACCTTGCGCGCCATGGTCAGTGAGCTGGATATGTCCGAAGTGGCCCTGCGCAAACGCCTGGTGGTGGCGCGCAAAGCCGCCGGCATGCCGATGGCCAGCGCGCATGGTGCCAACTGATACGGACAAAGGGCGGGTGCGCATACGCGTGAACGTCTCCTGAAACCACAAACTTCGACGCAGGCGCAATGCCTGCGCATCGACGGCAACACCACTGGCCCGGGCTGGGCACACGGGCCGCTGTAGTTGTCATCCTAGGGCGATGACCGATACAGAAGCGGTCACATAGGTTGCAATAATTGCCATATGAGCACGCCTTTGCTGGTGGCTGCCACAGCCGCCCAACACCCCGCCCACACCCCCATCGCCTTTGTGCGCAGCGTGGCGCACGCCTATGCCCAGCGGGGCATGGCCGTGGAGGGCGCACTGCAGGCGGCACAAATTGCGCCACAGCTGCTGCAAGAGGACAGCGCCCGCATCACGGCCCTGCAGATGGAGCTGCTGTGCGACCACGCCATGCGCGAGCTGGATGACGAGGCGCTGGGCTGGTTCAGCCGCCGCCTGCCCTGGGGCAGCTATGGCTTGCTGGCACGCGCCAGCATCAGCAGCCCTTCGCTGGGCCTGGCCGTGGCGCGCTGGTGCCGCCACCATGGCTTGCTGACGCAGGACGTGGCGCTGCAGCTGCAGGTAGATGGCAGCCTGGCCACCATCACGCTGGTGGTGCAGGGCGACGGGGCGCCGCACGCGGCGATGGCGGAGTTCTGTCAGCTCTCGGTGCTGCGCAATTTGCACGGCTTTGCCAGCTGGCTGGTGGATGCACGTTTGCCCCTGCGCCGTGCCAGCTTTCCCTTTGCCCGGCCTGCGCACTACGGCGTGTATGACCTGCTGTTTGAAGCCCCCGTGCAATTTGGCGCAGCAGTGGCCAGCTTGGAGTTGGATGCTGCGCTGCTGCAGCTGCCCGTGTTGCGCGATGAGCAGGCGCTCAACGCCATGCTGCAGCGCGCCTTGCCGATCCAGGTGCGCCCCTACACGCCCGGCCAGCCCTTGGTGCAGCGCGTGCGCCAGGCCTTGGCGTCGCATCCGCAATGCGGGCACACGGCCGCCAGCCTGTGTGCGCAATTGCACCTGGCTCCGCGCAGCTTGCACCGGCAGTTGCAGCAGCAAGGCAGCAGCTTGCAGCAGCTCAAAGACGATGTACGCCGCCACCGCGCCCTGCATTTGTTGCACCGCAGCGATTTGCCCCTCAAACGCGTGGCACAGGCCTGTGGCTTTGCCAGTGAGAAAAGCTTTGGCCGTGCCTTTGTGCAATGGACGGGGCAAGCACCGGGCGCCTACCGACAAGCCCAGCGCGCGCGATAAGCAGGGCCGCACCCCGCAGGGCTGGCGGCGCGCGGGTTGCCGCGCTACACTGCTGCATTCATGAAAAAACATAGCTGTCAACGCTTGCTGGATAAGCGCTGAGAGCCAAAATCATTCGCAATCACGATTGCGGTGAACGAAGGAATGGCATGGCATCACCACAGGCTCCCTCCGCCCTGGAGGGTTGGTTGACTCCCCGCAGCTTGCTGCGCATTTCCGTGTTGGTGGCCGTCATCACCATCGTGCTCAAGATGCTGGCATGGTGGCTGACCGGCTCGGTGGGGTTGCTCTCGGATGCCATGGAGTCGTTTGTGAATTTGGCCGGAGCCACGTTTGCGCTGGCCATGCTCACCATCGCCCAGCGCCCGGCCGATGAAGACCACCCCTACGGCCACTACAAGGCAGAGTATTTCTCTGCCGGGTTTGAGGGGCTGCTGATCATTGGCGCCAGTTTGGCCATCCTGTGGGTCAGTGTGGACCGCTGGCTGTCGCCCCAGCCCCTGCAACGGCTGGACTGGGGCTTGGGGCTGTCGCTGCTCAGTACCGTGCTCAACGGTGCGCTGGCGTGGGTGATGTTTCGCAGTGCGCGCACCTACCACTCCATGGCACTGGAGGGCGATGCACGCCACTTGCTGACCGATGTGTACACCTCGGTGGGGGTGGTGCTTGGACTGGTGCTGGCCCAAGCCAGCGGCTGGTGGTGGCTTGACCCACTTGCTGGCGTGGCAGTGGCGCTGAACATCTTGTGGCACGGCGCCGTGCTGCTGTGGCGCGCCTCGCAAGGCCTGATGGACATTGCCTTGGACCCCGAACAACTGGCGCAGATTGATGCCGTGCTGCAAGCCCAAACCCAGGCTGCACAGCTGCAAACGGGCGAGCACCTGGTGTTTGACAGCCTGCACACCCGCCAAGCCGGTGGGCACAGCTTTATCGACCTGCACCTGCACGTGCCCGGGGAGTGGACGCTGGCCCAGGCTGCAGACTGGCGCCAGCGCACCGAGGCCGCGCTGATGGCCGCCATACCCCGCGTGCAGGCCCGCATTGAGTTGCTGCCCCAAGGTGCCGCGACGGTGCTGGAAACAGAAATGGGCACCATCCGCTAGCGCTGGGCCGCAGCGATGGGTGATTCGCAAATCGAATGATTGCTGCGTTAAAAAGAATTGGACGCGAATGATGCATGACTCCAACATGGCATGAGTACTGGGCACACAGTACTTCAAAGTCACAAGGAGACAAGCATGACAACATTGCGAGCCATCGCAGGAGCCGTATCGCTGTTCGCGGCGGCATCTTGCTTTGCACAGGCGTACCCTTCAGCCCCCATCACCATGGTGGTGCCGTTTGCAGCAGGCAGTGGCACCGACGCGGTGGCGCGGGTGATCGCCAACAAGCTGGGTGAGCGGCTGAAGCAGCCCGTGATTGTGGAGAACAAAGCGGGTGCCAGCGCGCAGATTGGCGCCGGTTACGTAGCCAAGGCCAAGCCAGACGGCTACACCTTGTTCATGACCACCAACACCTCGCATTCCGCGAACCCGTGGCTGATCAAAAAGCTGAAGTACGACCCCATCAAAGACTTCACCCCGGTGGCGCGTGTGGGCGAGTTGCCGTTTGCGCTGGTCGTGCACCCTTCGGTGCCAGCCCACACCACGGAAGAGCTGATCGCTTATGCCAAGGCCAACCCTGAAAAGTTGTCCTACGGCACGCCCAATAGCACCTCGCTGGTGGCATCCGAAACCTTCAAGTTTTTGACCAACACCCGCATCACATCGGTGCCTTACAAGTCCAGCCCTCAGGCGTTGACCGATTTGGTGGGCAACCAAATCCAGATGTATGTGGTGGATCTGGGCTCTGGCTGGAGCATGCTGAAAACGGATCGTGTGCGCACGCTGGCCGTGACAGCGGCCAAGGGCTCGACCTTGCTGCCCAACGTGCCCCCTATGGCCAAAGCGCTGCCTGGTTTTGACATCACGTCATGGAACGGTATTTTTGGTCCCGCAGGCATGCCCGCCGAAATTGCCGAGCGCCTGAATGCCGAGCTGCAAGTGCTGCTGAAAGAGCAAGACGTGAAGGACCAGCTGGCGCAGGTGGGCTTTGAAGTCTGGCCCACGGCCACGCCCAAAGAGTTCGCGCGCTACGTGCAGCAGCAGCTCAACAATTGGGGGCAGCTGATCGAGCAGTCCAAGATCGAAGCGCAGTAAGGCGAGGTGGGTATGGAGCAGCGTACGACCGCCTCAGGCCCGCTGGCTGGCGTCAAGGTGGTGGACATGACGTCCGTCATCATGGGGCCGTTTGCCACGCAGATTTTGGCCTCTTTGGGGGCTGAAGTGATCAAGGTGGAGTCGCCCGAGGGCGACAACATGCGGCATGTCGGCCCCATGCGCAATGCGGGCATGGGCTATATCTTCTTGCAGGCCAATCAGGGCAAACAGTCGGTGGTGCTGGACTTGAAAAATCCCAGTGCCAAAGAAGCCTTGCTGCGCTTGCTGAAAGACAGCGATGTGCTCATCAGCAATGTGCGGCCCCAAGCCATGGCGCGGCTGGGGCTGTCGTATGACGATCTGAAGGCGCTGAATCCCCGCCTCATCCATGTCAGCTGCTGCGGCTTTGACCAAGCAGGGCCTTACGCCGGCAAGCCTGCGTATGACGACCTGATTCAGGGCGCAACCGGTGTGCCGTGGCTGTCCCAGCAATATGGTGGCGGCGAGCCCGCCTATGCCCCCATGACGCTGGGCGACCGCGTCACCGGTTTGCATGCGGTCTACGCCGTCACCACCGCGCTGTATGCACGGGAGTGCAGTGGCCAAGGCCAAGCCGTGGTGGTGCCCATGTTTGAAGCCATGACGCAATTCATTCTGGGTGACCACCTGGCCGGATTGAGTTTTGAGCCGCCGATGGGGGGCGCTGGTTATGCGCGGTTGCTGACAGAGCATCGCAAGCCCTACCAGACGGCGGATGGCTACCTGTGCGTGCTGATCTACAACGACAAGCACTGGCACAGCTTCTTCCAGGCAATCGGGCAGCCAGAACGCATGCAAGACCCCATGTTTGCCACGCACACCCAGCGTGCAGCGCATATTGACGCGGTGTATGCCGAGGTGGGGCAACTCATGCGCCAGCGCACCACGGCGCAGTGGCGCACGCTGCTGGATGCGGCAGATGTGCCCAATATGCCCATGGCTTCCCCGGAAGACCTGCTGCAAGACCCGCACCACCAAGCCACAGGGTTTGTGCGCACCCTGGATCACCCCACCGAAGGGCCGATCAAAACCACCGGTGTCCCCACGCAATGGTCGCAGACGCCGCCCGCCACCCAACCCAGCCCCGCCCCGCAACTCGGGGAGCACACCGCCACCGTGCTGTTGCGCTTGGGGTATTCGAATGAAGAAATTGCAGCCATGCAAGCCAGCGGCGCCTGTCGCCAGGCGGCCTGTGTGGTGGCTTGATCAAGGAGATGAACATGTCGCGTTATTTGGTGCGAGAAAAAGACGTGCAGGGCTACAGCCCTGCCAACCACCACGGCACGGTGAACAAGCGCTTGGTCAGCCAAGCCAATGTGGGGGCCGAGCACATGGAAGTGGTGCTGGGCACGCTGGAAAAAGGTGGTGGCGCATTGCCCCATGCCCACCCCGGTATGGAGCAAGCGTGCTATTTGCTGGAAGGCACGGCCGAGGTCGAGGTAGACGGCGAGACGTTCGCGATGTTGCCTGGTGATACCTGCTTCTTCCCGCAAGACGTGATGCACATCTTCCGCGTGACCAGCGACACACCCGTGCGCCTGCTGGTGATCTACAGCCCGCCCTATGCAGAAAACCCTGCACGGGTACGCCGCCCTTGAGCGCAGCGAGCGTTTTCCTAGACTTTTAGAAGAACCCAATCACCGCTGAGAGACAACATGGATTTTTTGTGGAATGCCGAGCAAGAGCAAATTCGTGACGCGATTGAGCGTGTGTGTGCCCCTTTCGATGCCGATTACTGGCTGGAAAAAGACCACGAAGGGGGCTTTCCGCATGACTTTCACAAGGCACTGGCCGATGCCGGCTGGCTAGGAATTGCCATGCCAGAGGCCTACGGCGGCGCAGGGCTGGGCATCAGCGAAGCCGCATTGATGATGCACACCATCTCTGCCACAGGCGCAGGGTTGTCCGGTGCCTCTGCGGTGCACATGAATATTTTTGGCTTGCACCCCGTGGTGGTGTTTGGCTCTGAAGCACAGAAAAAACGCTGGCTGCCACCATTGATTGCGGGGCATGACAAAGCCTGTTTCGGTGTGACGGAGCCCAATGCCGGGCTGAACACCCTCAAGCTCCAGACCAAGGCGGTGCGCGATGGTGACCATTACGTGGTTTCTGGCCAGAAAGTGTTTATCTCTACCGCGCAGGTGGCCAACAAAATTTTGCTGCTGGTGCGCACCAAGCCGGTCGAGGAGTGCAAGGGCACGGAAGGGCTGAGCCTGTTCTATACCGACTTGGATCGCAGCCATATCGAGGTGCATGAAATTCCCAAGCTGGGCCGCAAATGCGTGGACACCAACCAGCTGTTCATCGACGGGCTGCGCATTCCGGTGGAAGACCGCATTGGTGAAGAAAACAAAGGCTTTTCTTACATCCTGCACGGCATGAACCCGGAGCGCATCCTGATCGCTGCTGAGGCTGTGGGCCTGGGCCGTGCTGCGCTGGCACGCGCGGCGCTGTACGCCAAAGAACGCGTGGTGTTTGACCGGCCGATTGGCCAGAACCAGGGCATTCAGCACCCCTTGGCCCAATCGTGGATGGAGCTGGAGGCCGCCCACCTCATGGTGCAAAAAGCCGCTTTTCTGTACGACCGTGGGTTGCCTTGCGCTGCGGAAGCCAATGCAGCCAAATATTTGGCTGCCGAGGCCTGCGGCAAAGCCTGCGAAACCGCCATCTTCACCCACGGCGGCATGGGTTATGCCAAGGAATACCATGTAGAGCGCTACATGCGTGAGTCGTGGATTCCGCGACTGGCTCCGGTCAGCCCACAGATGATCATGAACTTCATCGCAGAAAAAGTGCTGGGCTTGCCCAAGTCCTACTGAGCCTGCCAACGCCCCGTTCAGCCGTGCATGCAAGGGTAAATGCTAGGAGTCGGGTGAATCTGCCTCCCCAACGGTGGATGCAAGATGCAGTCACCATGAAAACCCACCTCTTGCGTTACTTTGTTGCACTGGCTGAAGAGCGGCACTTTGGGCGTGCGGCACAGCGCTTGTCGATTACCCAGCCACCGTTGAGCGTGGCGCTCAAAACCTTGGAGCAAGATCTGGGTGCGGTGCTGATGGAGCGCGATGCCAAACAAGTCACGCTCACGCCCGCAGGTGAGGCATTTTTGCAAGAGGCGCGCAAAGTCCTCAACCAGATGCAGCGTGCTGCCGAAGTGGTGCGTGGCGTGGCGCAAGGCGCCCAAGGGCGGCTGAACATCGGCATCACGGGCACCATGATTTACCGGCAGGTGCCCGAATATTGCCGGCACTTTCAAACCACCCGGCCCCTGGTGCAAGTGTGCCTGCATGAAACCGCGACCCACGACCAGTTGCAAGCCATTACCGATGGGCAGCTGGATGCTGGGTTTTTAAATATCAGCCACGCACCGGATCTGCTGGAAACCTTGCACATCGGCGATGAGCCCTTGGTGTGCTGCATGCCCGCAGGGCACGCACTGGCAGGGCAGGCAAGCATTGATTTGCAGCTGCTGCGTGACGAAACCTTTGTCATGTTTGCCCGGGATGTGGCGCCCGCCAATTACGACAACGTCATCTCCTGCCTGCACCATGCGGGCATTCACCCCAACACCACCCATGCCGCGCGGCAATGGCTGACCGTGGCAGCGCTGGTGTCTGCCGGGCAGGGCGTGGCGCTGGTGCCTCGCTGTGTCGAGCGTGCGGGGATTGCCGGGGTCACCTATGCGCCGCTGCAAGGTGTGACGGTGGCTACCCCTGCCTATCTGGCTTGGCGCAGAGACCACACCAGCCCTTTGCTGCAGGCCTTTGTGCGCAGCGTGCAGCAGCAAGTGGCCGCCCACCCAGGCCCAGCAGCAGAAAACGCGCACGATTGACCCAGCCCGGGCGCGGGCTGCAGCAGGCCCGGATAATTGCGGCCATGAATACCCACACCAGCGCCGCAGGCGCAACCGCTTCTACGGCGTTTTCCTCACTCAGCTTGCATCCCGCCACCTTGCAGAACCTGCAAGCGCTGGGCTATGAGCAGATGACGCCCATCCAAGCCGCCAGCCTGCCTTTGACGCTGGCCGGTAAAGACCTGATCGCCCAAGCCAGCACCGGCAGCGGCAAAACTGCCGCCTTTGGCCTGCCTCTGCTGGAGCGCCTGAACCAGCGCTGGTTTGCCGTGCAAGGCTTGGTGTTGTGCCCCACGCGCGAGTTGGCCGACCAAGTGGCCACCGAAATCCGCCGCCTGGCGCGCGCGCAAGAGAACATCAAGGTCGTCACTGTCTACGGTGGCGTGCCCACGCGCAACCAGATTGCCAGCCTGGAAAACGGCGCGCACATCGTCGTTGGTACGCCCGGCCGCGTGATGGACCTGATCGAGCGTGGCGTGCTCGACATCTCCAACATCCAGACCCTGGTGCTGGACGAAGCCGATCGCATGCTGGACATGGGCTTTTACGCCGACATCACCACCGTGGTCGAGCAATGCCCCGAGCAGCGCCAGACCCTGCTGTTCTCGGCCACCTACCCCGATGACATTGACCGTCTGGCCAAACGCTTTATGCGTGAGCCACAAATGGTGCAAGTGGCGGCCCAGCACAGCGCCCACAAAATTGAGCAACGCTGGTACGAAGTGCCCGCCAAGCAAAAAGTGGACGTGGTGGTGCAAATGCTGGCGCACTTCCGCCCCGAATCCAGCATTGTGTTTTGCAACACCAAGCAGCAATGCCGCGATGTGGTGACCGAGCTGCAGGCCCAAGGCATCAGCGCACTGGCCCTGTTCGGCGAGCTGGAGCAACGCGAGCGCGACGAAGTGCTGGTGCAGTTTGCCAACCGCAGCTGCAGCGTGCTGGTCGCCACCGACGTGGCCGCACGCGGCCTCGATATTGCCAACCTGGCCTGCGTCATCAATGTGGACGTAACGCCCGACGCCGAAGTGCACATCCACCGCATTGGCCGCACCGGCCGGGGTGATGCCGAAGGCCTGGCGCTGAACCTGGTGGCCATGGACGAAATGCCCTATGTGGCCAAGATTGAGCAACTGCAAGGCCGCCCCTCGGAGTGGTTGGAGGTGGCCGAATTGACGCCCGCCCCCGGTGGCCCCCTGCTGCCGCCCATGATGACCATCCAGATCATCGGCGGGCGCAAGGAAAAGATTCGCGCTGGCGACGTGCTGGGCGCCATGTGTGCGGACTTTGGCTATGCCAAGGACCAGATTGGCAAGATCAGCGTGAATGACTTTTCGACGTACGTGGCGGTGGATCGCCGGATTGCGGCGGAGGCTTGTGCCAAGCTCAATAACGGACGCGTGAAGGGGAAGAGTGTGAGAGCGCGCGTGCTGTAAAGCGCTTTTCTTTTAAGCATTAAATTGGCTTCTAGCGCTTGTGGTGCAAGCGTTAGAAGCTATTTTTTTATTTGTACCTTTTGCTGTTTTTGTTTCTGCGGTGTGTTTCTTTGCAGAGGCCGGTTTGTCGCACCGGCAGGCGAGTAACTTTCTTGTCCGCGACAAGAAAGTCACCAAAGAAGCGCGTCTGCCGACGGCTTCCGGCGGAACTCACTGCGCGCTTGCAGCGCTTCGCTCAAACAGCCGCCGGAAATATGAAGGACTTCCACAAAGTGGAGCGCGACGCTTGCGCGCGCGGGGTTGCACTTACGTATTTATTTTTTTATAAATAGCGATTGTTATTTGATTTTTTGATGGGTTAATTCTATATTTATGACTAGACATTATACGTGGGTTTTTAAATAAAAAATGAAGCAAAAAAATTATGAAAAACGGCCACTTAGTGGAAAGAAAGAGTCAAAGTTACCTAAGTGGATTACCGATCACTTTAAAGATTCACTACATTCACTTGAATTGCTAATGCAAATTAGCGATATAAGTGCTAGAGGTATAAGTGTGGTTCGGGGAATGCCAAAGATTATTGAGGTTTTGACTGAGGTTGAAGGAAGTAAGCAGAATCCGTCCTCAATAGTTAAGTTACACCATGCTAGGAAATCTGCAGAACTTGCCAATACAGAATTTGAAAAGGATTTTCCGGTACTTAATGGTTTTGTAGTTGTTGCTCTTTGGAGTTGGCTTGAGCATTTTGTTAAAGGATTTGTTGCACTTTGGATCAGACATAGGCGTGTAGCTTTAGAAGTACCTGCTGTCCTAAAGTTACGAGTAAAACTTGGTGAATACTTGCTACTTTCTAAGGCCGAACAAGCTGAGTTTCTTGTGGAATTATTAGAGCAAGATCTTTCTAGTGCTTTAAAGCGTGGTATCACGCGGTTTGAATCTTTGTTGAATCCTTTTGGTTTATCATTTCAATTTTCAGAAAAAAATTCAAAAAATATTTTTGAATTGCAACAGGTTAGAAATGTTATTGCTCATAGAAATAGTCATGCGGATAAGAGAATATGTGCTGAATGCCCATGGCTAAAGCTGAAAATTAATCAGCCTGTTTTAGTTAGCAGCAAAATGGTAAGAAACTACGCAGATTCTTCAGCTGGATTTCTTCTTGCCCTACTTTATCAAGTAGGTGATTTGTATGGAGTCAATCTGCGCTCTGAGGAATCAGAGATTATCAGTTTGGAAAACGTCCAAGAAGAACGGTAATCCCCCCTTAAA
>NZ_DLTI01000002.1:0-36299 GCF_002501455.1 Comamonas sp. UBA7840 | reverse complement strand
TACGTGGCATACATGTGCTGGTCTGAAGTCCTGTCCCACATACTGCCCACATAAAACATGGGCCGTTAGCGATTCACCGCGAACTTTGATGAACAATGAATCAGATATTTATCTTTTATAATCAAAAGCTTATTGAATCATACTGAACTTCAATGAACGTGGCAATGGCGGACGCCCTCTCCGCCAGATACAGCTTTTGATGCTGAAGTCTTCCAAGCTTCAACACAGCATCACTAGCAAAATCAAAACGTTAAGCCTCAGTACAGCAATGCACTGGGGCTTTTTCGTTTCTAACGGCGGCGCGTAAGTCATCCCTTGAGTACACCGGATGAGTACACCGCAATGGTTTTGAAGATGGCTCGACCTTGGCGTGACCCACGCACTGGAATCTTCTATCTGCGCAAGAAGGTTCACGAATCCCTGCGCCCGTTCATGGGCTGCGGAATGTACAAGCGCTCCCTGCGCACGACAGACCCCAACGAAGCACTGAGGCGCTTTCCTGATGCGCTGGCAGAGGCCAACGCTGCCTTTGAACTGGCGCGAAAAGCCAAGGAGGGCTGCGCACAGTTGAATGCAAGAGACGCCCAGCAACTGGCGGCACGCTGGTTCGCGGATGAGCGCAAGCGGCTGGAGCAGTCCGGGGAGTGGCAGCGCTGGCTGGTGATAGGTCGTGGTGCAGATGGAGATGAGGCAGACTCCTTGTCCATGCACATGGATGACGACAAGCAGCGCCAGCAGCTCTTGGAGAATCTGGTCTTGCCCGCTGTTGCAGACATGCTCAAGACGCAAGGGCAGGCCATGCCAGCAGCCAACCCTCCAATGTCCAGCATAGACCGCCTGACGGGGACAGCATTTAAGCGTGCTTTGCTTGCGCTGGAAGGCGACAACCAACTGACACCCATCACGGTGCGGGACAGCAGCACTGTGTTGTCGTTGTATGTCTTGGTGATGATTGCGGTAGAAGTCATGATGTTTTCCTTTGGTTGTCTTTAAGCTAGGTGTCCCCGTATCGGTGGGGCATGCGTATGTCCAAGAGGAAAACAAAAAGCCCCAGCAAGGCGAACCCTGCAGAGGCGTTGGTGGTGCTGTGGTGATAGGCGGATGCTCAGATGGTCTCTGTGGCTGCATCCCTTATGGATAGGCGCATATCTAGAGCGCCATCAAAAAGTTCTAGCTACTTTGCAGAATCCACACTGCTTGGTCAAATTGAAAAGTGGGTATCCAGGACACCCTCTCTACAAGAAGAAGTCGCTTCTGCCAGTTCCTTACATGCCGTAAGCATACAATCTTCCGGTAGCTATGAGCTTAATGAGTACACTTTTTGAGTACTCTAAGCCTTGCGCCTTGAAGTTTTTTCATTAATTTTCAAGGGCTTACGTTAGGGTTTGTAGGGGCTCTTGGTCTCCCGCCCTCTCCGCCAGATACAACTTTTGATGCTGAAGTCTTCCAAGCTTCAACACAGCATCTCAAGCGCAATCAAAACGTTAAGCCTCAGTACAGCAATGCACTGGGGCTTTTCCGTTTCTAACGGCGGCGCTTAAGTCATCGCTTTGGTAACACCGGCTATGTGCAAGCCGGTGCGCCCCGTTGGGCAACGATGCATTTGATCTACGGCCCAGGCGACGGGCGGAGTAATTAAAACGGGCCCCTGTGGGCCCGTTCGTATGTGTGCAGCCTGCGTGGTCAGTACTCAGCCTGCTTGCTGGTTCTAACTCTGGCAACGACATGCATGTCGCCTCGAATCAGCTGGACTTTCCGCCCTGCTGCACCACCCGCATCGCGGAGGCAATCAGGCCAGAAACCTCAGAAATATTGCTGGGCACGATCAGTGTGGTGTTGGCGTCTTGTGCCACTTTGCTATAGGCCTTGACTGCACTTTCAGCGACTTTCAACTGCACGGCTTGTTCGCCGCCGGGGTGCTGGATGGCGGCGGCTACGCGTTCCAATGCTTGTGCGGTAGCTTCTGCCACGGTGGTGATGGCCGTGGCATCCCCTTGCGCTTTGTTGATGGCGGCCTGCTTCTCACCTTCGGAGCGTGCTATGAAGGCTTCGCGCTCACCAGTGGCAATGTTGATTTGTTCCTGGCGGCGGCCTTCGGAGGCGGCAATCAGCGCGCGCTTTTCGCGCTCGGCGGTGATCTGGGCCTGCATGGCGCGCAGAATTTCGTTGGGGGGGGTCAAGTCCTTGATTTCATAACGCAGCACTTTGACGCCCCAATTCAGCGCGGCTTCGTCAATCGCATTGACGACCTGGGCATTAATCATGTCGCGCTCTTCAAAGGTTTTGTCCAGCTCCAGCTTGCCGATCACGCTGCGCAGCGAGGTTTGCGCCAGTTGCGTGACTGCCATGATGTAGTTGGACGAGCCGTAGCTGGCACGCATGGGGTCAGTGACCTGAAAGTACAGGATGCCGTCCACCTGCAGTTGGGTGTTGTCGCGCGTAATGCAGACCTGGCTGGGCACATCCAGCGGGATTTCCTTGAGGCTGTGCTTATAAGCGACTTTTTCCACAAACGGAATGATGATGCGCAGACCGGGGCCCAATGTGCCCGCGTATTTGCCCAATCGCTCTTTGACCCACGCATGTTGCTGGGGAACGATTTTGACGGCCATCGATACAAAAACGATAGCGATCACAAAAAGAATTATGGCGATTTCCATAGACCAGACCTTGGTTGGAGAGAGAACAGTGAAAAAGAAGAAAGGACAAGCGTAAGCGGGTCTACGCTTTGTCCACGATCAGACGGCTGCCTTGCACCTCAATCACGCGGTACAAACCCGGCGCAGGCAGGCTGCCGGCACGCAGCACGACCGTCCATTGGCTGCCGCGGTAGGGGATGCGGGCCGTGCCATCGCTGTTCCACTCGGGGACATGCAGGGTTTCGCCAATGTCGAGGTTGATGTCAGGATTGGCCGTGGTGGGCAACTCGGGTTTGTGGCGGCGAATGCGTTTAAACACCAGCACGCACAGCACGCCAACGGCTGCGGCGGCACAAATTTGCAGGGGCATGCTCAGGCCCAGGTGTGCTGCGATGGCGCCCGCCGCCATGCCAGTTGCGACCAGCAACAGATAAATGGTGCCGGTGAGTAACTCTGCGACGATGATGCAGCCGGTCAGTACCCACCACCAAGTGCTTGGCTCCATAGCCTGCCTCCCTTTGTTTCAATGTGTGGGGCAGTTGTGATACTGCCTCTAGATGTAGGAAATGAACCAGTATTTTCTGGCCCCGCACTAGATATTACTTACACTGCGCGCCTATCTGACTTTTATTGTTCCCGATTGCAAAGGGTTGCGCATGAAATTCCGTTTTCCCATCGTCATCATCGACGAGGATTACCGCTCCGACAACACGTCTGGTCTGGGCATCCGTGCCCTGGCACAGGCCATTGAGGATGAGGGCTTTGAAGTCCTTGGGGTGACCAGTTATGGTGACCTGAGCCAGTTTGCGCAACAGCAAAGTCGCGCCAGCGCATTCATTTTGTCGATCGACGACGAAGAGCTGACCGGGGATAACGACGACCCCATCATTCACAGCCTGCGCAGCTTCATTGGCGAAGTGCGCCGCAAGAATGAAGAGGTGCCGATCTACATCTACGGCGAGACCAAGACCAGTCGCCACCTGCCCAACGACATCCTGCGCGAGCTGCATGGCTTCATCCACATGTTCGAGGACACCCCCGAGTTCGTGGCCAAGCACATCATCCGCGAAGCCAAGGCCTACCTGGAAAGCGTGCAACCCCCGTTCTTCAAGGCACTGTTGGACTATGCGGAAGACGGTTCGTACAGCTGGCACTGCCCCGGTCACTCCGGGGGCGTGGCCTTCCTGAAGACGCCCGTGGGCCAGATGTACCACCAGTTCTATGGCGAGAACATGCTGCGCGCCGACGTGTGCAATGCCGTGGAAGAGCTGGGCCAGCTGCTGGACCACAACGGCGCCATCGGCGAGTCCGAGCGCAATGCCGCTCGCATCTTCAATGCCGACCACTGCTACTTTGTGACCAACGGCACCTCCACCTCCAACAAGATCGTCTGGCACCATACCGTGGCCCCTGGCGACGTGGTGGTGGTGGACCGCAACTGCCACAAGTCCATCCTGCACTCCATCATCATGACGGGTGCGATTCCGGTGTTCTTGAAGCCCACGCGCAACCACTTTGGCATCATCGGCCCGATCCCGCAAAGCGAATTCAGCGTGGAATCCATCCAGGCCAAGATTGCCGCCAACCCCTTGCTCAAGGGTGTGGACGCTAAGGCTGTCAAGCCGCGCGTGCTGACGCTGACACAGTCGACCTACGACGGCGTGCTGTACAACACCGAGACCATCAAGAACATGCTGGACGGCTACGTGGCCAACCTGCATTTCGACGAGGCATGGCTGCCGCACGCGGCCTTCCACCCCTTCTATGGCACCTACCACGCCATGGGCAAGAAGCGCCAGCGCCCGAAAGAGTCGGTGGTGTACGCCACGCAGTCCATCCACAAGCTGCTGGCTGGTATCAGCCAGGCCTCGCATGTGCTGGTGCAGGATTCGCAGAATGAGAAGCTGGACCACCACCTGTTCAACGAGGCGTACCTGATGCACACCTCGACCAGCCCGCAGTACAGCATCATTGCCAGCTGCGACGTGGCGGCCGCCATGATGGAGCCGCCCGGCGGCACGGCGTTGGTGGAAGAGTCGATTCTGGAGGCATTGAACTTCCGCCGCGCCATGCGCAAGGTGGACGACGAGTTCGGCGACGACGACTGGTGGTTCCAGGTCTGGGGCCCCGAAAAGCTGGCCGAAGAGGGCGTGGGCCGTGCGGACGACTGGATCATCCGCGGCAAGGATGCAGCCCCCAAGACCAAGTCCAAGAAAAAGAATGGTAAGGAATTCGACAACTGGCACGGCTTTGGCGACTTGGCCGACGGCTTCAACATGCTGGACCCGATCAAGTCCACCATCGTCACGCCCGGCCTAGACTTGGACGGCGACTTTGCCGACACCGGCATTCCCGCCTCCATCGTCACCAAGTACCTGGCAGAGCACGGCGTGGTGGTCGAGAAGACCGGCCTGTACTCGTTCTTTATCATGTTCACCATCGGCATCACCAAGGGCCGCTGGAACACCATGTTGACGGCGCTGCAGCAGTTCAAGGACGACTACGACCGCAACCAGCCGCTGGCGCGCATCCTGCCCGAGTTCGTGCAGCAGCACCGCCGCTACCAGCGCATGGGCCTCAAGGACCTGTGCCAGCATGTGCACGAGCTGTACGCCAAGTACGACATCGCCCGCCTGACGACGGAGATGTACCTGTCGGATTTGCAGCCCGCCATGAAGCCATCGGACGCCTACGCCCACATTGCGCAGCGCAAGACCGAGCGCGTGGAGATCGACCACTTGGTGGGCCGTACCACCGTGGGTCTGGTGACGCCATACCCACCCGGCATTCCGCTGCTGATTCCCGGTGAAGTCTTCAACAAGAAGATCGTTGACTACCTGCTGTTCGCCCGCGAATTTGCCAAGGAGTGCCCCGGCTTTGAAACCGATATCCACGGTCTGGTCGAGATCGAAGACGACAAGGGCGAAGTGCGCTACTACGCAGACTGCGTGGTGCAAGACAAGCCCCAACCCTTTGCCAAGAAGGCTGCAGCACCCCGTGCCAAGTCGCCCGTGCGCAAGCCCGCAGTCAAGTCCACCGGTGGTGCAGCGAAGTAAATAGCTGTCGCAGTCAAAGCCTTGGCTAATGTGCGAAGGCTTTAAAAATAAGAGCTTGTAGCGCTTGTCTTGCTTGGTTTTCAGGTGTTAAAGCATCTGAAGCCTTGTAGAAATAAGCGCTGCAAGCTCTCTTTTTTATCGATCCGGGCTGGAGGCGGGAGCTGAAGCTTCACCGCGGATACGCCAGTAGCGGGCAAAGCGCGGCAACCCACTGGGGTGGGAGCCGTTGTGGCGATAGGTGATGGTGCTGCCAACCGGGGGCGGGTTGGCGCGGTCTGCGTCGCTCAAGCCACTGCCAATTTTGAAGCGCTGCCCGCGGGGCAGCTCCACCAGCAGCGCGCCCGTCATTCCTTGGTATTTGCCTTTGCCGGGCAGGTGGGCGACCACCACGGCTTCCGCATCGTCAAACAGTTTGAGTTTGAGGAGGTCATCGCTGCGGCCTGCGCGGTAGGGGCTGTCGGCACGGCGCAGCATCAGCCCTTCGGCGCCTTGCTGGCTCACGCTGCGCAACTGGCGCATCAGCGCCTCGTGGCTGGACACCTGCCATTGTGGTGCCTGCTGCACCCAGCTTTGGCCAATGGCGCGCACGTTGCGCTGCAACTGCTGCTGGCGCTGCACCAAGTTGCCAGCATGCCCGGGCACATCAAACACCATATAGCGCACAGCACGCCAACCGGCTTCGTCGGCAGCGCCTTGTGCCACGGTCGATTGCACGGCTGCAAACTGGCCCCGGCCTGCCCATAACTCGCCATCCAGCGCTGTGCTGGGCCAGTGGTGGGTGAACCATGCCGGAGCAGCAATCGGAATGCCTTGGCGGCTGAGCAATTGCTGGCCTGTCCAGTGGGCGCGAATGCCATCGTATTTTTCACTGACCCAGTAGTGGGCAAGGTTCAAGCCGGGGTGATAGCCGTTCGCCAGGGTGAGTGGCGACCCTTGTGCGCGCGCAGGGGCGCACACCAGCACGCTGATGGCAACAAAAACGAGCAAGTAAGTGCGACGCAACATGGCTGCAGCATAAAAAATGTGGCGCTGCTGGCTAGTCCGCTGGTCTGGTTGTTGGAGAAAGTCGACCTGCCTGCGCAGTCGGATGTGCAGGCGGGCAACGCCCGCACTGCGCTGGGTGCTGCTGGCGCAGGAACGTGTGGGTAGGCGGGTGCAGTGTGGGGCGCGCGGTGCGCCGCACTGCGTCTTAAATCACAATTTGGCTGCCCAGTTCCACCACATTGCGGTTGGGCAGGTGCAAGAAATCTGCAGCAGAGCTGGCGTTACGGTACATCTGCGCAAACAGTTTTTCACGCCACAGCGCCATGCCACGGCCATGCTGCGCCACGATGATGTCGCGCGAGAGAAAGTAGCTGGTTTCCATCACAGAGGCCTTGGGCAACTCACCTTTGAGAGACAGCAGCGTCAGGGCATTGGGCACATGCGGCTCATCTTTGAAGCCAAAGTGCAGCACCACCTGCCAGCAGTCGTGGCCCAGGTCATGCGCGGTTGCACGGCTGTCCGGCGGTACGTGGGCGACTTCGTGGTTGCGTACCGTGACGAAGACATTGCGGGCGTGCAGCACCTTGTTGTGCTTGAGGTTGTGCAGCAAAGCACTGGGCACGGTGCCTACTTGGGAAGACAAAAACACCGCCGTGCCTTCTACGCGGGTGACGCTATCGCGGCGCAGCATGGTTAAAAAATCGATCAAAGGCAGGGCGTGTGGCCGCAATGATTGCAGCACCAACTCTCGCCCGGTATGCCAGGTGCGCATGAGCAAAAACATGCCTGCGCCAATGGCCAGCGGGAACCAGCCCCCATCTGTCAGCTTGAGCAAATTAGAGGCAAAAAAGCTCACATCCACGGCCAGGAAAAAGGCGGTGGCTGCAGCGATGGGCAGCAGCGGGTATTTCCAGCCCCAGCGCACCACAAAGAAGGTCAGCACGGTGGTGATCAGCATGTCCAGCGTGACTGCAATGCCATAAGCCGCAGCCAAAGCACCGGAAGACTGGAAGAAAATGACGGCCAGCGCAATGCCTGCGCACAGCCCCCAGTTCACCAAAGGCAGGTAAATCTGGCCCGTGTCTGTTTCGCTGGTGTGCAGCACTTGCAAGCGCGGCAGATAACCCAGTTGTATGACTTGTTTGGTGACGCTGAATGCGCCCGTAATCAGCGCTTGCGAGGCAATCACCGTAGCCGCCGTGGCCAGCACCACCATGGGCAGCAGCAGGGCGCGTGGCGCCATGGCAAAGAAGGGGTTGCTGACGGCATCGGGCTGCTGCAGCAGCAAAGCCCCTTGGCCTAGGTAATTGATCAGCAGTGCGGGCATGGCAACGCCAAACCACGCTTGCCGAATGGGGCGTTTGCCAAAGTGGCCCAAGTCTGCATACAGCGCTTCAGCACCTGTGACGCACAGCACGACGGCCCCCAGCAGCAAAAATGCCACCCCCGGCTCCTCCCACACAAATGCGAACGCATGGTGGGGGCTGAGGGCCCACAAAATTTGCGGATGCTGGGCAATGTGCCAAAAGCCCAGGACAGCCAGGCTTAGAAACCACAGCCCCATGATGGGGCCAAACCAGCGGCCAATGCCGGCGGTGCCACGCTTTTGCACCGCAAACAGGATGAACAAAATCAGCAAAGTCAGCGGTACCACCGCCGAGGAAAAGCGGGGTGAGAGCACCGCCAACCCTTCCACGGCCGACAGCACGGAAATTGCCGGGGTAATCACACCATCGCCGTAAAACAGGCAGGTGCCAAAAATACCAATGGCCATCAGCCAGCGGCGCAAACGCGGGTGGCCTTCTACGGCGCTGGCTGCCAATGCCAGCATGGCCACCAGGCCGCCTTCCCCACGGTTGTCAGCGCGCAGCACCAAGGTGACGTATTTGAGTGAGACGATGACCGTCACTGTCCACACCACCAGCGACAGCACACCGTACACATGGGCCGTGGTGAGCGCGACATGGCCGGAACTAAAAACTTCTTTGAGCGCATACAGCACGCTGGTGCCGATATCGCCATACACCACGCCCAAAGCACCCAAGGTGAGGGCGGCCAACGATGATTTTTCAGATTGCACAAACAAAGCCTGCAGATGCGATGGTCGCCATTGTCTGAGTTCGCGCCTGCGTCGTCGATGGCTGTGCAAGGCTATGTTGCATGCAGGGGTATGCGCCGCCAAAGGCTTGCAGTGCAAGGCGTTGTTTGGTAGGTATGAAAAACATAGCTGTCTGCGCTTGCTGTATCAGCGTTAAACGCCAAAAAAGTAAAAAAACCGACAGTCCAAGGTGTCGGTTTTTTTAGGGTGTAGAGGCGCGTTGCTGTTGCCGTCAGCGGTGGCTTTTTACTGCGGTTGAATGACTCCGCAGGCCAGTCGCGCTCCAGCGTTGCCCGTGGGTTGGGTGGTGTAGTCGTCAGGGTCAGCATGCACGATCAAGGCACGATTGGCGATATTGTTGGTGCCGCTGCCCAGGCTGATTTGGTTGGTTTCATAGTGCACGACGGCCATGCCATTGGCATTGGCATGCAAACTAGGCAAGTCGCCAGCGTGCTGCGGTGCATGGCCGTGCTTGCCATGGGGGGTGTTTTCCGGGTTGAAGTGACCGCCTGCGCTGGTGCCATCTGGGCTGGAGCAGTCGCCTTTTTCATGGATGTGAAAGCCATGCTCGGAGTTGGGCTTAAGACCACTGATTTGCCCTGTCACCTTCACCATGCCGTGTTTGTGCTGCAAAAAATGCACTTTGCCAGTGACGGTGCTGCCTGTGGTGGGTTTGAGCTCTGCAGTGGCTGTAGGTTCATTGAGAACGCCTGCGCAGCCAGCCAGTGCTGCGGCCACTGCCAAGCTTGAGAGCAAGAGGGGGTAGGTGGTCATAGGGTCTCCCTTGGGGTGAAGTGGTTAAGCAATGAACACACTTTTTCACAGCTATTGCCTGCGCGGGCGTACGCGCAGTCTGAGCTTGGCGTAGTGTTTTGCCGTATGACAGCGCTGTTCAGCCCCCCGCCGTGCAAGCGCAGGGTGCACGGGTCAGGCGCTAGCCGAACGCGGTGTCCATCACCATCATCAGCACAAAGCCCAGCATCAGGCCGCCGGTGGCAAAGGTTTCATGGCCTTTGCGGTGTGATTCGGGAATGATTTCGTGGCTGATGACAAACAGCATGGCACCTGCTGCAAAGCCCAGACCCCACGGCAAAATGCCAGCTGATGCACTGACCACGGCGGCACCCAGTACGGCACCGACAGGCTCCACCAAGCCACTGAGCATGCCCAGCGTCACAGATACTTTGCGGCTGTAGCCTGCCGTCAGCAACGCCATGGCAACCACCAAACCCTCGGGTACGTCTTGGATGGCAATGCCCGTGGCCAAGGCATTGCCTGCTATGCCATCGCTGGCGTAGCCGACGCCAATTGCCAGGCCTTCTGGCAGGTTGTGCAAGGTGATGGCAAACACAAACAGCCAGGTGCGTTGCAGGCGCCGTGCCGCGTCCAGATCCATGCCTTCACGGCCCTTGATAAAGTGCTCGTGGGGCAGCAAGCGGTCCATCAGCAGCATGACGGCAGCGCCTAGCAAGATGGCGGTACCGATTACCACCGCGGCCGCGCTATCGGAGCCGCCAAACAACGCTTGGCTACGCACAGCATCCATACCGGGCAGGATGAGAGAGAACGCACAGGCCGCCAGCATCACTCCCGCACCAAAACCAAACAAGGTGTCCTGGGTGCGCGCACTCATGCTGTGGGAAAACATGACAGGCACGGTTCCCAAGGCGGTCGCAAAGGCAGCGACCATGCCGCCGCCCAAGGCTTGCAGCACGACGAGTTGCTGCTGCGCATAACTCCAGAACATGCTGAAGAGCGCCCAAATACCTGCCACAGAGATGGCAAAACCGACCCACAAGCGCACGCTGTGCTTGTTGATTCCAAGCACGCCCACGCTCAGAGGGGTGTGCGTATCTGAGGCAGCGTTCTTTTTCATACGTGCTTATCCAGAGTGGTTAGTGCAGCGTGATAGTGGTTGTGCGGCAGCGGTGTCAGTCAATCACTGATTGTTGCTAGATGCGATTCATTCTTATTTTTGTGGGCGCAAATTCACCGCAACCTTTCGTGGTGGCCGCGAGTGGTAGAGGGGATGCACAGCAATCGGCCTAATAAAAAAAGCAAAAAAAGCCCTGCAGGCCAATGGACCTGCAGGGCTTGGGGCAGCAATGTGCGCGGGGTTTTTAGACTTGGTCTGCAGACAGGCCAGCTGTCTGGCTGAAACCACCGTCTACATAGGTGATCTCTGCGGTAATGCCCGAGGCCATGTTCGACAGCAAGAAAGCGGCGGTGTTGCCCACATCTTCAATGGTCACGTTGCGGCGCAGGGGGGCTGCATCGGCCACGCGGCCCAGCAGCTTGCCAAAGTCCTTGATGCCCGAGGCGGCCAAGGTCTTGATGGGGCCTGCAGAAATGCCATTCGCACGGATGGCGCGGCCATCTGCGGTGCGGCCCACGGCTTCGGCCAGGTAGCGCACGGAAGCTTCCAGCGACGCCTTGGCCAGGCCCATGGTGTTGTAGTTGGGGATGGAGCGCAGAGCACCCAGGTACGACAGCGTCAGCAGCGAGGACTTGTCGTTCAGGTAAGGCAGGGCAGCCTTGGCCATGGCGGGGAAGCTGTAGGCGCTGATGTCGTGGGCGATCTTGAAGGATTCGCGGCTCAGACCGTCCAGGAAGTTGCCCGCAATCGCTTCGCGGGGTGCAAAACCGATGGAGTGCACAAAGCCGTCAAACGTGCCCCAGACAGCACCCAGGTCGGCGAACAGCTTTTCGATTTGGGCATCATCACCCACGTCGCAGTCAAACACCAGCTTGGAGTCAAAGTCGGCGGCAAACTCGGTGATACGGTCTTTGAAGCGCTCGCCCACGTAGCTGAAAGCCAGCTTTGCACCTTGTTCGTGGCAGGCTTTGGCGATGCCGTAAGCGATGGAACGGTTGGACAGCACGCCCGTAATCAGCAGCTTCTTGCCGGTCAAAATACCCATTGTTCTTCTCCTTGAGGAAATACGTCGATGGCCGGCCGCGTGGTTTTGCGTGAAGCAAAAAAAGCAGGGCGGCGGGCCGCTGTGGTGCAGAATTGTCTCATGCGCTTTTGGAAGTTTTGTTTCTTGCTCGCAGGAGCCTCTACGGTGACCCCCACTTGGGCTGACCACGCCTATGCTTTGTGGGGGCAGCCCAAGTATGCGCAGAACTTTGCGCACTTTGACTATGTGAACCCGCAAGCCCCGAAAGGTGGGGAGTTGCGGCTGGTGAGCAATCTGCGCACCTCCACCTTTGACAAATACAACCCGTTCACCATCAAAGGCAGTGCACCGGCGTATTTGTCCAATTTGATGTTTGACACCTTGCTCACGGGCAGCATGGACGAAACGGCTACCGGCTATGGTTTGCTGGCCGAAGATGTGACCGTGGCGGCTGATGGCTTGTCGGCCACGTTCCGGATTCGCCCGCAGGCCCGCTTTCACGATGGCAAGCCGGTGCTGGCGCACGATGTGAAGCACAGCTACGAAACGCTGGTGGGGCCTCACACTTCTCCAGGTTACAAAACCATGCTGGCGGAGGTTGCTGCGTGTGAGGTGCTCAATGACCGCACCGTGCGTTTCACCTTTCGGTCCCCCAACCGCGAGTTGCCACTGACCGTCGGAGGTTTGCCGATTTTTAGCCGCGACTGGGGGGGAGGCAAGCCTTTCAACGAAGTGGTGATGGACACGCCCATAGGCAGCGGACCTTACAAAATCGGCCCCGTGCGCTTTGGTAAAGACATCACCTATGTGCGCGATGCCCATTACTGGGCCAAAGATTTGCCCGTAAGACGGGGTACGGTCAACTTTGACCGTATCAGCGTCAAAATTTACAAAGACAACACCGCCAAGCTGGAAGCGCTGAAGGCCGGAGAGTTTGACTTGATGCGCTTTTTCAGCGCGGGTGATTGGGCGCGCCGGGTGGATGGGCGCAAATTCCGCACGGGGGAGTTGGTCAAAGGTGAGTTCGCGCACAAGCTGCCCACGGGCTTTCAAAGCTATGTACTCAATACGCGCAGGCCTTTTTTGCAAGACGTGCGTGTGCGCGAAGCGCTGGGCCTGGCGCTGGACTATGAATGGATGAACCGCCAGATGTTCTACGGCGCCTACCAGCGCGTGAATGGCATTTTTGGCAACACCGTGTGCCAGACCACGGGCAGCCCGTCCTCCCAAGAGTTGGCCTTGATGCAGCCTTTCGGGGATGTGTTGCCGCCCGCTGCGTTTGGCCCGATGACCACGCCGCCACGTACCGATGGCGACAGCAGCTTGCGCGATAACCTGCGCAAAGCCCAAGGATTGCTGGCCGCAGCAGGCTGGACGGTGCAAGGCGGCGTGCTGCGCAACAGCGATGGCCAGGCGCTGGTGCTGGAATACATGGACAGCGGCGAAGGCGGCCAGCGCACCGTGGCGCCCTGGCAGCGCAATCTGCAAAAACTGGGGATTGAGCTGAAATACCGTGCCGTGGACTTTGCGCTTTACCAGCAGCGCCTGCAAAAGTTTGACTTCGACATCACCAGCATTGCCTACCAAGGCACCAACAATCCGGGCCAGGAGTTTGCCGACTTGTTTGGCAGCGCGGCGGCAGATCAGGAAGACTCGGGCAACTTCCCCGGTGTGAAAAGCAAAGCGGTGGACGCGTTCATCCATGCCATGGTCTCGGCCAAGACGCAGGAGCAGCTGCTGCCCGCCTGCCATGCGCTGGAGCGTGCCATTGCACACGGCCACTACCTGATTCCGCAGTGGTCGGCCGACACGCACCGCATGGCCTACAACCAGTGGCGCCTGGAGCACCCGTCCATCATTCCGCCCTATTCCAGCGGCGAAGGCTGGGTGATCGATACGTGGTGGGCGCGCATGCCACCGCTCACGGCAGACACGGCCGCTGCTGCATTGCGTAAAGGGGGGGAGTAAGCCATGTTCGCCTATATCCTCAAGCGTATTTTGCTCATGGTGCCTACGCTGCTGGGGGTGCTGTTGCTCACCTTTATGGTGATCCAGTTTGTGCCCGGTGGCCCGGTGGAGCAGTACCTGGCCGAGGCCAAGGCCGGTGCGGGCGCTGGTGCCGAAGGCGGTGGCATGGCCTACCGCGGCGCGCAGGGGGTAGACCCGCAGCGTATCGAGCAGATCAAAGCCCTGTACGGCTTTGACAAGCCTGCGCACGAGCGTTTTTTCCAGATGCTGGGGCAGTTTGCGCGCTTTGACCTGGGCCAGAGCTTCTTCCAGAACAAGCCGGTGTGGGCGCTGATTGCCGAGAAGCTGCCGGTGTCCATCAGCCTGGGGTTGTGGACGTTTTTCATCAGCTACCTGGTGGCCGTACCGCTGGGCGTGGCCAAGGCGGTGCGCGCCGGCTCGCGCTTTGACCTGGTGACCACCTTGCTGATCTTGATTGGCTATGCCATTCCGGGTTTTGTGCTGGGCGTGGCGCTGCTGGTAATTTTTGGCGGGCAGCTGCAGTGGTTTCCGTTGCGCGGGCTGACCTCGGCCAACTGGGAAGAGCTGAGCCTGCTGGGCAAGGTGGTGGACTACCTGTGGCACATCGCCCTGCCTGTGACGGCCATGGTGGCGGGCAGTTTTGCCGTGACAGCCATGCTGACCAAGAACGCATTTTTGGAAGAAATCCGCAAGCAATACGTGCTCACAGCCCGCGCCAAAGGGCTGAGTGAAAAGCAAGTGCTGTACAAGCACGTGTTTCGCAATGCGCTGATTCCCATCATCACCGGCTTTCCGGCCGCTTTCATCGGGGCGTTTTTTGCGGGCTCGCTGCTGATTGAGACGCTGTTCTCGCTCGATGGTTTGGGCCTGCTCAGCTATGAAAGTGTGATTCGCCGCGACTACCCGGTGGTGCTGGGCTCGCTGTACCTGTTCACCCTGATCGGCTTGGTCACCAAGCTCATCAGCGACCTGTGCTACGTCTGGGTCGATCCCCGTGTGAAATTTGATTGAAATATGGCTCTAACGCAAGCACAGTCTGCGCAAGCAGCTATATCTATAGAAGCGCGTGGCACGGTGCCAGCGCGCTCGGTGTCGCCCAGCCGGCGCGCGTGGCAGCGCTTCAAGCGCAACAAGCTGGGCTTTTACAGCCTGGTGATTTTTTGCGTGATGGTGGTGCTGAGTCTGTGCGCCGAAGTGGTGAGCAACGACAAACCGCTGATCGTGCGCTACGAAGGCCAGACTTATTTTCCCTTGCTGAAGGACTACCCGGAAACCGTGTTTGGCGGTGACTTTGCAACGCCCACCGACTACCTCGACCCGTTCATTCAGCAGCAGCTGCAAAAGGGCAGCAACTGGGCGCTGTTCCCCATCAACCGCTACGGCACGGACACCATCAACTATTTTGCGCAGTCTCCCAACCCTGCGCCGCCTTCGGCTGCCAACTGGCTGGGCACGGATGACCGTGGGCGCGATTTGCTGGCGCAGCTGCTCTATGGGTTTCGCGTCAGCGTGCTGTTTGCACTGGCGCTGACGGTGGTAGGTGTGCTGTTGGGTGTCATCACAGGCGCTATCCAAGGCTTTTTTGGGGGCAAGACGGACTTGGCCTTTCAGCGCTTTATTGAAATTTGGGGCTCCATGCCGGAGCTGTATCTGCTCATCATCTTCAGCGCCGTGCTGGCGCCCAGCACCAGCTTGCTGCTGGTGCTGCTGAGTCTGTTTGGCTGGATGGGGCTGTCCGACTATGTGCGCGCCGAATTTTTACGCAACCGCCAGCTCGACTATGTGAAAGCCGCACGGGCGCTGGGTGTGCCCAATGGGCAAATCATCTGGCGCCACATCTTGCCCAACAGCTTGACGCCCGTGGTCACCTTTTTGCCCTTTCGCATGAGCGCCGCCATTTTGGCGTTGACTTCGCTGGACTTTCTGGGTCTGGGGGTGCCGCCCGGCACCCCCAGCTTGGGCGAGCTGCTCAGCCAAGGCAAAAACAGCATTGATGCCTGGTGGATTTCATTGGGCACTTTTGCGGTGCTGGTCATGACCTTGCTGCTGCTGACCTTTATGGGCGACGCCTTGCGCGATGCGCTGGACCCGCGCAAGGCGCAGGTCACCGACGTGAAGGAGGGCGCATGATGGCCAACGCTGTAACAACGCCGCCGCCTTTGCTGTCTGTGCAAGACCTGAAGGTGCGCTTTGGCAGCAAAAAAGTGGTGCAAGGCGTGAGTTTTGATTTGCACGCGGGCGAGAAACTGGCGCTGGTGGGGGAGTCGGGCTCCGGTAAAACCATCACGGCGCTGAGTTTGCTGCGTTTGGTGGCTGATGCCCATATCAGTGGTAATGCCATGCTGGACGGGCGCAACCTGCTCTCATTGCCAGAGCGCGACATGCGCGCCATACGTGGCGGTGATGTGGCCATGATCTTCCAGGAGCCCATGACGGCGCTCAACCCGCTGATGCCCGTGGGCACCCAGGTGGCCGAGGTGCTGCAACTCAAGCAAGCGCTGAGCAAGCAGCAAGCCTGGGCGCAGGCGGTAGAGCTGCTGGCTACCACCGGCATTCCCGATCCCCAGCGCCGTGCGCAAAGCTACCCGCACCAGCTCAGCGGGGGGCAACGTCAGCGCGCCATGATTGCCATGGCGCTGGCCTCAAGCCCCAAGCTGCTGCTGGCCGATGAGCCCACCACGGCCCTGGATGTGACGCTGCGCATGCAAATTCTGCAGCTGCTGGGTGATTTGCAACGCCAGACGGGCATGGCGATCTTGCTGATTACGCACGATTTGCACTTGGTGCGCCGCTTTGCCGACCGCGCAGCCGTGATGGAGCACGGCATGCTGGTGGAGCAGGGCCCGGTGGCACAGCTGTTTGACCACCCGCAGCACCCCTACACCCACAAGTTGTTGCACAGCCAGCCTGAGCGGGCCGTATTGCCTGCCAACCCCAAGGCCAAGCCGGTGGTGCAGGCGCAGAAGCTGCGTGTGGGCTATCCGGTGCCGCTGCCCGGCCTCAAAGGCTGGTTCAAGAAAGGGGAGTTTGTGGCCGTGCAGGGCGCTGATGTGTGCCTGCGCGAGGGGCAGACGCTGGGCGTGGTGGGTGAATCGGGCTCGGGCAAGTCGACGCTGGCGCAGGCGATCTTGGGCTTGTTGCCCAGCCAGGGGGCGCTGCAAATTGCCGGCAAAAGCTGGCAGCAGCCAGCCATGCGCAACACGCCAGCCAACCAGGCGCTGCGCCAAGCGGTGCAGGTGGTGTTTCAAGACCCGTTTTCCTCGCTGTCGCCGCGCATGACGGTGGAAGAGATCGTTGGCGAAGGCTTGCGCGTGCATGCGCCGGACATCAGCGAAGCCGGGCGGCGCGAGCAGGTGCTGTCGGTGCTGCTGAGCGTGGGGCTGAGCGAGGAGCAATTTCCCGGCTTGCTGCAGCGTTATCCGCATGAGTTCTCAGGCGGTCAGCGCCAGCGCTTGGCGGTGGCGCGGGCTTTGATTTTGCGCCCCCGAATTTTGGTGCTGGATGAGCCGACCAGCGCGCTGGATGTCACCATCCAAAAGCAGGTGCTGGGTTTGCTGCAGCGCTTGCAGCGGGAGTTGGGCTTGAGCTACGTGCTGATTACGCACGATATGGACGTCATTCGCGCCATGGCGCATGAGGTGCTGGTGATGCAAAACGGTGAAGTTGTGGAGCAGGGGGCGGTAGACGCCGTGCTGAACCAGCCGCAGAATCCCTACACCCAGCAACTGGTGCATGCTACTTTGTAGGGCTACTGTAGGCCAGCATCATTTTTTGCCGCAACTTTACAAAAGTTGAACATGCGGCTTGCAAGGCCGTCTTAGCATGCGGCTTCACGCAATCAGCCACGAAAGGGCTTCATCATGAAAAAACAACGCATAACCGCAGTGATGACCGCATTGGTGCTCGGTGTGTCGTCACTGAGTGCTTTTGCACAACCCGGCCCACGTGGCCCGCAGGGGCCAGAACATGGTGCGCAAAAAAAGCACCAAAAAGGCCCGCAGCACGCACAGCCAGGGCGTCATCACCCAGCACCGCACTATCAGGCGCAGCCTCAGCACCCCGGTCACCCCCATGGCATGCCTCCCGGGCAGGCCAAACGCATGGGGGCTGGGCCCAATCACAATTGGGTGAAGGGCTCGCGCGTGCCACAGCAATACCGCTCGCACCAGTACGTGGTCAATGATTGGCACGGACATGGGCTCAAGCGTCCACCCCGTGGCTATCACTGGGTGCAGTACGGCAGTGATTACCTGCTGGTAGCAATTGCCACGGGCGTAATTGCGCAGTTAATTTTGGGCAATTAATCCGCGAAGGAACTGCCGGCTGTGCGCAGTCAGCGGCTATGCACTTGGGGCGAAACAAAAAAGGCTCCTGTGGAGCCTTTTTTATAGCAGTTGGCGCTTGTAAATCAGAGTTTTTAGTGTGAAATCAAACTGAAAACTTTGCTGGAAAAGCGCAACATGCTTTGTTATTTATAGCTGCCCGTGGGGTTGACGCCGTCTTGGTGTACCCAAAGTATTTTTTGGGTGTCTACCCCGAGCAGGTGGGCCTGTTGCAACAGCCGCTCTTCCACCCCCTTAGGCAAGGATGGCGAGCGTGAAAGAATCCAGAAATACTTCAGTGATGAGCCAATCACCATGGCCCACTGGTAGTCGTCATCCAGCGCAACCACGTTGTAGCCCGCGTAAAACGGGCCAAAAAAGGATACTTTCAGTGCGGCAATGTCGGCAGCAATGGTGGGCTTGGCCCTGCCGCGAGAAATTTTCCATTCCCCGCGCTTGGGGTCGTAGCCGCGGTTGGTGACGTCAATGCTCCCCTGGTGGTTGCGGCTGTATTCCGCCTGGGTGCGTTGTAAGCCCTTTTCAAAACTGTGATCGATACGCGCCAATTCATACCATTTGCCCAGGTATCGGTCGATATCAAAATTTTCTACCGGCCGAATTCCCTCTGGTACACGAGGGCTGCGCGAGGCATACAGCGCAGCCCCTGCCAGCGCGGCCAAGCCTACGGTGCACAGCGCCGCGCTGCTCAGGCGCATGTTGCTGCGCTCAGGGGGGAGGTGGTCGCTGGTGTGTTGCTGCAAGCTGGTTTTGAGGCTGTGCAAGCAGTGGCGCAGTTTGTCTTGGTCCTCGCAGCGAGGGCAGTGAGAGGTCATGTCGGTCTTGCAAGATCGGCGAAAGAAAGACATAGGCAAAGTCCTGTGGCAAATAACGTGGAGCACCTGGGTGGTGCGCTCGCAAAGCACACAGTATTTGTAGCAGAAGGCGAGCCAGGTTGTAGGTCGCGCCCGTGAATGCGTGTCCAGATGCGCGCAAGCTGTGGCGCACATGCCCAAAATGGCCTGAAAAAGATTGAAATGCCAAGATATGAGACAATTTTTCCAATCCCGCCGTCACGTTGCCCTGCAGTGTGTGGAAAAATACCGGGTTTACTGAAACCTCAACTGGAGAGATTGCCATGGGCAATAAGATCGTTACTGAAGCTGATCGCAAGCGCACCCCCCGTCCCGTTGCTCCTAACGGCGTGACCCTGTTGGCTCAAGGTCGTGGTCAGCGTGTGAGTTTGGAACGTGGTTCGCACACTCGCAGCAAGAAGAATCCAGGCAAGCGCGCTCACGCAGGTTAATCTGCGTAGCTGGGGTGGCTTGATCGCTTCTCCACTTGCTCCAAAAGCCTCAGGCCCTGCCTGGGGCTTTTTTGTTTTGCTCTGCTGCTCCAGCTAAATCTGCGGGCGGCACTTTGTCTTTGCCCGCACCAAAGTGCAAGGTGCCTCGAATGGTTACGATGCAAAGCTTTGGATTTTCGAGGCAGCCTTGTGCTGTGCAAAGAAAGTAAACATGGGCAGTGACAATTCTGCGAAGGCAGGGCAGCCAGCGGCTCCCATCGGTGCAACCTGGAGTGTGGTGTGTCTGTGCGCCGCGTGGTGCGGTGTGTGTCGCCAGTACGAGCCGCAATTCCAAGCGCTAAGCAAAAAATTTCCGCAGGTGCGTTTTGGGTGGGTGGATGTCGAAGATCAAGAAGCGTTGGTGGGTGACGTGGATGTGGAAACCTTTCCCACACTACTGATTGGTCGCGGTGACCGTGCCATGTTCTTGGGGCCTCTGTTGCCGCAGGTGAAAGTGCTGGAGCGCTTGCTGCAATCGCTGATGGATGGCCAGCTAGCGTCGTCTTTGTTGCCGGTGGAAGCGAACGCTTTGTGGCAGCGTATTGCAGGGCATTTGCGCTAAACGCTGCAGGAATTCGTGCAGCTTGACATTGCGAATCAATGCTTTGCGGATACAATAAAACATTCACGACCAAACGGGCGGGTACCAACCGCCCTTTTTTTTGGTCGCTTGCATTTGGAGCTCGAAGCCGCCAGCAAGCTAATTGCAGGATGGTTATCGGGTTTTTTGTACTTCCGGGATAGAACTTCGCACGTGGCACTACAGCAAATTGTTGAACAAACCGTAACGGGTCTGGGCTATGACCTGGTGGAGATTGAACGATCCGCAGGTGGATTGCTGCGCATCACCATCGACTTGCCTTGGCAGGCGCCTGAAGAAGGCGTGGATTCGTTGCCAGAAGCTTTTGTGACAGTCGAAGACTGTGAGAAAGTTACGCGTCAACTGCAGTTTGCATTAGAAGTCGATGGTGTGGACTACGCCCGTTTGGAAGTCTCGTCTCCTGGTATTGATCGCCCTTTGCGCCACGAGCAAGACTTTGTGCGTTTCGTGGGTTCCGAAATCGATATCACTCTCAAAGAGCCGATTGGCGCTGCCGGCGGCGGTGTCGTGAACGCAAATCGTAAAAAGTTTCGTGGAACGCTAGAGCGAGCGGAAGCAGGGGGCTGGCAGATTGTCTGGAGTGACGAGCCTGCGCGCAAGCCCGGTGCAAAAGTGAGTAAAAAACGTGAGCCCGCACCGTTGCAGGCGATGGGCTTTGCGCTGGATGAGTTGCGAGAAGCGCGTCTGGCACCTGTGGTGAACTTCAAGGGGCGTGGCGCCAAGCCCGCTTGAGATGCATGTCACAGCAAACAGGTGCCCCTTCAGGTGCCACGCTTGAAAGAATTGAAATTAGGAGAGTCATCGCATGAACCGCGAACTGTTGATGTTGGTTGAGGCCATTTCGCGCGAAAAGAACGTAGAACGCGATGTGGTGTTTGGTGCCGTTGAACTGGCTTTGGCACAAGCTACCAAGAAGCTGTATGAAGGCGAAGTAGATATTCGTGTTGCGATTGATCGCGATAGCGGTGACTACGACACTTTCCGACGCTGGATGGTGGTGCCCGATGATGCGGGTCTGCAAAATCCTGAAGCAGAGGAAATGCTGATGGACGCGGAAGAGCGCGTACCAGGTATCCAAGTCGGTGAGTTCATTGAAGAGCAGATTGAGTCTTTGCCGATTGGCCGCATTGGTGCAATGACCGCCAAGCAGGTAATCTTGCAAAAAATTCGTGACGCTGAGCGCGAAATGCTGCTCAACGAATTCATGGCACGTGGCGAAAAAATCTTCACGGGCACTGTCAAGCGCATGGACAAAGGCGACATCATTGTCGAATCTGGTCGTGTGGAAGGCCGCCTGCGTCGCAGCGAGATGATCCCTAAGGAGAACTTGCGCAATGGGGACCGTGTCCGCGCCATGATCATGGAAGTGGATCTGACCTTGCGCGGTGCGCCGATCATTCTGTCGCGCTCGGCACCTGAGTTCATGATTGAGTTGTTCCGCAACGAAGTGCCAGAGATTGAGCAAGGTCTACTGGAAATCAAGAGCTGTGCGCGTGATCCCGGCAGCCGTGCCAAGATCGCAGTGGTTTCGCATGACAAGCGTGTAGACCCGATCGGTACCTGTGTAGGTGTGCGCGGTACACGCGTCAATGCCGTGACTACGGAGTTGGCGGGTGAGCGTGTGGACATTGTGTTGTGGTCTGAAGACCCGGCACAATTTGTGATCGGGGCCTTGGCGCCGGCGAATGTCTCTTCTATCGTTGTGGATGAAGAAAAGCACGCCATGGATGTGGTGGTAGATGAGGAAAATCTCGCTATCGCGATTGGCCGTGGTGGTCAGAACGTGCGTTTGGCTTCGGACCTGACGGGCTGGAAGATCAATATCATGGATGCGGCTGAATCTGCTCAGAAGCAAGCAGAAGAGACAGACTCTGCGCGCAAGCTCTTCATGGAAAAGCTGGATGTGGATGAAGAGCTGGCTGGCATCCTGGTTGAAGAAGGCTTTGGCAGCTTGGAAGAAGTGGCTTATGTGCCGCTGTCTGAGATGCTGGAAATTGAGGCTTTTGATGAGGAAACTGTGGCTGAGTTGCGTGCCCGTGCCAAGGATGCGCTGCTGACCATGGAAATTGCTCAAGAAGAAAGCGTAAGCGGTGTCTCGCAAGAGTTGCGTGACCTGGAAGGTTTGACACCTGAGCTGGTGGCCAAGTTGGCTGCTGGTGGCGTGTTGACTCGTGATGACTTGGCCGATTTGGCCATCGATGAACTGACCGAATTGACCGGTCAAACCGAAGACGAAGCCAAGGCTTTGATCATGAAGGCGCGTGAACATTGGTTCACCGACGGTCAGGAATAAGGGTCAGGGAGGATCGAACGGAGATATGTCTTTGAACACTGTTGCCGAGTTCGCTAACGAACTTAAAAAATCCCCTGAGACTCTGTTGGAACAACTCAAAGCCGCAGGCGTTGGGAAGAATTCCAGCACCGACGCGTTGACGGAAGCTGATAAGCAAAAACTGCTGTCGTACCTCAAAGCCAGCCATGGCTCTGATGACAGCAAAAAGAAGATCACGCTGACGAAAAAGTCGACCAGCGAGATCAAGCAGGCTGATGCCACTGGCAAAGCCCGCACCATTCAAGTGGAAGTGCGCAAAAAGCGTACTTTCATCAAACGTGACGATGCCCCCGAGGTGGTTGCAGAGGCTGCAGCCCGTTCTGCTCAAGCTGCGCAAGCTTCTCAAGAGTTGGTACGCCGCGAGGAAGAGGCCCGCAAGCAAGCAGAGATGATTAGTCAAGAAGAAGTTGAGTTGGTGCGCGAGCGCCAAGAGCGAGAAGAGCGCGAAGACCGTGCACGCAAGGAGCGTGAGGCAGAAGAGCGCGCTGCTGCTTACGCAGCAGCAGAGGCCGCCAAGGCGCGTCAAGCCAAGGAAGCTGCGAAGGAAGTTGCTGAAAACAATGCAGCATTCGCAGAGGCGCGTGCCAAGGCGCAAGCAGAAGCGCGCGCTAAGGCCGAGGAAGAATCGCGCCAACGTGCTGCAGAAGAAGCTGCACGTGCCAAGGATCTGGATGATCGCCGTCGCAAGGCTTTGCAAGAAGCTGAAGCGATTCGCGCGATGATGGCTGCGCCCAAGAAGGTGCTGGTTGCCAAGAAGCCTGAAGAGCCCAAGAAGGCTGTAGCCGCTCCAGCAGCAGATGCCAAGAAAGCACCTGCCAAGGATGCCAAGGGCGCCGCACCGGCCACTGCCAAGGAGAAAGAGTCTTCGACAGCTAACCGTGGTGGCAAGGACAAGGAAGTTAAGTCTTCTAAGCTGTCTTCGACCTGGGGTAATGACGCTGGCAAGAAGAAAGAAATCAAGACCCGTGGCGATAGCTCTGGTGGCGTAGGTCGCTCGAGCTGGCGCGGTGGTCCACGCGGTGGCCGTCGCGGTGATCGCAATGACCAGCATCAAAGCCAGCAGCAGCAAGAGTTCCGTGCATTGGAAATCTCGGTGCCAGAAACCATCACTGTGGCCGAACTTGCCCACAAGATGGCGGTGAAGGCTTCTGAGCTGATCAAGGTGCTGATGAAGATGGGCCAGATGGTCACCATCAACCAGCCGTTGGACCAAGACACCGCCATGATTGTGGTGGAGGAAATGGGCCACACCGCCAAGGTGGCTGCGCTGGATTCTCCTGAAGCGTTTAGCGAAGAAGATGCATCCAAGTACACGGGCGAGCTGTTGCCACGTGCACCTGTGGTTACCGTGATGGGTCACGTGGACCACGGTAAGACCTCGCTGCTGGACTACATCCGTCGCTCGCGTGTGGCTTCTGGTGAAGCTGGTGGTATTACCCAGCACATTGGTGCTTACCACGTGGAAACACCACGCGGTATCGTCACTTTCTTGGACACTCCCGGCCACGAGGCGTTTACCGCCATGCGTGCCCGTGGTGCACAGTCCACCGACATCGTGATTCTGGTGTGTGCGGCCGACGACGGCGTGATGCCCCAGACCAAGGAAGCTATCAAGCACGCCAAGGCGGCTGGCGTTCCTATCGTGGTGGCGATTACCAAGGCTGACAAGCCCGAAGCCAATCCTGAGAAGGTCAAGCAAGAGTTGGTGGTGGAAGAGGTGCTGCCTGAAGAGTACGGCGGTGATTCGCCCTTCGTGGCGGTGTCTTCCAAGACCGGTATGGGTATCGACGAGCTGTTGGAGCAGGTACTGCTGCAAGCGGAAGTGATGGAGCTCAAGGCGCCTGTAGATGCATCGGCCAAGGGGCTGGTGATCGAGGCGCAACTGGACAAGGGCCGCGGCTCGGTGGCTACCGTGCTGGTGCAGTCGGGTACGCTGAAGGTGGGCGATGTGGTGCTGGCTGGTCAAACTTATGGCCGCGTGCGTGCCATGTTGGACGAAGATGGCAAGCAAGCCAAGGAAGCCGGTCCTTCGATTCCTGTGGAAATCCAGGGTCTGTCGGATGTGCCTCAGGCGGGTGACGACTTCATGGTGATGGCCGATGAGCGCCGTGCCCGTGAAATTGCCACCTACCGCGCTGGCAAGTTCCGCAACACCAAGCTGGCCAAGCAGCAAGCCGCCAAGCTGGAGAACATGTTTGCCGATTTGAGCGCTGGCGAAGTGCAGGTACTGCCTTTGATCATCAAGGCCGACATGCAAGGCTCGCAGGAAGCACTGGCTGCCTCGCTGCTCAAGCTGTCGACCGACGAAGTCAAGGTGCAGATTGTGTACTCGGGTGTGGGTGGTATCTCCGAGTCCGACGTCAACCTGGCGCTGGCTTCCAAGGCCATCATCATTGGCTTCAACGTGCGTGCTGACGTTCAAGCCCGTAAGACGGCTGAAGGCAATGATGTGGATCTGCGTTACTACAACATCATTTACGATGCGGTAGATGAAGTGAAGTCCGCCATGTCCGGCATGCTGGCTCCTGAGAAGCGTGAAGAAATCATCGGTATGGCCGAGATTCGCACCGTGTTTGTGGCGACCAAGATTGGCACGATTGCTGGTTCGTACATCACCCAAGGTCATGTGGTTCGCAATGCACACTTCCGTTTGCTGCGCGACAATGTGGTGATCTACACCGGCGAAATCGAATCGCTGCGCCGTCTGAAGGACGACGTCAAGGAAGTCAAGGAAGGCTTCGAGTGCGGTATCAAGCTGCGCAACTACAACGACATCCGCGAAGGCGATGTGTTGGAAGTGTTCGAAATCAAGGAAATCGCGCGTACGCTGTAAACCATAGCTGCCAGCGCTGATGAATAAAGGGTTTGAAGGTCGAAAGGCTTTCAAACCCTTATCTGACTAGCGCTACTAGCTCCTAATTTTTAATGGCACCTAAACGTAAATCTGCTGCGCCTAACCGCAGCTTTAAAGTCTCTGACCAGATCCAGCGTGATCTGTCGGAGCTGATCGCCCGCGAGTTGAAGGACCCGCGCGTAGGCATGGTCACCTTGCAAAGCGTGGAAGTCACGCCCGACTATGCGCACGCCAAAGTCTTCTTTAGCTTGCTCATTGGTGATCCCGATGAATCCCAAAAGGCCTTGAACCAAGCGGCAGGTTTTCTGCGCAACGGCTTGTTCAAGCGTTTGCACATTCACACTGTTCCCACGCTGCACTTCATCTACGACCGCACGACAGAGCGTGCTGCCGATATGAACGCCTTGATTGCCAAGGCTGTGGCGTCACGCGGACCTGAAGAGGCCCAATAAGCATGAACGCCACGCGCACACGGGTGCAGCGGCGCCCTGTGCATGGGGTAGTGCTGCTCGATAAACCGCTGGGCCTTTCCAGCAATGACGCTTTGCAGAAGGTGAAGTGGTTGTTGCGTGCTGAAAAGGCCGGACATACTGGAACTTTGGACCCTCTGGCCACCGGCGTGCTGCCGTTGTGCTTTGGAGCGGCCACCAAGTTCAGCCAGCTGCAGCTTGAAGCTGCCAAAACCTATATTGCAGTGGCCCGTTTGGGCCAGGTCACCACCACGGCCGATGCCGAAGGTGACGTGGTGCGCGAGCGCCCGGTCGATCTGTCCGCCATCACCCCTGAGGTGCTGGCACAGGTGCAGCAGCGCTTTACCGGCCCTATCAGCCAAGTGCCGCCGATGTACAGTGCCCTCAAAAAAGATGGCAAAGCCCTGTACGAGTATGCGCGCGCTGGCCTAGAGGTGGAGCGCCCTGCGCGCAACGTGACCATTCATGCACTTGACATCGTTTTGTGCAAGGATGCGGACGGCTGCGATGCGTTGCAACTGACGGTAACTTGCAGCAAAGGCACTTATATTCGAACATTGGCAGAGGACATGGGGGAGGCGCTCGGTTGCGGCGCTCACCTGCGTTCGCTGCGCCGAACCGATACGGGCGGCATTGGTGTGGATCGTTGCATCAGCTTAGATGCATTGATCAACATGCCCGAGGAAGAGCGCATGGCCTATGTGCAGCCAGCAGATTGTCTGCTGCATGCCCATACCCGTGTGACGTTGGATGCGCGTGAAAGCGGTCGTTTTTTGACCGGTTTGCGCCGCCGAGGTGACTGGCCCGATGCCGAGGCCGTTGCCGTGTATGGAGATGCGCCGCCCGCTTTGTTGGGTGTGGCACACATCACAAGCGGGGAGCTGATTCCTGATCGCCTGCTCAGCCCCCTGGAAATTCAACAAATTTTGGAAGCCACACCGCGCCTTTGAAAAGCACGGTCATTTGGAAACATTATGAGCAAACAAATCCGCAACATTGCGATCATCGCGCACGTTGACCATGGTAAGACCACCATGGTGGACCAGCTGCTGCGCTCTTCCGGCACATTTGCCGAGCACGAAAAAGTCGTTGACACCGTGATGGACAACCACGCCATCGAACGTGAGCGCGGCATCACCATCTTGGCCAAGAACTGTGCCGTGTCCTGGAAGGACACCCACATCAACATCCTCGACACACCCGGCCACGCGGACTTCGGTGGTGAAGTGGAGCGTGCCCTGTCCATGGTGGACGGTGTGGTGCTGCTGATCGACGCGCAAGAAGGCCCCATGCCCCAGACGCGCTTCGTTACCAAGAAGGCACTGGCTCTGGGCCTGCGTCCTATCGTGGTGGTGAACAAGGTGGACAAGCCCGGTGCCAACCCCGACAAGGTGATCAACGCCGCTTTCGACTTGTTTGACAAGCTGGGTGCTACCGACGAGCAGCTGGACTTCCCCGTGGTGTACGCCTCGGGCATCAACGGCTGGTCTTCCAAGGAAGAGGGCGAGCCCGGCGCGCAGTGGGGCCCCGACATGTCGGCCCTGTTTGAGACCATTTTGGAACACGTGCCAGCGGTGCAGGGCGATGCCAATGCGCCTTTGCAGCTGCAAGTGTCCGCGCTGGACTACTCCACATTCGTGGGCCGTATCGGCGTGGGTCGTATCACCCAAGGTACGCTCAAGCCCGGCCAGCAAGTGGCTGTGATGGCGGGTCCTGACGGCAAGGCTTATACCGGCAAGATCAACCAAGTGCACACTTTCCAAGGTCTGGATCGCGTGCAGGCTACGGAAGCTGGTCCTTCCGAGATCGTGCTGATCAGCGGTATCGAAAACATCGGTATCGGCGAAACCGTGACGGACCCTGCCAATCCCCAGCCTCTGCCGATGCTGAAGATTGATGAGCCCACATTGACCATGAACTTCTGCGTGAACACCTCGCCCCTGGCAGGTCGTGAAGGCAAGTTTGTGACCAGCCGTCAGATCTGGGATCGCCTGCAAAAGGAACTGCGCTCCAACGTAGCGCTGCGCGTCAAAGAAACCGATGAAGACGGTATCTTTGAAGTGTCTGGCCGTGGTGAATTGCACCTGACCATCTTGCTGGAAGAAATGCGTCGTGAAGGCTACGAGCTGGCAGTGTCCAAGCCCCGCGTCGTGATGCAAGAAATCGACGGTGTGAAGCATGAGCCTATCGAGCTGGTAACTGCCGACATCGAAGAAGGCCACCAAGGCGGCGTGATGCAAGCCCTGGGCGAGCGCAAGGGCGAGCTGGTGAACATGGAACCCGATGGACGTGGCCGTGTACGTCTGGAATACCGCATTCCTGCGCGTGGCCTGATCGGTTTCACCAACGAATTCCTGAACCTGACGCGTGGATCCGGTCTGATTTCCAACATCTTCGACAGCTACGAACCCCATAAGGGTGACATCGGTGGCCGCAAGAACGGTGTACTGATCTCCATGGACGACGGTGAAATCTTCACCTACGCCTTGGGCAAGCTGGACGACCGCGGCCGCATGTTTGTCAAGGCTGGCGATCCTGTGTACGAAGGCATGATCATCGGCATCCACAGCCGTGACAACGACCTGGTGGTGAACGCCACACGTACCAAGCAGCTGACCAACTTCCGTGTGTCCGGCAAGGAAGACGCGATCAAGATCACGCCTCCTATCGATCTGTCGCTGGAATACGGTGTGGAATTCATCGAAGACGACGAGTTGCTGGAAATCACTCCCACCAGCTTGCGCGTGCGCAAGCGCCACCTGAAAGAGCACGACCGCAAGCGTGCTTCGCGTGACGCGTAATTGAATTGCGGTGCTGCGGCGGTTTGCCAGTCAAGCCGCCCCAAACATCACATCCGAAAAAGGCCGCTTCTTGCGGCCTTTTTTGCGTCTGTATCCCCTTGGGGTAGACCTATGGTTTGTCCTAGGAATGCAGCGTGGGTGACAAAGTGAGTGACTGCGCTGCGGTATGGTGCGTGCTTTGTTGGAGACACCCCTAGGGAGCAAAACACCATGTCCGAAATTACCGCAGACGTTCTGGCTGAAGTACGTGGCCGCGTCGGCTTTATCACGCTCAACCGTCCCAAGGCCATCAACGCGCTGTCGTTGGGCATGGTGCGCGATTTGCTAGCCCAGTTGCTGGCGTGGAAAGATGACCCGCAGGTGCTGGCCGTGGCCATTCGCGGCAGCAGCAAAGAAGGCGTGTTTGGGCATTTTTGCGCAGGTGGCGACATCCGCTTTTTGCACCAGGCCGGCAGCACGGGTAACCCTGCGCTGGAAGACTTTTTTACCGAAGAGTACGCGCTCAACCACCTGATCTTTACCTACCCCAAGCCGTATATCGCCTTCATGGATGGCATCGTCATGGGCGGTGGCATGGGCATCAGTCAGGGTGCCAGCATGCGCATCGTGACCGAAAAGACCAAGATGGCCATGCCTGAGACCATCATTGGCCTGTTCCCCGATGTAGGCGGCGGGTATTTTCTCTCGCGCTGCCCCGGTGCGGTGGGAGAGTGGCTGGCACTGACCGGCGACACGATTGGTGCGGTCGATGCCCTGGCGTTCAATCTGGCGGATGCTTTTCTGCCTGCTGCGCAGCAGGCGGCACTGTGGGATGCGCTGGCTGCGCAAAGCTTTGACGGCGGCGACGCGGTGCAAGCTTTTGTGCAAGCGCACACCGCCCGCCAGGCGCCGGGTACTGCGCGCAGCACGGCGGAGATTGATCGCGTATTTGGCCTGCCCACGGTGCAGGCCATGATTGATGCGCTGGAGGCAGATAACACCAGCGAATGGGCGCAAGCTACCGCAGCCGCACTGCGCAAGCGCTCGCCGTTGATGCTGTTTGTGGTGCTGGAGCAAATTCGCCGGGCGCGCAGCATGGATGTGGCGACTGATTTGCGCATGGAGCGCGACATGGTGCGCCACTGCTTTTACCTGCGCCCGGGCCAGAGCGAAGCGGTGGAAGGCATCCGCGCGCTGGCGGTGGACAAAGACCACAACCCGCAATGGAACCCTGCGCGCATTGAGGATGTGCCAGAAGCGCTGTGGCGTGCGTTTTTTGTCAGCCCCTGGCCGGCGCACTCTCACCCGTTGCAAGCCTTGCGTGACTAGCTGGCTCTGCGCTGGTGCCCCCCTATGCGCCAGTGCGTATGAGGGTGGTGGCTGCACCTGCTGGCTTTGACTCCAAGCGCCTGAATCCACGCCCTGGATGCGCGTGGATTTGTGGGCTGCCTCAATCCTCCAAGCGTCGCAGCAATCCCAGTGCTACCGCTGCTTTGAGCGTGCGATGCGGAGGAGGGTGAATGCCTTGCCTTAGGTCTCCACATGGAGGCGGGAACTGAGTGATTGACGGCAGGCTAGTGTGTGAAATGCGAAAGGCGCGATAAGGGAGCGGCTGTACCAAGCGCAAGCAAAGTTGGCCGGCGCTATGAGATAAAGAGCTGCTTGCGTAGTCCTCGCAAGGTTTTTTGGATTTTATGGCTTGAAAACCTAGTGCTGACGTGCGCAGGTAGCTCTTTTTTTGATGGTCGTTCTAACGGTGGCGACTCTTCATGGCGCGCTCTACTTCGCGCTTGCCTTCGCGGTCACGGATGACATCGCGCTTGTCGTGCTCGGCCTTGCCCTTGGCCAGCGCTACATCGCACTTGACCAAACCGTTTTTCCAATACAGTTTGGTGGGCACCAGCGTGTAGCCTTTTTGCTCCACCTTGCCGATGAGGCGACGAATTTCGTCTTTTTTCATCAACAGTTTTTTGATGCGTGCTGCATCGGGGGTGACGTGGGTGGAAGCAGTTTTGAGCGGCTGGATCTGGCAGCCAATCAGGTACAGCTCACCTTCCTTGATGATGACGTAGCCTTCGCTGATTTGCGCCTTGCCACTGCGCAGGGCCTTGACTTCCCAGCCGTGCAGCACAATGCCTGCCTCGTGGCGCTCTTCAAAGAAATAGTCAAACGCGGCCTTCTTGTTTTCCGCGATGCGCGATGGTGCTTCTGGTTTTTTTGCCATGGGTCTTTCTGAGCGGGTGACCCGCAGATGCCGGGCTCTACCTACAATGGGCGTTTCTCCCGCTTAAGCAGCAATTCTAGTTTCTCCAGCACGGCGTAACCGGTATGGCATCACAATGCCCCAAGGTTCAGCTGCGCTGGCTTTGTGCTTTCATGAAAAACGTCAACAAGTCCGTCCTCATTTGGTATAGCCCTGAAGAAATGTTTGCCCTGGTGGCCGACGTGGCACGCTATCCGGAGTTTTTGCCCTGGTGCTCACACACCAAAGTGCTGGAGCAGGACGAAAAGGGCATGACGGCCGAAGTGGGGATGTCCATGGGGGCGCTCAAAAAATCCTTCGTCACCCGCAATGTGCATGAGGGCAAGCACAAGATCAGTATGCGCTTGGTGAAAGGGCCTTTTTCGCGCCTGGAAGGGCATTGGATTTTTCACCCGGTCGGAGATGGCTCACAGCGCGCCTGCAAAGTTGAGCTGCAACTGGACTACGGCTTTGACAGCATGGCGATTGCGACGCTGATTGGCCCCATCTTTGACCGCATTGCCAATTCGATGGTGGATGCGTTCATCAAGCGCGCAGAAAAAGTCTACGGTTGAGAGGCGCTACATGCTGCGTATCAACGTCGTGTGGGTCAATGCCCAAGGTCAGCTGCAAGAACAAGCCGTGCAACTAGAGCCAGGCGCTTGTCTGCAAGATGCACTGCGAGCCTGTAATTTGACGCTGCACAGCGCGCAAAGCTGCGGCATTTGGGGGCGCGTGAAAGCGCTGAATCAAGCTTTGCAAACTGGTGATCGTGTAGAGGTTTATCAGCCGCTCAAAGTAGACCCCAAGGTAGCACGTCGAGAGCGCTTTGCCAAGCAAGGTGCGCGCAGTGCAGGCTTGTTTGCCAGCCGCCGCGCTCATAGCAAAGCCGGCTATTGAGCCGGTTTGCTGGGGGGCTTGGCCTTCGGCGCTTCACCAACGGGTGTTATTTGCAGTTGTCTTTGACGATTTTTTTCGCGCGTTGCAAATCGGCTTGGCGACGCTCTTCCGTCATGATGCCGCGCTCGCCTTTTTCATTGACATAGGTGACAAGACCGCCCGATTGCAAAGAGGCCTGTGCTGCACGTGCGCGCTGGCAGTTTTCCTGGCGGGCTTTGGCCTGCAGGGCCTCTTGCTTTTTGCGCTCTGCTTCATCGGCTTTGCGTTGTGCTTCAAGGGCTTTGTCGTGCGCCGCGTTCTCGGCGTCTTCCTTGGCGCTGGGCTCGGGTGCAGGGCTGGTTGGCGTGGGTGAAGCGACGGGTGCAGCAGGCGCTACAGGCGCAGGCAGCTCATTGGCAGCGCTGGGGTAGAGCACTTTATCCACGGCCTTTGGAGTGCCTGGGGGCTGTTTCACAATCTGCTTTGGCGATATGTGTGCTGGTGGCGGGCGATCGCTGAAAACTTTGCGCCCTGTCTCGTCTATCCACTGCCATTGGGCAAAAACACTGGAACTGCAAGCGCAGAAAGCGAGGGCGAGCAAGAGTTGGTGTGTGTTCATGGCCGCCAGTTTAGCGCCCGCTCACAAGGTTTCTTGTTGCGTACATGGCACGGGTTTGCACGGACAAAGCTACAATCTTTCTTTTGGAGCCTTCACAATGCGCCTTCTCGGAAAAGCACTCACTTTTGACGACGTTCTGCTCGTCCCCGCCTACTCCGAAGTCCTGCCCAAGGACGTATCTCTCTCCACCCAGTTCACACGCAACATCACGTTGAACCTGCCTTTGGTCTCTGCGGCCATGGACACGGTGACGGAAGCGCGCTTGGCGATTGCGATTGCCCAAGAAGGCGGTATTGGTGTGATCCACAAGAACATGACTGCCGAAGAGCAAGCGGCCGAAGTGTCCAAGGTCAAGCGCCATGAGTCTGGCGTGGTGCACGATCCGATTGTCATCACCCCTGCGCACACCGTACTGCAAGTGCTGCAGCTGTCGGAAGAACGTGGCATCTCCGGCTTCCCCGTGTGCGATGGCGGCAAGGTGGTCGGTATCGTGACCAGTCGTGACGTGCGCTTTGAAACGCGCTATGACGTCAAGGTCAGCCAGATCATGACGCCCCGCGAAAAGCTGATCACCGTCAATGAAAAAGACGGTACCACCCCCGCCGAAGCCAAGGCACTGCTCAACAAGCACAAGCTGGAGCGTATCTTGGTGGTGAACGATGCCTTTGAACTCAAGGGCTTGATCACCGTGAAGGACATCAACAAGCAAACCAACTTCCCCAACGCTGCACGTGACTCCGCAGGTCGCTTGCGCGTGGGTGCTGCCGTGGGTGTGGGTGCTGGTACCGAAGAGCGCGTGGAACTGCTGGCGAAGGCCGGTGTAGACGCTATCGTGGTTGATACCGCACATGGCCACTCCAAGGGTGTGATCGACCGCGTGCGTTGGGTCAAGCAAAACTACCCACAGATCGACGTGATCGGCGGCAATATCGCCACTGGCGCTGCTGCGCTGGCCCTGGTGGAGGCTGGCGCCGATGCCGTGAAGGTAGGTATTGGTCCTGGTTCGATCTGCACCACACGTATCGTGGCAGGTGTGGGCGTGCCCCAGATCATGGCGATCTCCAATGTGGCTGAAGCGCTCAAGGGCACCGGCGTACCTTTGATTGGCGACGGTGGTATCCGCTTCTCGGGCGATATCTCCAAGGCACTGGCTGCAGGCGCATCCACCATCATGATGGGTGGCATGTTTGCTGGTACGGAAGAAGCCCCTGGCGAAGTGATTTTGTACCAAGGCCGCTCCTACAAGAGCTACCGCGGCATGGGCTCCATCGGTGCGATGCAGCAAGGCTCTGCCGACCGTTACTTCCAGGAATCGAGCACCGGCAATCCGAATGCGGACAAGCTGGTGCCCGAAGGTATCGAAGGGCGCGTGCCTTACAAGGGCTCCATGGTTTCTATCGTGTACCAAATGGCGGGCGGTGTGCGTGCTTCCATGGGCTACTGCGGTTGCAGAACCATCAAAGAGATGAACGAGAAGGCCGAGTTTGTAGAGATTACGGCTGCGGGTATCCGTGAATCCCACGTGCACGATGTGCAGATCACCAAGGAAGCACCCAATTACCGTGCCGACTAACGGTCAGTGCTGATCTGGCCTGAATACCCTTATTCTGGTCAGAATGCTAAAATCTGGTCTGAGCTACTGGCTTGGGCCAGATTTTTTTGTTTCTACCTATGCAATCTGTTGGTATCTACGAAGCCAAAACCCGCTTTTCTGCCTTGATCGAACTGGTCGAGCAGGGAGAAGAGGTGCGCATTACGCGCCATGGCAAAGAGGTGGTGCGCATGTTGCCCGTGCGCCGTCGCCCCGTAATTACCGATGAGCAGATCGCCCGTGAATTGGAACAAATTCACGCGTTGCAGCAGACAGTGCGTGCGCTTCCAGCTACAGAAACTGTAGTTGCATTGCGCCAGGCAGGGCGGAGCCAAGCATGAGTGCCTTTGTCATGGATGCCTCTGTCACCGCTGCCTGGCTGCTGCCTGACAACGCCAGTAGCTACACGCAGCGCCTGTACACCCGTATTCGCCGCCACGAGGTGGACCCGCAAGCCCCCAACCTGTGGCAGTGGGAATGCGGCAATTTGATTGCCTCGGGTGTCAATAGTGGGCGTATTCCGCACAGCTCGGTCGAAGGGCTGTGGGGTGTGCTGGAAGCCATTCGCCACCGTGTCGAATTGCATGATTTAGCTCCCGCCCAGCACAAAGCCGTGCTGGACGTGGCGTTGGACACCGGGCTGCCCGTGTACGACGCCGCTTATTTGTGGCTGGCGCAGTCCCTCAAACTGCCGCTGGCAACATTCGATCCTGCCCAGATCACTGCAGCGCAGCAGCGTGGAATCACGCTCTTGGCTGCAGCGGATTTTTGAACGGATTTTTCTTCCTCTTGCCTTTGGATCACACCATGCAACATGACAAGATTCTGATTCTTGACTTCGGATCGCAAGTCACCCAGCTGATCGCACGCCGCGTGCGCGAAGCCCATGTGTACTGCGAAGTTCACCCCTGCGACGTCAGCAGCGACTGGGTGCGCGAATTTGCCGCAGACGGCAAGCTCAAGGGCATCATCCTGTCGGGCAGCCACGCTTCGGTCTATGAAGTGGACGACCGCGCGCCCGACGCCGTATTTGAGCTGGGTATTCCCGTGCTGGGCATTTGCTACGGCATGCAAACCATGGCTACCCAACTGGGCGGCAAGGTGGAAGGCTCGGACAGCCGCGAATTCGGCTACGCCGAAGTGCGCGCGCACGGTCACACCAAGCTGCTGGAAGGCATCGAAGACTTTGTCACGGCCGAAGGCCACGGCATGCTGAAAGTGTGGATGAGCCACGGCGACAAGGTCACCCAGCTGCCCGAAGGCTTCAAGGTGATGGCATCGACCCCGTCGTGCCCCATTGCCGGCATGGCCGACGAAGCCCGCCGTTACTACGCCGTGCAGTTCCACCCCGAAGTCACGCACACCGTGCAGGGCCAGGCCATGCTCAACCGCTTTGTGCTGGACATCTGCGGCACGCAAGCGGACTGGATCATGGGCGACTACATCGAAGAAGCCGTTAAGAAAATCCGCGAACAAGTGGGCGACGAAGAAGTGATTCTGGGTCTGTCTGGCGGTGTGGATTCGTCCGTGGCGGCAGCCCTGATTCACCGCGCCATTGGCGACCAGTTGACCTGCGTGTTTGTGGACCACGGTCTGCTGCGCCTCAATGAAGGCGACATGGTCATGGACATGTTCGAAGGCAAGCTGCACGCCAAGGTCATTCGCGTCGATGCTTCCGAGCTGTTCCTGGGCAAGCTGGCAGGTGTGTCCGAGCCCGAAGCCAAGCGCAAGATCATCGGCGGCCTGTTTGTGGATGTGTTCAAGTCTGAAGCTGCCAAGCTCAAGGCAGCAACCGCTGGTTCCAAGGGCGCGACCTTCCTGGCCCAAGGCACCATCTACCCTGACGTGATCGAGTCGGGCGGCGCAAAGTCCAAGAAGGCGGTCACCATCAAGAGCCACCACAACGTGGGCGGTTTGCCAGAGCAATTGGGCTTGAAACTGCTGGAGCCCCTGCGCGATCTGTTCAAGGACGAAGTGCGCGAACTGGGCGTGGCCCTGGGCCTGCCTCGTGGCATGGTCTACCGCCACCCCTTCCCCGGTCCCGGCCTGGGTGTGCGCATTCTGGGCGAGGTGAAGAAGGAATACGCGGACTTGCTGCGCCGTGCCGACGCCATCTTCATCGAAGAGCTGAACAACTGGATCGAGGAAGCCACTGGCAAGAGCTGGTACGACCTGACCAGCCAGGCCTTCACCGTGTTCTTGCCCGTCAAGAGCGTGGGCGTGATGGGCGATGGCCGCACCTACGACTACGTCGTGGCCTTGCGTGCCGTGGTGACCAGCGACTTCATGACCGCCGAGTGGGCCGAGCTGCCCTATGGCCTGCTGAAGAAGGTGTCTGGCCGCATCATCAACGAAGTGCGAGGCATCAACCGCGTGACTTACGACGTAAGCACCAAGCCGCCAGCAACCATCGAGTGGGAATAATTTACAGTGATTCCAAGACGTCCAGCAGCGTCTTGGATTTTGAATAACTCTTTGAAATTCAGTGAGTTAAGTGTTTTTCGCAATCCTATGCGGTGCAGCGAGAACCACATATTTTTGCGGTAAATTTGACGGTAAATCCGTGATTTCCTGAGGCGCTGTGTTGATTTCCACGCAGAA
>NZ_DLTI01000005.1:0-9613 GCF_002501455.1 Comamonas sp. UBA7840 | reverse complement strand
TACCTTGCAAAGCTACGTCTATCCCTTCATTGGGAAATTGGGCGTCGATGAGATTGAGCTTCCTCATGTCTTGGCTTGCTTAGAACCAATTTGGCACAGCAAAACAGAGACTGCCGTACGTGTGCGTGGCCGTATCGAGACAGTTCTCGATTGGGCTCAAGTACGCAAGTACAGAAAAAAGGAAAACGTAGCAAGGTGGAAAGGGCATCTGGATAAGGTGCTGGCGGCTCCTAGCAAGATCCAGAAGGTAGAACATCACAAAAGCATTCCCTATGGAGAAATAGCGGATTTTGTGAGCAAGCTAAAACTTCGTCAGGGGATGGCTGCAAAAGCTCTAATGCTTCTTATTCTCACGTGCACTCGATCTGGTGAAGTACGTGGAGCAAAGTGGAATGAGATAAATCTTGATAAGGGGATCTGGACTATCCCCGCTGAGCGTATGAAAGCTGGCAAGGAGCACCGTATTGCGTTGCCCAGTGCCGCACTGGAGTTGCTGAGGACGTTACCAAGGGTCGAAGGTAGCAATTTGCTTTTCCCCGGCACCAAGGGGCAACCCCTATCCGATATGACGCTCTTGGCAGTGATGCGCCGTATGGATGTGGCAGCAGTCCCGCACGGCTTTAGATCCACCTTCCGCGATTGGGTAGGTGACTGCACTTCGTATCCGTCTGATCTCGCTGAGGCGGCCTTAGCACATACATTAGAGAGCAAGGTTGAGGCCGCGTACAGACGCTCCGATGCACTAGAACGACGTCGCACCATGATGGAAGACTGGGCGAATTTCTGTGCCAAGCAGCCTTCAAAGACACAGGTGCGTGTGCAAGCAGCGAATTGAGAAGCCACGTAGTGATCCGGTAGTGGCCGATGCTTTGCTTGCTGTAAACTGTATGCATGTACAGCCCTCTTCCTCAAGCTGGCCAGCCTGTGCCGGCTATCGCTACACCAATGCACCTGCCGTTGGCAGACTGCTCAGTGCGTGCTGGATTCCCATCACCTGCTGAAGACTTCACAGGCAAGCACCTCGATCTCTCTGCCATGCTGGTGGAGCACCCGCAGGCAACATTTGTGTTGCGCGTAGCTGGTACCTCCATGGTGGAGCACGGGATTGGGGACGGCGACATGATTGTTGTAGATCGCTCCATCCAAGCACGGCACGGCCACATTGTGGTCGCGGTGATCGAAGGCGAGTTCACGGTGAAGTCGCTGTATTCGGTCGGTGGCATCGTGCGCCTCAAAGCTGGCAACCCAACCTACCCCGACATCATCCCCAGAGAATGTGAGACCTTGCAGATCTGGGGCGTCGTGACTTCGTGCATCAAGCGCTTTAGCAGGTAATCATGCACATCCCCGCGCGCAGACGCCCGGAATTTGAAGAAGCCCGGGTTAACGAATACCCAGAGCACCTGCGTGACTCTTTGCTGGACATGCCCGCCAAGCCGGGGGTGTATATCTTTCACGCCGCCGAAGGCACGCTGCCGCTGTACATCGGCAAGAGTGTCAATCTTCGCGCTCGGCTGCTGTCCCACATGCGCAATCCAGACGAAGCACGCATGTTGCGCCAAGCCGCGCGTATCAGCCACATCCGCACTGCCGGAGAAATTGGCGCCCTGCTGCTGGAAGCCCAGCTCATTAAGCAGCAGCAACCTCTGTATAACCAAAAGCTGCGCCGCAATCGCCAACTTTGTGCACTGCGCCTGCGTGAAGGTGTGCCAGAAGTTGTGCACTCCCGCGACATGGACTTTGCGGTGGAGCCCGATCTGTACGGCTTGTATGGCAGCCGCACCAGTGCTTTGCAAGGCTTGCGTGAACTGGCCGACCTGCACAAGCTTTGCTACGGCGCGCTTGGATTAGAAAAGCTCGCCAAAGGCCGCGCCTGTTTCAGGGCCATGCTCAACCAGTGCAACGGCGTGTGCTGTGACCGCGAAAGCCCCGTCGATCATCAGCAGCGACTACTCAGCGCTTTAGAGACTTTGCGCGTAGCCACCTGGCCTTACCCTGGGGCTATTGGGCTGCAAGAGCGCTGCGATGACATGCAGCAGATCCACGTCGTGCACAACTGGTGCTACCTGGGCAGCGCAGATACACGCCAGCAAGCGCGCAAGCTGGGCAAGGTAGCTGCCGGGTTCGATGCCGACGGCTACAAAATTTTGTGCCGCCCGATTCTGACAGGCACGGCACGCATCGTGCCGCTGTAGGTGCCGCCATGTTCGCCCTCGTCGACGGCAATAACTTCTATGTCTCGTGTGAGCGCGTGTTTAGGCCATCGCTGCAAGGCCTGCCTGTTGTGGTCTTGAGCAACAACGATGGCTGCGCCATTGCACGCAGTGATGAAGCTAAGGCCATGGGCATCAAGATGGGCCAGCCGTACTACCAGTTTCGGGATCTGGAGCGGGTAAGCAATCTGGTTTGCCTGTCGGCCAATTTTGAGCTCTACGGGGACATGAGCGACCGCATGATGAGCCTGGCTGCAGGGCTTGGCCCTCTGCAAGAGGTCTATTCCATTGATGAGAGCTTTATTGGGGATCTGGATGGCATCCCCGACCTGACACGCAGGGCGTGGGCCATACGTGCACGGATTGACAAGTGGATTGGCATCCCGACTTGCATCGGGCTTGCCCCCACCAAGACGCTGGCCAAGTTGTGCAATCACGTGGCCAAGGACGCAGAGCGCAAGCCTGGCAGCTACCCGAAAGAGCTGGCCAGGGTCTGCAACTGGACAGAGTTGACGCGAGAGATGCGAATTGACCTGCTGCGTCGCACGCCAGCAGGTGATGTGTGGGGCATCGGCCGCCGAATTGCAGCAAGGCTGGAAGAGCAAGGCATCCTCACTGCACTGGATGTGGCTCGGATGCCGGCCGCCAAGGCACGTGACGAGTGGAGTGTGCTGTTTGAGCGCACAGTGCGCGAGCTGCAAGGCATCAGCTGCATCAGCCTGGATCAAGCCCCCGCTCCCAAGCAGCAGATAGCCTGCACGCGCAGCTTTGGCCATCCCATCACCACATTGCCCCCGCTGATAGAGGCTGTGAGCGAGTTCGCTTCACGTACCGCAGAGAAACTACGCCATGGCAATCAGCGTGCCGGAGCTCTGCTGGTCTTTGCCCACACCTCACCGTTTCGGCCAGGACTTCGGTTTAACAAGTTGGCCACTATGCAGTTGCATCCACCCACCTCTGACACCAAAGCCTTGGTCTGTGCTGCTGTCAGTGGGTTACGGCGTATCTACGAGCCCGGATTTCAGCTGAGCAAAGCAGGTGTCATGCTGATGGACCTGTACTCAGCAACAGAGCAGCAGCAAAGTGACCTGCTGTTTGAAGAACCTGCACCCAAGCGCGACCATGGCAAACTCATGGAAGCGATGGACCGCATCAACGAACGCTATGGCAAATCCACGGTGCACATTGCCAGCACGGGGCGCACCCAAGAAGATGCGGCAGGCTGGCGGATGCGGCAAGAAAGGCGCACGCCAAGATACACAACGAAGCTCAGTGAGATACCAATTGCCCGCGCCTAAAAAAGACAAAAAATGCAAAGCCTGCTGCAAGCAGCAGAAGCTAGTGGTCAGGTCGAACGAGCAACAGCAGGGAGCTAAGAACTCCACAAAGCAGGGGCAACATCAGTTTGAAGATGATGTCGCACAGGGAGTTCCGACGACGGCAGAATCACCCGGCCCATCAGGGCTAACTTAGCGACTGGACGGTGTCCGGAACTACGGGGGCAAGATCAGTGTACATGAACTATCTCCTCTGATAGTCCAAGTTTTTGTCCGCATGCCCACCGGGGCAGTTTTGCGTGGAAATTAGCATTCTGCAATTTTGCAGCCCAATTACCCAGACAATCTTCCCCAGAAGGAGGAGTACATGTTTCGAGCAAAGACAGTACTGCCATCAATGGCTGCCTTGCAGTGTTTTGAAGCGGTGGCTAGGCACATGAGCTTTACCTTGGCGGCCAATGACGTTTTTCTGACGCAAGGTGCTGTGAGCAAGCAGATCGCGCAGTTGGAGGGCCATTTGTGCCAGCAATTGTTTCACCGCTCACCACGAGGATTGTCGCTAACGCCTGCAGGCAGGATGTATCTTTCTGAAGTGCGACAAATCCTCAATCAAGTCGATATTGCATCGCGGTATGTGATGGGGTACGGCAAGGCTGAAGAAACTCTGAGCATTGCGGTACAGCCCACATTTGGCAGCATGTGGCTGATCCCGCGCCTGGGCGAGTTCATCCGCGAGAATCCTGAGATTCAAGTTGTGATCCGCTCCGACGCCAGACCCTTTGATTTGATGCAGGCACGAATTGATATCTCGCTGTTTTATGGCAATGGGCTTTTGCCGGGCGCAGATTGCCATCGCTTGTTTGAGGCCCCTGTGGCGGTGGTCTGTAGCCCGTCCTATTTGCCAGCGGGCGCTTTAACGAGCCTGCAGCAGATAGAGCAGCACACGTTGATTCAGTGCAGTTCGCGGCCTGAGATTTGGCGCGATTGGTTTGCCCACCAAAGCTGGGAGCCGATGGACTGTTACCAGGGGCCGCGATTTGATACTTTCAGCATGTGTTTAACCGCAGCGCTGGAGGGAATTGGCATTGCGGCCATACCAGCCATGTTTGCGGAGCCTGCCCTGCGCGATGGGAAATTGATCCAGCCTTGGCACTTTGTGCAAGCGAGCGATAGCGTGTATTACGTGGCATGTGCCAGCCATTGCGCCAATTTGCCCAAGATACGCGCCTTTGTGGATTGGGTGTGTACCAAAGCCGTTGCCTAGCCAGTACCCACCGTTTCTTTGAAGCGTGCGGGAAGGAAGTGCCATGAGGAAAAGTAATACGGATATCAAAAATTTTCCTTTGTAGCCTGCACATATTCCCTGAAAGAATCCGCCCTGAGCCGCCACTGTGAGCTGCGGCTTCAGGAGGCCAGGATGGGCTTGAAAGATTGCTTGTCGATTGCGGATTTGGAACGTGTGGCACGGCAGCGCATGCCCGCTTGTGTGTGCGGCTATGTGTGCGGCGGCACGGAAGACGGTCAATCGTTGCAAGAAAGCCGCTCGCATTTTAGCCGCTGGGGCTTTGTGCCGCGGGGGTTGCAGCACGTAGAGCAACGCAATGCACGGGTGCAGGTCTGGGGGCAGGAATACAGCCTTCCGCTGGGCTTTGCGCCCACCGGGTTCTCTGCCATCGTCATGCACGACTGCGATGCGGCTTTGGCCTGTGTTGCGCGTGAAGAGCGGCTGCCGTTCATCATCAGCGGCGCTTCCACGGTGGCTCTGGAGCGGCTACAGCAGGAAAACGAGCAACGCTGCTGGTAAGCTCAAGGGCTTGGCGGTAACTACGGCCAAGCGCGTTCCTTTTGCCGCCGATATCCCGACCATGCAAGAAGCAGGTGTAGCGGATTTTGATGTTGCAGCCTGGTTTGCCGTGTTTGCCCCGGCTGGCACCCCCCGCGCGGTAGTGGAAAAAGTGAATGCTGCGATCAACGATGCGCTAAAAAACAATCCCGATATTCAGGCGAAGTACGCGCAAAACGGTTTCTTGATGCCTGCGGGTGATAACTCGCTTGCTTCATTCAAAGATTTTTTTCAGAGCGAATTGGAGCGTTGGGGTAATGTCGCCAAGGCTGCCAAGGTGACCATCGACTAAGCTCTAGTTTTAGCTCTTCCTTGGACTGATGTTGCCCCTGTTTTGTGGAGTTCTTAGCTCCCTGCTTACGCGGCTTTTTTGCGCTGTGCCTCGTACCAGCGTTGCTCGTATTGCATGGGGCTGAGATAGCCCAAACTCGAATGCAATCTACGGTAATTGTAGAAGGCCATCCAGTTCATGATGACCTGCCTTGCTTGCTCCCGGGTGGCGAAGCGCTGCCCTTTTGCTCAAACTGCTTGATCACCTGCAGCTTGTTGCGGGCCATGTGCTTTTTGTCGAACAGGTAGATGTTCTGGATGTGGCCATCGTCAAACACAAAGTCCAGCACATAGTCGTCATGCACCTTGCGTGTCTTGTCCACAATGCCTTCGCTGGGCTTGTCCAGCCAGTCGCTCACAAAGCGTTGCCACTCCGTATCGGCAAACTGCACGTTGTTCAGTGCCTGCAAAGCTAATCTCCACGGACCAAGCGCCTGCTAGATAGCACTACTTAATGCGAAGTCGTTTGGTACCTATTGCCCGCAGTGCTATTTTTCTCACATAACGCTAGCTTTATGGCACCGCTCGGCGGGTCCGTTTATCGCCTTGTGCCATGCTTTGATCGTGCATAAGCTAGCTGTTCGGCCTTGAGTTCTTCTGAAGAAAAATCTAAGCCCACTTCCATCGTCAAGGCTTCAAAGTTGCCTTGCAACTCACTGCAGGTAAAGCCCATCTTGGCCTGCTAGGACGCCTCACGTAGGCGGATCCAAGTATTGGCATAGGGTTGGAACCAGATTGTCACGTTTGACCAGATCCAGTATGGTTTGCACATACTAATCCGCAGGCAGGACGTTGCGTACGCCACGAGGGAGCGACATATGAAGGAACGTCTTCAGCATATCGAATTCAGACCTTACACCGGGCTGAAACATGTAGATGCCTCTACTACGGAGAAGAGTGCGCCAAAGCGTGTCCCTTCGAGAAAAAAACAAGCCAATTCCACCGAGATTGCACGCAATGTGATCTCGTTGCGAGTTGGGAATGGTCGAAAGGACTTTTTTCAAAATCTGCTGTACACGCTGAAGCGAAAACTGGGGTTAGAGCGTGCTGCAAAGCGATAATTTTGCTTGTGCGGGCCACTCTGATCGGCATTCAGCTATCCAGGAATCCCAGATGTAACGCACAGAGTTTCCAGCATATGGTTTTCAGCCGGTTCATGGATCTCCTCCCTCATGCCTTCCCATGAAGCGCCGAAAGGCACCGGCACTTTATGCCTCTGCGCTGGGTCATAGAACCAGCGTTTCACCCACCTAGGTGGGTTTTTTCTTCCCTTTGTGCCCTGTATACAGGGGCACATTGGCAAAACTTGTTTGCTGGGCTACAGTTTGACGCCCATGCAGCTCAGACACTCCTGGCGCCCCTGACACAACGCGTCCAGCTCATCCAGCCACTCTGACTTGTCTTCGCTGGATACATCGAACCAACTAACTTTGTTCACTTCTTCAAAGTCACGCACTAGCGCTCTCACGGCTTCAGACACTCCCACGATTCGCGCAAGCTCTCGATAGTGAGCCTTTAAGTTTTCAGTCGTGGCGTTGTCAGCAATATCCAGTAGCTTGATACCCAATTTGAGACGCAGCTTCGGCTTTTGCATCAACGCCATTCCTTTGACTCGAACCTTCGCGGGGCTAAGTCCTGACTCCAAGAACTCAAGAGCTGTACTCAACTCGTCGTCTGGGGCATCTGTGGGAGCGCTATCTTGCATGCTTTGATTGTCGAGCTTTCCTCATACCTCTGCCCTACGTCAAAGTAAGCGTTTCGGTGTATGAGCGTAAGCGTCCGGCAATCCCATCTTGAGATAGACCCAGTGTCGAGGCATCGTGTGCACGATGAACATCACGCACACTATGGCGAACGACACGATCGCCCAGCGCCCCAAGCGGCACTACTACTCCCCGGAACTTAAAGGCCAGATCGTGGCCGAATGCCAGGTCTCCGGCGCGTCAGTGGCCGGCGTAGCGCTTGCACACGGAATCAACGCCAACATCGTTCATCGCTGGATGCGCGAGCAAGCAGACTCCCTGTTGCCAGCGCCCCGGAATGAGTTCGTTGCGCTGAATCTGCCTCCACCAGTTGAACAGCTCCCAGCAACCGAGACCAGCTCGCCGCCCGTGTCGCGTGCGATTCGCGTTGATGTTCGGCGCAGCGCCAGCGTAGTCACCGTGAACTGGCCCCTGGAAGATGCAGCGTCATGTGCAGCGTGGCTGCGCGACTGGCTCCGATGATCCGCATTGATGCGCTGTGGCTCTCCACCGAGCCGCTGGACATGCGAGCAGGCACCGAGACGGCGCTCGCCCGGGTAGTGGCTGTCTTTGGCGCAGCGCGCCCACACCACGCCTATCTGTTCGCCAATCGACGAGCCAACCGCATGAAGGTGCTGGTGCACGACGGCATCGGTGTCTGGCTGGCGGCCCGGCGCCTGAATAGCGGCAAGTTCGTCTGGCCGCGCGATGCCGCCACCACCGCCACACTCAGCCGAACGCAGTTCGATGCGCTCGTGCTGGGCCTGCCCTGGAAGAACGTCGGCGAGGCTGGAGTCATCACTGTACTTTGAGTGCTCCGGTCGTTGGCCAGGCAATCAGCGCTTGCACCGATGCGCGAATGTGATGTTAGCCGCATCATCTTCTCCCGTGATCACCGCAGACCACCTTGACACCCTGGAGCCGCAGCAGATGCGAGCGGCCCTGCTGTCGTTGATGGGTGAGCTGGCCGAGCGAGACGGCGTGATCGCACGCCAGGGCCAAGAGGCGGTCTTCAAGCAGGCGCAGATCGACAAGCTCACGCACGAGAACGCACTGCTCAAGCGCATGAAGTTCGCCGCACAGTCGGAGCGCTTCAGCGCCGAGCAGAAGAGCCTGCTCGATGAATCGCTGGATGAGGACCTGCAGGCGGTGGCCGATGAGATCGAGCAGGCCACGCCGCCAGTGGCAGGCCGCCAAGACAAGCAAGTCCCCAAACGCGCACCCCTGCCGGCCAACCTGTCGCGGCGCGAGATCCGCCACGAGCCCGAGTCCACCACCTGCGCCTGCGGTTGCCAGATGAAGCGCATCGGCGAGGACGTGGCCGAGAAGCTGGACTACGCGCCCGGCGTGTTCACGGTGGAGCGCCACATCCGGGGCAAGTGGGCCTGTGCCCAGTGCGAGACGATTCACCAGGTGCCTGTCGATCCTCACATCATCGACAAAGGCATCCCTACCACTGGGCTACTGGCGCAAGTGCTGGTGGCCAAGTACGCCGACCACCTGCCGCTGTACCGCCAGGAAGCGATCTTCGGCCGCGCCGGCCTAGCCATCCCCCGCTCCACGCTGGCGCAATGGGTGGGCTCGTGTGGCGTGCAGTTGCAGCCACTGGTTGACGCCATGAGGACAGAGCTGCTGCAGCGCCGCGTGCTGCATGCCGACGAGACGCCGGTGTCTATGCTCAAGCCGGGCAACGGCAAGGCGCACCGGGCGTACCTATGGGCCTATGCCACGGGCGCCTTCGAGAACATCAAGGCGGTCGTCTACGACTTCTGCGAATCGCGCTCGGGCGAACACGCCCGGCGCTTCCTGGGCGACTGGAGAGGCAGCCTCACCTGTGACGACTTCAGCGGCTACAAGGCCTTGATCGCAAGTGGTGTGACCGAGGTCGGCTGCCTGGCGCACGCGCGGCGCAAGTTCTTCGATTTGCACGCGGCGAACCAAAGCCAGATCGCCGAGGTCGCGCTGCAGCAGTTCGCGCGGGTCTACGAGATCGAGCGTGAGGTCAAGGAGATTGCGACCGATCAGCGCCAAACCATCCGGCAACAACAAACGAAGCCGCTGCTTGATGCCTTGCACCAGTGGATGGTGCTGCAACGCCAGAAGGTGCCGGAAGGCTCGGCAAGCGCCAAAGCGCTGGACTACAGCTTGCGGCGCTGGGAGGCTTTGACCCGGTTCGTCGATGACGGACATGGTTGTGGGCATCAAACA
>NZ_DLTI01000009.1:0-7145 GCF_002501455.1 Comamonas sp. UBA7840 | reverse complement strand
TGGTTTAAGGGGGGATTACCGGATGGCTCCTATTGCGGTGACAACACCTACTGCAGCGAACAATGTGCGCTATCAGACAGGGCGAGAAATTTGGTTGAACGTTGGTTATGAGTTTTGAGAAATGCTGTCGTTCCGACGCATTAACTAAAGACACTGTATTTAATGCGTGCCGCCTCTCATGAAGGCACTTTTAGTTTGATGACATCGCAATGAGACGGAGTCTAAAAAAGTATATGTGGCGTGGTTGTTGGAGAATTGGATGTACTGCACTCTTTCTAGTGAGCGTGGCTGCAATGGCTCAAACAGTGCGAGTGGAAATCAATGCCACTACAAAACTTGCAAAAGAGTCCGCACCCAATACAGCGGTTGGCCGATTGCTTGATCCTGCCAATAACCAGGAATTTGTGTGTGGCGCTGTGAGTGGCTGGGACATAGGCTGTCTCAAGGACAGATACCAAGGCACACCTAATAACTGGCCTCGCCCTGTCATAGATGAAGGAAAAGTTTGGCGGGAAATGGCGTCGGTGCCTGCCGTGCTATCTCCAGCAAACGCCAAAGAAGAGGCGCAACGTGCACTCGGTACTGCTCTGTTTTTTGATCCGGGGTTGTCACGTAAGGGCTCGGTCTCTTGTGCATCGTGCCACCAAGCAACGAAATCCTTTGGTGATGGACTTGCATTGAGCGTGGGCGAAGACAAGCTCATGGGTCGGCGCCGTGCGCAGACGCTGTTTGCGGCACCGTTTGCAGACAGGTTGTTCTGGGATGGCAGAGCGCCTTCTCTGGAAGAACAGTCCAAGGGGTCTATTCAGAACCCCTTTGAGATGAACAACACTCTGGAAGCCGCCCTGTCTCATGTGAATGCACAGCCACAGTACAAGTCGCTGGTGCAGACGGCCTATGGTGCACCAGAAATCAGTGTGGATGAGATGGTGGTTGCGATTGCCAGCTTTGTGCGGACGGTGCGCCCACCCAAGACCGTGGCGGATGAAGTGATTGCAGGCAATACAGGTGTATTAACCGATCAGCAACTGCTGGGACTACACCTGTTTCGAACCAAAGCACGTTGCATGAATTGCCACAATGGTGCGCTGCTGACAGACAACGAGTTTCATGACATCGGACTGTCTTTTTATAGCCGTCGCAACCAGGATCTGGGGCGCTTTGAAGCAACCAGGGACAAGGCTGATTTGGGTAAGTTCAAAACCCCCAGCCTGCGGGGTGTAGTTCATGCTGGCCCCTGGATGCACAACGGGCTGTTCCCCGATATGCATGGCCTGATGCGCCTGTACAACGTAGGCATGGGTGTCGTGGGGGGAGACTCTGAAAAAGACCCATACATACCGACGAAATCACCGCATATGAAGGCAATTAATTTGAATGCAGAAGAGATTGATGCCTTGGTGGAGTGGCTGCGACTTTTATAGCTGTTAGCGGTTATGAAATAAGCGAAAGAGCCAGTTTTGCCTCAAAACTGGCTCTTTGTATTTCTAGGTTTGAATCTGCACCCAGTGGTTGTCCAGCATCATGGCATGGGTGGTGGCCACCGCTTGTTGCCGCGGCCATTGCAGCACCTGATGCACTCCGCCGGACCAGAGCTGGGTATTGGCAGGCTGCAGGGGATGGATCACGCTGTCATTGCTGATGCAGTACACCCCTTGCTGGGTGTGTTGCTGCACACATTGTGCAGCTGCATAGGGGGTAGAGGGTGGTATCCACCAGGTCAGCGTATCGGCGCGTGGGCAACTGATGGCAAAGCGTGTGCCGATGCAGCTGATGTCACCGCCATAGCCCTGCCACCTTGTACCCACGGGCAGTGGAGCCAGGTGCAGTTGCTGCCCATCAAACAGCGCCAGCACGGGGGCCTGCTGCTTGTGCTCTGGCGTATCGTGTTCGGCCTGCAGCGCAATACCAAGCCAACGGTGTGCAGCCGCCCAGGCAACTTGGGGGCCCCAAGCCAGGTGACGCATGCTCAGCCGTGCGTCTTGCAGCCGCCATTGGCCAGCGATGGCTCCACTGTCTTGGGGTTGTAGCCGGGCAATGGACGAGTCCATCTGCGTGAGCTTGAGCTTGCGGCGACCGGTTTCAGGCTGCGTGGGAATGCCGCCATTGGCCACCATGAGGCTTCCATCGTGGTCGAGCAGTAGTTGGTGTGGGTCCATGCCGCCAGTGCGCCACTCGGCGAGCTTTTCCAGCGTGTGCACATTGCGCACGCCAATCAAACCTTGGCTGTCGGCCAGATCGGTTTCGGTGGTGTACAAGTGCTGGCCATCGCTGCTGGCAATCACATGGCCGTTAAAGGCACGGTCCTCTTCAATCCAGTGCCACTGATGCGTGCCATCCAGACGGATACGCAGCAACCAGTCGCCAGGGCGGCGGCTAGTAAACAGCAACGAGCCATCTGCTAGTTGTGTCATGCCATGGGCACGCGTAGGTACAGCGTGGGCATGCACGATCTGCAAGCCCTCCGTGGGCTTGATAGGCAGGCGCAGCACGCCGACAAACAGATCAGACCCTACGGCCCAGGCAGCCGCCAAATTCAAGTTGGTGGAGGGTGCAGCCCAGCTGTGTAGTGGCGCAGCCGCAAAGAACGCCATGCCTTGCAGCCACTGCCTGCGGTTGAGTTGGTGCATGACGTCAGTCACCGTCGGCATCGGAAAAGCCGATGCTTACATCCAAGGCTAGCGCAACTTCGTTTTCGACAAGATGCTTGAGTTGGCCCAGCGCCTTGCTGGCAGGCAACACGGATGCTAAGTTCACCTGCTGGATCTGGGACATAGCGGCATCAGTTGCCTGCACCGCGTCGCGCAATTCCTGTGCTAGACGGGACCAGCCGCGCGCTTCGATCATGGCTACGATGCTGGTATGCAGATTTGGCTGCTGGGCATCGCCCACTGCCAGAGCACGCAACGCCTGCCATTGAGCTAGCCAGTGTGCGAGGGTATCGCCGCTGGCCATACGGGTGACCTGTGCTGGCTTGGCCTCGCTGGCTCTGCGCAGCGGTTTTTCCATGGACAGCCAGCGCAGACGATCCAGGCCGCCCACCCACTGGTTTAGAAACTCGCTATTGCTTTCAAAGTCCGGCGTGGCCTGCTGTACGGTTTTTTGTAAATCTTGCTGTAGTGCTTGCAGCTCTTGGGCAGTATCAGCGGCAACCAGCGTGGCGTACTGGCAACTGGGCGTTTTAGGCTGAACAACCACTGTCCACAGCAGGTGCTCTAGCACCGGGAAACCTTTGGCTGGCGCACCGATGCGCTCCATATCTTCTAGCGATTGAGGTACTTTAAGCAACGCCGATTGCAACTGCTGCAGGCGAATGGGTTGAAAGTCCACCATACGGGCAGTGCGGCGCTCTACCTGCGGGCCCATGGCAACGGCCGAGAGACGCTGCCAGTCGCGGCTGGTGTGCACAAACTGTTGGCGCACGGCATCCAGCGTGGTGGCTTCGCCTGCGCAGTAGTGCTGTAACGCTTGCTGCAGCTGTTGGGCACTGCGCTGAGATTGTGTGGCCTGTGGTGCAAACCATTGGGTGTACAGCGCCTGTGCCGCTGCACCTGAGGTCAAGGCGAGCGCAGAGGTTTGGGCATGCAGGGCCGGACTGGCCAGCGCCAGTACCAAAGCACCGAAGTTGCGAGAAAAATGCATCAGAGAGATTCCACAAATTTCACCAGAGCTTCGCGGTCTTGCGCGCTCATAGTTCGGAATTGTTCACGGGCTGCTTGTGCTTCGCCGCCATGCCACAAAATAGCCTCGGCCACGCCGCGGGCACGGCCATCGTGCAGCAGGCGTTGGTGATCATTCACCGCAGGTAGCAGGCCTATGCCCCACAGCGGTGGCGTGCGCCACTGGCGGCCACTGGCTTGATAGTCGGGGCGGCCGTCAGCCAGAGCTTCGCCCATATCGTGCAGCAGCAAGTCCGTGTAGGGCGTGATATCTTGGCCCGACAGTGCCTTGCTGCTCAGTTTGGGAAATAGCGCCTCGCCCGTGCGATAGCTAGGGCGATGGCATTGCGCGCACTGTGCCGCATGGAACAAGGCCTGGCCTTGCTGTACCTGCGGGTCACTTTCTTTGCGGCGCGCCGGTGGCGCGAGCGTAGCTTGGTAGAAAATCACATCGTTCAAGACATAGTCCTCAATTTCCACACCCTGCCCGCCATTGCCAGACGGTGCTGCCAAGCAGTCTTTTTGCGCGGCCGTGCAGGTTTGCTCGGGGAAGTGCTGGGAGGTGATGCCAATATCACCTTGGAAGGCAGAGGCAACTTGGTGCGCCACGCTGGCGACATTGGCCTTCCAGCCAAAGCGGCCCAGCATGGTGCGCTGACCATAGGCATCCCAGACGTAATTGGCTTGTCCCTTGATGGGGCCGGTGCTGGCGGCCTGCGCCGCCGCATTGGCCAGAATTTCAGATTCGGGAATGGCTTCCAGCAGCCCTAAACCAATGACCTGTGGCGCAATGCGCGGGCTGGTCATCACATCGTAGGCTATGGGGCCGTAGTTGAGCTTGTCCAGGGTGTAGACCGGTTTTTCCAGTGTGTAAGGCGTTCCGTCCGCGTACTGACCTGAGATGGTTTCGTAGCGGATGTGAACCTGGCCTTCGCCTTTGACGCCAGCAATGCCGATGGTGTTGAACTGGTCACCATAGACAGGCTCAGGCTTTGGGCCTCCGTGGGGATTGCTGCCAGGGATGGACAGACGGATGAGCAAGCCTGCAAATGGCTGTGGCTGCAGCGGGTTGTGAAAGTCAGGTGGCTGTGCACGTCCATCCTGAGCGTGACACCCGGCGCACGAGCGGGTCAGAAAATGGGGCCCAAGGCCATCACGTGCTGTGGTGGAGGCAGGGGCTTGTACCCAGTTGCGCTTGAAGAAGGAATTACCCACAACAAAGCGGGTGCGCTCGGCATCGCTCAGATTGGCAGCCGGCAGCGAAAACGCATTGCGTCCATTCGAGTACACCGTGGTGTTACCGCCAGGTTTGACATCGGCATTTGGCGGGGCAAATAAGGTGGATGCTGGCGGCGCTGCCGAAGCGCTGGACTGTGCCATGCAACCCGCCAGAGCCAAGATCGAGGCAACTAATATGGAGTAACGTGCGAAATGCTTCATAACGTAGAACACTTTGCAATAGACACGGTCCAAATTGAAAAGCTTTAAAAACCAGAGCTGCTAGGGCTAGTTATGAGTGGTTTTCAAAAACGTATCTCTTTGAAACCCAACTCATACAGGCCCTAGCAGCTCTGGTTTTTGAAGAACTCTTGATCGTGCGTGTGAAGGGGTTAGGGTTCGACCAGATTCAGTTGTTCAAAACCAGCGGCTTTGGCGGCATTCACCAGATCCTTGCTTTGCTGGGTCAGCGCATCAATGGTGGCCTGTATGCTGGCGCGTGCAGCGCTGTCACGCGCGCCCTGGATGGCTTGGTCAAACGGTGCAGGAATGCTTTGTGCAGAAAACACCGACTTGGCGATTTGCAGCGTAGTCTTTTCAGCCACATCCTTGTCGTGTAGCGCCACCCAGTCACGCAGACCCGGACCTTGCAGGGTGCTGCCGTCCAGGCGTTTGTAAGTTCCCAACCAGACGTTCTGGATGCCTTGGGCGTTGGTCGCGGCATCACGGTGGGTGTTGTCCGAGAAGCAGGAGTGCTCGTCCTCTTGGTCGCGGCTTGCCATGGCCACTTCTAGACGTTCACCGGCCAGTTCACCTCGCGACAGCGAGCCCAGACCGACAAAAATCTTGCGCAGCGATTCCTCGCCACCCTTGTCAAACTCCGCGCGGAAGTTGGCTTTTACGCCTGGCTTCCATTGGTCGGCCACGGATTGCAGATCGCTGATCAGCAACTCGGTCACTACCTTCAGATACTGACGACGGCGGTCGGCATTTGGTTTTTTTCCATCCACGAAGTCGGTATAGGGGCGTGCGCCGGGTCCGGTTTCGCTCAGGTCTTGGCCCCAGAGCATGAATTCAATGGCGTGCCAGCCTGTAGAGATGTTTTCCTCACCATCGTGCTCGTTCAGCTCGGCCAGGCGTTCCTTGGTGATGGACAGTTTGCGGTTATTGATCAAACCTGCGTTGTCGTCGCCCACCACATAGTCCACATAGGACTCGTCCATGGGCCATGCATTGATCTGGCCTTCAGGTCCTTGTTCATTGTCGATCGGTCCGTCATAGAAGCGGAAGGCTTCGGTCTGGCCGTAGAACTCGCGGGCCTCCAACCAAGCCTTGCGGGCTGCATCTTGCGTAGCCTGGCTAGGCTTGCTCAAGAAGGCATCGATAGCCTTTTGCAACTGCTTGGCGGCAGCGATGGTGTCGCTGTAGTTGGCATAGACCAACTGGCTGTAGTGCTGCACTACATCCTGCACCATGAGCTGACTTGATACTGCTGGGGTAGAGGTAGTAACAGGTTGAGCAGCTAACCCGGGCATGGCAGTTAGTGCACTCAGAACTAACGTGCTAGCGATCAAGTAACGGTTCATATGAAAGAAGGATGGCTAAAAGGCAATATTTTAAGTTATTGAGAATCGATTGTATTTACTTTTGTCAAGATGTTTACAGTCATGACCTTTGCAAAACGTTCCTGCACTTTCGTTTTCCTCATTAGCCAAATCTTTGTTTCGCTTCGCACTCAGCAACATCAAAAGCACAACTTCATGTCTCAGGATGGCTGACCTTCATCGCCCCCTTGGCTTGTTAGCTAGCCGCTAACAGTTTCACCCCCCCCCGCAGCCATTGAGTGATGGTCGACTGATGTGGTACTGGGGATGGCTGCTATTTGGTTAAAACCGGCAGGTAGGGCTGCCAAGCTGAGCTTTAGCAGTCGCGGTGTAGCCGACCTAAGCTTCGTAAAGCTGCTTGAAGCTGACTCCAGTGATTCAACTCAATAAGGGTTATGACTGCTGTTCCACCAAGCAGTCACTTCACTGAGTCTTCCTTGTATCACCTCTACACCTCAAAGCTGGCACTAGAGTCTTACGCAGGCCGGGCGATGTTTTTATATGCGTTGCAGTAGTTTGCTATTGACCAAAGCGGCCTGGCCACGAAATGCAGGCCTATTCAATCAACTCAACAAACTTTAGGTTGAATCAGTGATCTCATTTGGAATATGCAGTAGGCGGAGGCTGTCCATAATAGTTGGAGAGGTAATCCCCCCGTAAAACC
>NZ_DLTI01000001.1:23616-63171 GCF_002501455.1 Comamonas sp. UBA7840 | reverse complement strand
CTGGATGGAAATCAACACCCTGACGGAATTTCCTGCACTGCGGGTGCTGGCGACCACTGTCGTGGTTAATGAGGGTTGGCCTGGCCATGCAGCAGGTCAATTCGCCTTTGTCACTACAGACAAAAATGAGGGTGCACACCCGTACACCATTGCCTCTGCATGGAAACAGGACACCCCGCACCTGACTTTCATCACTAAAGACCTAGGTGACTACACCAGCCGCATGCGAGCAAGTCTGAAGGTTGGCATGCCAGTCACCGTAGAAGGACCTTATGGCTGCTTTGACTTTGAGGACACGCAGCCACACCAGATCTGGATCGGCGCAGGCATCGGCATTACCCCCTTCATTGCTCGACTTCAGCACCGTGCGGTTAACCCGCGTACCAGGACAGTTGATCTGTTTCATCCGACCGCAGACTACGATCAGTCTGCGATAGATCGGCTCACGGCAGATGCCGCAGCCGCCGAGGTTCAACTACATCTGTTGGTGGATGGTAAAAATGGCCGACTGAACGGTCAGCGCATCAGAGAGGCTGTGCCGCAATGGCGCAATGCAAGTATCTGGTTCTGCGGACCTGCTGGTTTTGGGCAAGCTTTGCGCGAAGATTTTTGTGCCCAGGGACTGCCTGCCGAGCGGTTCCACCAGGAACTCTTTGATATGCGTTGATGGGCGTTGTTGCACTACAGAGACTTCCCATACAAGCAAGCGCTGATGGTTTTTTTTTTGATGGACCTGACTGCCGTAGTGCTCAAGAGGCGTAAAACGAGGAACAGACTGCACATCTACAGACGGGGTTTTGCACTTTGGTGTGCGCCCCAAGAAACAAACCGCGCAGCAGGGCTCCATTCAAATCTCGTGATGTCCTTGGACTCACAATGCAACAAGCGAGCTTGTCTGCTGCTGGTCTGACCTGTCTATTGCATCTTTGATTTCACGTCTGGCAAGTTAAGGGGGTGGGCTTAAGCGATGATCTCGCCTGGCCTGGTACTGATATGAGTGGCTTCGTAGCTGCGTTGATGTGTCATCAACGCCCAGAGGATGCGAGCATTTTTATTGGCTAGAGCCACGACAGCCTTTTGCCATCCACTGCGCTGTCTCAAGGTGATAGCCCATTGGGAGATGGGATCGAGGTTGTATTTACCCGTGAGCAACACTGCTTTGGCTCCCTGTATCAATAGTGAGCGCAGGTAGCTGTCTCCACGTTTGGTGATAGATCCCAAGCTGGATTTGCCACCGCTGGAGTTTTGTCTGGGCGTTAATCCCAGCCAAGCAGCGAACTGTGAGCCATTCTTAAATTGTTTGAAGTCGCCCACGGTGGCCACAACAGCCGATGCACTTAGCGGCCCAAGCCCTTTGATGCCAGCAGCACGCTGAACTTGCTCATCATCTTTGTAATGAGCATTGATGCGCTGCTCACACCAATGAATGTGGCCATCGAGTTCCTGCCAGTGCATCAATGCTTGGTGGAGCACAAGGCGAGCTGTACCAGCAATCTCGTTGCTGGCATCCTCCAAGATGTCATGTAAATGCGCACGTAAAACTCTGGGGCTTTGCGGTAGCACAACCCCAAACTCAGCGAGCAGGCCACGGATACGATTGATACCTGCTGTGCGTTCTTCTTTGAAGCCTTCACGCAGTCGGTGCACACACAGCATACCCTGCTGGTCGATGGACTTAACAGACACAAAGCGCATCTGTGGGCGGCTAGCGGCTTCACAGATGGCTGCAGCATCATTGGCATCGTTCTTGCCACCTTTACCTTGCATGCGATATGGAGCAACCAAGGTCGCAGCGATCATTCGTGCGTCTAGCCCCATGCCTTGCAATTGTCTGCACCAGTGGTGAGCTCCACCGCAAGCTTCCATGGCAACCAAGCATCCAGCAGGCAATTGAGCGCACCATGCCAAGAACTTACTGCGCTGAATGGCTCGGTTGGTGACCACTTTGCCTTGGGCATCTACTGCGTGCACTTGCAGCACATTCTTGGCGATATCCACACCGACACGGATGATGGTTTGCATGGCACAACTCCTGGTGAATGACGAATGAACTTCACTTACTTTGTACCTGACACTGCCCTGCAAACAGAGTCAAGAAAGTGGGAAGTCTTTCGTATTCAAATCGTTGCTCAGCAAGCTGTAGGCTTGCTGCAAGAGCCAGCCCCGTAAGCCCCGCTACCGAACCGCCAACTGGAAACAGTACAACGCAGCCCTTAAAGCTCGGGTCTCTTTGACGGTGTGGCTGGACAAGCGCATGTGCTGGTTTGCCGCTGCCAGCGACAAACGCTGCACGCACTCCGAAGTTCTCTGATGCCGCTATTCAATTTTGTTTAACGCTCAAGAACCTGTTTGGCCTGGCACTCAGGCAAACCACTGGGCTAGTCGAGTCGGTACTGCACTTGTATGGGCTTGCTTGGCCAGTACCGGACTTCAGTACGCTGTGCAGGCGGCAACTCGATTTAAACGTCCAGATTCCGTATACCCGCAGTAAAGTTGGCTTACACCTACTAGTCGATTCAACAGGCATCAAGTTCCTGGGTGAAGGCGAGTGGAAATGCAAAAAGCATGGCCCTGAGCGCCGCCGTCAATGGCGCAAGCTGCACATCGGCATTGACGCCAAGACACTGCAGATTCGAGCCATCTGTGTGACATCGAACAACGTCAGTGACGCTGCAGCGATTCCTGATTTGCTACAGCAGTTGCCTGCGGATGAAACGCTAGAGAGTCTGACGGGGGATGGTGCGTACGACACACAGCCAGCCTACGAAGCTGTCATCAGGCGTGGTGCTATCCCAATCATTCCTCCACGCAAGAATGCTCGAATTCGTAGGGGAAGTGTCTTTGATTACCGCAATGCAGCCATTACTGCATGCAAGCGGCTAGGGCGCAGTATCTGGAAGGGCTGGATTGGCTATCACCGGCGAAGTTTGGTGGAAACCAAGATGCACTGCATCAAGCGGCTGGGCGAGCGAGTGATGTCTCGGACGTTTGAGCACCAAGTTAACGAGCTGCACATACGAGCAGCCATATTGAATCGATTCACAGAACTGGGCCGTCCTCAGACGGCAGCCGTGGCATAGCCACGGCTGGGTTTGGGGTAACTTGCCTCAGACTAGATTTGTGCAACAACGCCTATCAATACATAAAAAAGCCAGTGGTAGCTACCACTGGCTTTTTCTTTTTGGCTATTGAGTTAGCTGCTTATCCAGGATCAGCCACAGGCACCGATGTAGCCACAGGCGGTGCAGAAAGAGCAACCGTCTTTTTTGATCACAGCATGGGCGCCGCAATCTGGGCATTTGGTGCCACTCATGGTTGGAGTGGTTGCGGGGGCAGGAGCAGGTGCTGCGGAGGTGGAGGGTGCAGGCTGTGCCTCGCCACGGTTGGCGATGATGGCTTGGATGGCGTAGGCCAGCAGTGCTACCTCGCTGTCATGCCAAATGGGCATGCGGCTGCCGTCTTCCTTGTCACGCCAGCCGTAACGGATGGGGCCGCGATCCCAGGCCACTTTGCGCAGGTCTTCCAGTGCTTTCTCGAGGAAACCGCCACGTGCTGCCAGTGACAGCGAGCGCATGGTGGCCGTGATCCATTGCTGGCTTTCGCCGGTTTGGCCCACCGGCATAAAGAACTCGATGGGGCGCTCTACGCCGTCCACCAGCATAAAGCTCACCACCAAGTACAGGCGGCGTGCACCGTCATGGGTGAAGTATTCGATTTTGTCGACCACTGCATTCAGCGGACCTTCGGGGCGGCGCTCCACGACAGCAGCGATACTGCTGCTGTGGGTGGCTGCTGCAGCAGGCTTGGGAGCTTCGGTGGGTTTGGGTGCTTCCACCGACAGAACCGCTCCGAGTGTGTCATTAGGTCGATAGGTGGCGCAGCCCTTCAGGCCAGCTTTCCAGCTTTCCATGTAGAGGTTCTTGAAGTCCTCAAACGGATAGTCGGCTGGGATGTTGACGGTCTTTGAAATGGCGGTGTCGATGTAAGGCTGAACCACGCGCATCATCGCCACGTGCTCGGCTGCAGTCATTTCCAAGGCGCTGACAAAGTAATCGGGCAATGCAGCATCTGCACCGAACATGGCCTTGAATATGCGGTAAGCATGGTCTTCGACCGTGTAGTGCGCATTGCCACCGTCAGCGGTGCGTTTTTTGCGGTTGTAGGTCCACGAGAAAGGCGGCTCGATGCCGTTGGAGGCGTTGTCGGCAAAAGCCAGTGACACCGTGCCTGTAGGGGCAATCGACAGCAGGTGGCTGTTGCGGATGCCGTGTTTGCGAATTTCATCGCGAATGGCTTCAGGCAGACGTTGGGTGAAGCCGCTCTTGAGGTATTTGTCGGCATCAAACAGCGGGAAAGCACCCTTTTCCTTGGCCAGCTCCACCGAAGCAAGGTATGCAGCATCGCGCATCTGGCAGGCAATTTCTTCGCCTTGGGCGACACCTTCGTCGCTGTTGTACTTCAGGCGCAGCATGATCAACGCGTCGCCCAGGCCGGTAAAGCCGACGCCAATACGGCGTTTTTGCTGCGATTCCTTGTGCTGTTCGGGCAGGGGCCAGACGGTGGCATCCAGCACGTTGTCCAGCATGCGCACCTGGATGGTCACTGCAGCGCGGAACGCGTCAAAGTCAAAGCGCGCATTCGCAGTGAAAGCATCGCGTACAAACTTGGTCAGAATGATGGGGCCCAAGTCGCAGCAGCCATAGGGCGGCAGAGGCTGCTCGCCGCAGGGGTTGGTGGCCGCAATCGTTTCCGCGTAGTACAGGTTGTTGTCGGTATTGATGTTGTCAAGAAACAAGATACCGGGCTCTGCAAAGTCGTAGGCCGACTTCATGATGGCATCCCACAGCTCGCGCGCAGTGGTCGTGCGGTAGACCCACTTGCCATCCGCGCGCTGGTAGGCTCCGCCTTCAATTTGGGTATCCGAAGGGGTGGCAACGTGCACCAATTCCCATGGACTGTCGTTTTCCACTGCTTGCATGAAGTCGCTGGTGACACCCACGGAAACATTGAAGTTGTTCCAGCGGCCTTTTTGACGCTTGGCGGTGATGAAGTCCAGCACATCGGGGTGGTCAATGCGCATCACCCCCATCTGGGCGCCGCGGCGCGCACCAGCGGATTCCACGGTGGTGCACGATGCGTCAAACACGTCGATGAAGGAGCAGGGGCCTGAGGCGTAGGAGTTGGTGCCCTTGACCTTGGCGCCCTTGGGACGCAGGTTGGAGAAGTCATAGCCCACACCACCGCCGCGGCGCATGGTTTCTGCGGCTTGCGACAGCGCGGTGTAAATGCCGGGGTTGCCGTTTTCATCAAAGCCGTTGGTGGCATCGGCCACGGGCTGTACAAAGCAGTTGATCAGCGTGGCTTTGGTGTCGAGACCCGCAGCTGCCATGATGCGGCCTGCGCCGATGGCGCCTGCTTGCATATTCTGGAAAAACTTCTCTGCCCACTGGGCGCGCAGTTCTGGTTTTTCTTGATCGGCCAGAGCTTGGGAGACGCGGCGGAACAGATCTTCAGCGGTTTGTTCTCCGGCTGCCAGATATTTCTCGGCCAAGACGTCTTGGCTGATAGGTTGCGTGTTCAAAGAAGTCATTGCGTCTTTGTAAAGAAGTAAAAAAATCTAGACATTCTTGTGCCAACACTTGTAAGCAAAAGTTGTGCGCAAGTCGCGAAAAAAAAGAGGCCGGGCGCACTTTGCACGCTCGGCCAGGGGATCGGTTTCAGACCTTGTGGATCTGCTCGGAAGTACATCCGACAAAGGTGATTTAAACCCAAAAACCGAGTGTCCAGCTTGTAAGCACTGCATTGGCAGCACCCTTTGTCAGGGCTATCGCCGGAGCGTGTATGCCCTGCGCAGCGCTCTATTCTAGTGCGATTGAAATTATCAAATAAATAGCATAAACGCTATGACGCATATGCAGATAGCCGCTAATTGTTGGTAATTTCGGCTTAAATAAATTTCGCCGTCAGTCGGTAAGTAGGTGTTACAGGTGTTTGACGAGCACTTGGCTTTTACGGCTCCAGTTGTATTTGGACTTGCGCGCTTCGGGCAGCCAATCGGGGCTGACGGGCTGAAAGCCGCGTTTGATGAACCAGTGCATGGTGCGAGTGGTCAAAACAAACAGCGACTCCAGTCCTTGCTCGCGAGCACGTTGCTCGATGCGTTTGAGCAGTTTTTCACCGTCACCTGTGCCTTGGGCCTTGGGTGACACGGTCACCGCAGCCATTTCCCCAGTTTTGGCCTCGGGGTAGGGGTGCAAGGCGGCACAACCAAAGATCACACCATCGTGTTCAATCACGGTGTAGCTGGCGATGTCGCTTTCAATCTCGGTGCGATCACGTTTGACCAAGGTGCCGTCGTTCTCGAAGGGCTCAATCAGCTGAATGATGCCGCCCACATCGTCAATGGTGGCCTCGCGCAGTTCTTCGAGTTTTTCATCGATCACCATGGTGCCGATGCCGTCGTGCACATAAATTTCCAGCAGCAGCGCGCCATCTACCGCAAACGGCAGGATATGGCTGCGCTCCACACCATGCTCGCAGGCACGCACACAATGCTGCAGGTAAAAGCCGGTGTCGGTGGGCAATTGGGGCGGTGGCAGTTGCGCCAGCAGTTTGCGTGCTTGTGCCAGAGGTAGCTCGGTGTCAATCGGGTTGTCTTCGCCCTCAGGGTCTTGGGGGCGGGTGCGCACGCCGGGCACTTCGGTCAAAAAGAGCAGCTTGTCGGCCTTGAGCTCGCTGGCCACGCGGGTGGCCACTTCTTCCATGCTCAGGTTGAAGGCTTCGCCCGTAGGCGAGAAGCCAAAGGGCGAGAGCAGCACCATGGCTTCCGAGTTCAGTGCGCGCTGAATACCTTCACCGTCCACCTTGCGCACCAGGCCGGAGTGCATAAAGTCCACGCCGTTGACGATGCCCACCGGGCGCGCGGTTAAAAAGTTGCCGGACATCACACGCACGCGGGCACCCGCCATGGGGGTGTTGGGCAGGCCTTGGCTGAAGGCGGCCTCAATTTCATAACGCAGCTGACCGGCCGCTTCTTGGGCGCAGTCCAGTGCCACGCTGTCGGTGATGCGCACGCCGTTGTAATAGGCGGGCTCTTGCCCTTTGAGGCGCAGTTGTTCGTTGACCTGGGGGCGAAAGCCATGCACCAGCACAATTTTGACGCCCATGGCCTGGATCAGTGCCAGGTCTTGCACGATGCCTTGCAGCTTGCCTGCGGCAATCGCCTCACCTGTGATGCCCACCACAAAGGTCTGGTGTCGGAACTTGTGGATATAGGGGGCCACGGACCGGAACCAAGGGACGAAGGTGAAATTGAAAACTGTGGACATGGATGGGCAACGTGCAAAGGGAAAAAGGCTTGCCATTCCCCTCGGAATGCAAGCCGTTGTGAAGTGTAGCGGTGTAGATGGCTGCTGCGACGCTTTTTGTGTCAATGTACGATTCGTCAACAGCGAAGGCTTTAGGGGCGTGCGCTTTAGCGGCGAATGAACCACATGGCCATGCTGGTGGCAAAACCCGCAACGCCGGCCAGCAAGAGCAAGGGGCTGGCGTAATACAGCACCGTGAGTATGAGATCGTGGAGGGTGGCGTTGTCTAACATCGCGAGCTCCTTTCTGGCAAATGGGTGGCGCTCCCATGGGTCTGAAATTACATAGCCTTCAGCGCTGCAGGCGTAGGCCAAGGGCGATAGCTGTGCGCGGGGCTTCCCGCAGGGGGACACCGCCTTGCGGTGGGGCGTTGCTGCGAAGGCGGTCGAGTATTTCAAAAATAAGAGCTGTAGGCGCTTGTAGTTCATGGGTTTTGAATGCTATGGATAGGAAAAATAAGCCTGCATAAGCGTCAGATGCTTTGATATCAATAGCGACCTATCTGCAAGCCTTGCTGGGGATGGGGGCAACGCGCGCTGTGGTTAATGGTTTGACGGCCCTTCAATCCAAAGCATCGGTGCGAGAATTCAGGTCAGCGGTCAGTTGCACCGCCCTTATTCCATGCCCCGTTGGGGCTGACTATTAAGCCGCCGTGTTGTCCGTCCGGTGGTGGATTTTTGAATCGGAAACTTCATGACTACATCTTTTGCCCGCCGCTTGGCGATCAAGCAGGCGCTGCTTGCTGTTGCCGCAACTTCTGCCTTGGCTTCTTTCTCGGCATCGGCTGCCGACAAGGCGCTGCGTGTTTCGGCCATTCCTGACGAAGCCCCCACCGAGCTGCAACGCAAATTCAAGCCCCTGGGCGAGTACCTGTCCAAAGAAACTGGCATGAAGGTAGTGTTCACCCCCGTGAGCGACTACGCCGCCGTGGTGGAATCGCTGGCCACCGGCAAGCTGGATATGGCGTGGCTGGGCGGCTTTACCTATGTGCAGGCCAAGATCCGCACCAAAGGCACGGCCAACCCCATCGTGCAGCGTGCGGAAGACGCGGTGTTCACCTCGCGCTTTATCACGGCCGATCCCGCCATCAAGACCCTGGAAGACCTGAAGGGCAAGACCTTTGCCTTTGGCGCACCGTCGTCCACCTCGGGCAGCCTGATGCCGCGTTACTTCATCCAGAAGGCCGGCATCAACCCAGAAAAAGACTTCAAGAACGTGGCGTACTCGGGTGCACACGATGCCACCGTGGCCTTTGTGGCCGCCGGCAAGGCCGATGCGGGAGTGCTCAACACTTCGGTGTGGGACAAGTTGGTAGAGGCCAAGAAGGTAGACCCTGCCAAGGTGCGCGTGTTCTACACCACCCCCGAGTACTTTGACTACAACTGGACGGTGCGTGGCGATTTGGATCCTGCAATCACCAAGAAGCTGACCGACGCTTTCTTGAAGCTGGACCCGGCCAACCCTGAGCACAAGGCCATCATGGACTTGCAGCGTGCCTCCAAGTTCACTGCCTCCAAGCCTGAAAACTACCAAGGCATTGAAGACGCTGCCAAGGCCGCAGGCCTGCTGAAGTAAGCGCAAGTGGTGCGGCATCTGCCTTGACCTGTCTGTGGCTGTGCTGCAGGCAGGGCAAGGCAGTCTGCTGCGCGTCGGTCTTTGATTTCAATGCCAAATTGCCTACAAAGGCATATGCACCAAGCGCTGACAGCTATGGTTGGCGGAGCATATTTATGAGCTTTTTACTGCATAACGTGGGGCTTACCCACAGCAATGGCTATGTGGCGCTGGCAGATATCAGCGTGCAAGCCCAGCAGGGCGAGAGCATTGCGTTGATTGGCCCTTCCGGTGCGGGCAAAACCACCTTGCTCAACACGATTGGAACGGCCTGCAGCCCCACCCAAGGGGCGATCACGGTGTTGGGTCAGGCGCCTGCTGCAACGGGTGCAGCCTTGCGCCAGTTGCGCACGCGCATCGGCACCGTGCACCAGGCGGCCCCCATTCCGCCACGCCAGCGCGTGGTCACCGCCGTGCTGGCTGGCAAGCTGGGGCAGTGGCCAGTGTGGAAGTCGCTGGCTTCGCTGCTCTATCCGCAGGACATCGCGGGCGCACGCCAGGCGCTGCAGCGCGTGCATCTGGGGGACAAATTGTTTGTGCGTTGCGACCAGCTTTCGGGCGGCCAGCTGCAGCGTGTGGGGATTGCGCGCGTGCTCTACCAAGAAGCACAACTGATTTTGGCGGATGAGCCAGTGTCCGCTTTGGACCCCACGTTGGCGCTGGAGACGGTGCAACTGCTGGTGCAAGAAGCCAAAGCGCGCAATGCCACCTTGGTGGCCAGCTTGCATGCGGTGGAGCTGGCGCGCACGTGCTTTGACCGCTTGATTGGTATCCGCGATGGGCGCATTGCTTTTGATGTGCCTGCGGCAGATGTGCGTGATGCGCAGTTGCAGGCACTGTACGCGGCAGAGGCGGCGCCGGTGACGGTGGCGCCCGATTGTGCGCCGTCGCATGCTGCGGTTGCTGCGGTGTCTATGCCAGCCCATGGGTGCCGCTGATGCAGCGCCGCATGATGGGGGCTGACGATGCCGTCGCTGGCACAGGCATTGGCACGTTGCATGACCCGGCTGGGCCACGCCGTTTGTGGGGCGCGGTCATTGCGCTGGTGGTGCTGTGGCCGCTGTTTCAGGGTGCAGGCTTTCAGCTGTCGTCTTTGCTGGATGCGAACAATCTGCACGTAATCGGCGGTTTTTTGGCAGGCTTTGTACCACCAGAAACCAGTGCGGAGTTTGGTGGCTACCTCTGGCAAGCCACGCTGGAGACCTTGGCGATTGCCACGATGGGTTTGTTGCTGGCTTTTGTGCTGGCCGTGCCGCTGTCGTACTGGGCCAGCAGCGCTGCACGCGAAAAGGCTACGCAAAACCCGCTGGCGCGTGGTGTGCTCACCGTGCTACGCGGTATTCCCGAGCTGGTGTGGGCGCTGGTGTTTGTGCGCGTATTTGGGCTGGGCCCTGCAGCCGGGGTGCTGGCGCTGGGGCTGACCTACGGCGGCATGCTGGGCAAGGTCTATGCCGAAATTCTGGAAAGCGAAGACGGCACTGCCGCACGTGCTTTGCTGCGCACGGGCAGCCCACGTGCAGTGGCGCTGCTGTATGGTTTGTTGCCGTTGGTCTCGAAAGAGCTGGTGTCGTACACCGTGTACCGCTGGGAATGCGCGATTCGCGCCTCCGTGGTGATGGGCTTTGTCGGGGCAGGGGGGCTGGGGCAGCTCATGGATCAGGCCATGAAGATGCTCAATGGCGGCGAGGCCTGCTCCATCTTGCTGGTTTTTATGGCGCTGGTGCTGCTGGCCGATGCCTTGTCCAACGCGCTGCGCCGCGCGCTGGATGCCACGCCGGCAGCCCGGGCCAGCGCCTGGGGTGTGCGCAGCATGGCGGTGCTGGCGGCATTGCTGGCGGGGGTGGTGGCCAGCTGGCAGTTGCTGGACATGGACTTGTGGGCCTTGTTCACGGGCGATGCAGCTTCAGCCATGGCTGACTTTGTGACCGGGTTTTTCCCTCCGGATACCAGCCGTGAATGGTTGTGGGCGGTGGCTGTGGGGATCTGGGAAACTTTGGCGATTTCCGTGGTGGGCACGCTGCTGGCCGCGGTGGCTGGCATGGTGCTGGCGCTGCCCAAGTTCCGTGCGCCGTGGAATGTGGTGCTGAACGTGCTGCGCTCGGTGCCTGAACTGGTGTGGGCCACCATCACAGCGTTGGCCGTGGGGCTGGGGCCTTTTGCAGGGGCTTTGGCGCTGGCGTTGCACACGGCGGGAGTGCTGGGCCGTTTGTATGCGGAGGCGCTAGAGAATGCACCCGTTGCGCCTGCACAGGCCCTGCGCCGCTCGGGCAGCTCACGCGCGCTGGCATTTTTGTACGGCACCTTGCCCGGCGCTGCGCCACAGTTGCTGGCCTATACGCTGTACCGCTGGGAGATGAACATTCGCATGGCAGCCATCCTGGGCTTTGTAGGGGCGGGCGGGCTGGGCCAGCTGCTGTATTTCAAGCTCTCGCTGTTTCACTATGCAGAGGCCAGCACGGTCATCATTGCGATGCTGCTGCTGTCGATTGCGGTGGACCAAGCCAGTGCGTGGCTGCGCCGTGCGATGCGCTAGCGATGCTGGCGGTAGACCGCGTTGAACGATAAAAAAGGCGCTGCAGGGCGCCTTTTTTTATGGGTGCGCTGCATGCGTTGTGTGGTTTCAGGCGGCAGCTTGCGAGGTGGTTTCCTCGGCACCCGCAAAGGTTTGTGCCGTCTGTATATGGGGCACGATCACTCGCAGCAAATAGGGCGTGACCACCTCATCAATTTGGTGGCGCATGCCTTGCAGCGTATGGAACTGCGCGCCACCAATGGAGCGCGCGGTGGCTGCGCCGCCGCTGGGGTGAACAATACGGTCTTTGTCCCCATGGATCACCAGTGTGGGGGTGTCAATTTTGTAGAGTTGCGCTGAGCGGTCGCCAGAAGCCACGATGGCTGTGACTTGGCGTTCATAGCCGGGAATCGCCTGCTCGGGTGTGGTGCGCTGCCATGCCAAAGCTATGTAGTTGCGCCATGCGTCTTCAATGCCTGGCAGTTTGGGGTTGCCGATGTGGCGCATGAATTTGACGTATTTGTCTTGTGCGGCGGGCAACGTCCAGGCGGGTTTGCTCAACAGCATGCGCAACACGGTAGAGCCTGCGGGTTGCCCTACGCGCTTGTTGCCTGTGGTGGAGAAGATAGAAGTGAGTGAGCGCACTTTGGCTGGGTAAAGCGCCGCCAGCGACTGGGCAATCATGCCGCCCATGGACATGCCGACAACGTGGGCCTGGGGGACATGCAAGTGCCCCAGCAGCAGTGCAACGTCTTGGGCCATGTCATCCAAGCGGTAATGGCCAGTGGGGAGTACGCCGCACAGCAAACGCCAGCGTGGCGGGGGAAGCTGGTGGTTCAGGTGTGTGCTGCGGCCAATGTCGCGGTTGTCCAAGGTGATAACGCGCAGCCCTGCAGCAGCGAGGCCGTCAATCAAATCCAGCGGCCAAGATACTTGCTGCAACCCTAAGCCTGCGACCAATACGACCGCGGGGTGGTGTTCCTGGCCATAACTGCGAAAGCAAATGCGTATGCCGTTGGGGAGATCGGCAAATTGGTCAAGGTCAGGATCGGCGGAGGGAAAGCGGTGTTGCATAAAAAGGTATCTACGGCGCAGCCAAGGGTGCGGTGTAGCGATGAGCGCTTGGTGCGGAGTATGAGGGTGATCGTGGTGCGATGAGGGTATTTGGTTTGTCACTAAAATAATTTGCATTGCAAACTATTTGTTTTGGCACTCCATTCATGACCCACAAGAAAACTCCTGAGACTGCTGAATTACCACCTGCTTTTGAGAAGACGCCGCCCGATGCTTTGTTTTTTGGCCACCTGCTGATGCGGGTGAGCCGCACGTGGCGTAGTGTGGTGGATGGGCGGCTGGCCGACTTGGGGCTGACGGATACCACATGGGTGCCGCTGTTTCACCTGCATGCGGCAGACCAGGCGCTGACCCTCAAGCAACTGGCACAGCGTGTAGGTTTAGACAGTTCGACCTTGGTGCGCGTGGTCGACTTGCTGGAGTCGCGTGGTTTGGTGGTGCGCGAAACCGATGCCAGTGATCGGCGCAGCAAGTCACTGCGGTTGACGGAGCAAGGATTGGCGGTGGTCGCCGATGTACGCGGCAAGTTGTACCAAGTTGAAGCGCAGGTGTTGGCCGGAATGGATGCCCGCACTATCAGCACTTTGCGTGAAGGCATGCAGCAATTGCACGAGCGGCTGGCGTGTATTCAGACCCAAGACAAGGCCAGCGTATGAGTACAGCGGAAGGAGCGGTGCAAAGCTGGTGGCAGCGCGCGGGTGGGGCCATGGGGTTTCACGTGCCGGTACTGGCATTTGCACTGCGCACAGCCTTGGCAGCATTCGTTGCGTTGTGGATTGCCTATGCGATCGGGCTGGAGCATCCGCACTGGGCTGCAATGTCTGCCTGGGCCTCCAGCCAGCCCATGCGTGAGCACTTGTTGTCGCGCGGGATCTATCGTTTTTCTGGCTCGGTCGTAGGGGTGGTGTTTGCCATTGCTTTGGTGCTGGTGGCGCAGGAGTCGCTGTGGGTGCTGGCGTTTGGTTTGGCCTTGTGGGGCGCATTGTGTGCGTTCTTGGGTAATTTGCAGCGCGGCTATATGGTCTATGGCTGCATGCTGGCAGGTTATTCGGCGGCCATGGTGGTGCTTTTGCACCACGGCCCTGCCGACAGCGTTTGGCCTTTGGCTTGGGATCGCATGTTCACCGTGGTCACTGGGGTGGCTGCCGCTTTGTGTGTCTCTTGGTGTTTTGCGCCACGCCGCAAAGCTGCCGTGCTCATTGCCCAAAGCCGCGCAGCACTGGCAGGTGTGCTCCAAGCGACGGCGGCAGATCTGCGCCAGCAACACAGGCCAGCAGGTGGTGACTACGCGCAGCTGTTGAGTCGCTTGGCACAGGTGGAGGAGTTGCTGGAGCTCTACCCAGAAGGCTCTCGCACTGCGCGCAATACATCCCAAGCCATGCATTGGCAGCAGCACCATGCGTTAGAGCTGGTGTACTTTTTGGGGCTGGAAAGTCAGGCCCGGCAGATGCAAGCGCCTGCAGAGGCTTCCGACGCACTGGAACAAGAGGTGAAAGAGGCGCCACAACCGCCATATGCACCGCTGGCACAAGCGCTGGAGCAGTTGGTTGCCGCATTGCAAGCGCCCCCACAGCAGCAGGAGGATCAGGCTCTGTGCGTGCACCGTGCATTGCGCCAAGCGATTGGCGCCTGTGAAGACGCGGTAGCAGGTGTGCAGTCGCAAGCCAAACAGGTGCCTCCGGTGATGCAGGCGCTGTACAGGTTGCTGCAGGAAATGCGCCAAGGCCTGCGTGCCGAAGAACTGGATCTGCAGGGCCGCACCCGCTCCAGCTGGCGCCCTGGTAGTAGTGAGCGATTGCCACTGCATCGAGACTGGGTCGGTGCCCGTGAAGCCGCGGTGCGTGCTGGGGGCACCTTGCTGATTTTTGGCATTGTGTGGGCATGGACCCAAGCGAGCATTGTGGCGTTTGGCATGCTCGGGCTGTCGGTCATGTTGCTGGTGTTTTCTGCCTTTGAGAGCCCCGGGCGAACCATGGCTTTTGTGCTGCGCGGCCAGCTGATTGGGGCGGGCCTTGCGCTGCTGTGTCAGGCGTTGATCTGGCCGTGGGCACAGTCAGCCGGACAAATGGTGTGGATGGTGCTGCCGTTTGCGTTGATGGGGGGCTTGCTGTTTGCGCATAAACGCACAGTGGCTGGCGCTATGGATATCAATATGGCGATGTTTATCTTGCTGGCGCCAGTGTTCCCCGACACCGCCAGCTTGGGTCAACACCTGAGCATGGCGCTGGCGGTGGTTTCTGGCCCAGCCCTGGCATGGGTGGTGTACCGCTGGGTCTACCCCACCAATGCGCAGCGGCGTATGCAAACCTTGGCACGCATGATGGTGCAGGAGGTGCCTGCGATGGCGCACCGCCTGCAGGAAGAGGCCAAGCCTTCGCGCGGGATGGCAGTGTCTGTTGCTGCCAGCAATTGGTGGCAGGCACAACTGCACCACCGATTGCTCCGCTTGGTGCGCTGGGCAGATAAAACACAGCTGCCAGAGCGCGCCCAATTGCCACGGATGGGGCTGTCGCTTCGCGCGATGCAAACTGCCATGTTGCAGCTGCAGCAGTGGCGCAGGGAGACTATTTTTGCCACCCCTGCATTGCGCCGAACGGAGCGTTTGGCGCAAGTGGCGCTGCAACGCACCGTGGCTTGGGGGAAGGCGCAGCCAGGTGATGTGGTAAGTCGCAAAGCACGGGCTGCTTGGGCCAGTTTGGCCCAGCAGCCTGTTCTACCAGCCGTGTTGGCAGTGCAGTTCCTGGGTATTGCGCAGCGGGACATTCCTGTTTTGGATGGCGTGCGACAAGCTTTGCGCTAAGCGGCTAAGCGGCTAAGCGGCTAAGCGATTTGTCTATTTAGTTTTTGCTGCAAAAACCGGTTTTGGCGAGGCCGGTTTTTGTTGGAATAGCCAGACGCTTAGAGCTGCGGGGCGCGCAGCACCAGTACATCAATCGATGGTGGAACGCCCAAGCGCACTGCAAAGCCGGGCCACAGTCCGGCGCCTGCGCTCACAAACAAGCGCATCGCACCCACGTCATACAGCCCACGTACGAAACCATCGTTCGCAGGCGCGACCAGCCAGCGATCCATGCCCACAATGTGCCCCCCGTGCGTATGGCCAGCCACTTGCAGGTCTACGCCGTGTGGAGCATAGCTGCGTGCCATCTTGGGTTGATGCCCCAGCAAGATGTGAATATCCGCACCACCTGCGGCTTGAATTTGTGCGGCTACAGCGTGTATGTCTGGAGGAACCCCTTCGGGAACGCTGGGGTCGGTATTGTGTGTGGACAGGCGCCCATATGCAGGGTCACCCACTCCAGAAATGGCCAGTGTGTGGCCACGTACGTGCAATATCTGGGCCTGGTTGGCCAAGTAATTCAAGTTCAAGCGGCTGAACACTTTGGCCCATGCGTTGTAGCCGCTGTAGTACTCGTGGTTGCCAGGGGCAGACCACACACCCAGTGGTGCCTGGAGATGGGCCAGCGGAGCGATATTGCCCCATTGGCTCGGTGCGTCACCGTCGATCAGGTCGCCCGGCAGTAGCACCATGTCGGGCTGGGCCGCATTCAAACGATCGACCAAACCCTGTACGTAAACAGCGTTGTTGACAGGGGTGGCGTGAATGTCTGCCATCACACCGATGCGCAGACCATCCAGCGCTGGAGGCAGGCGTGGAAGTGTCACTTCATGTTCATGGACAGCAGGCAGCTGTGTGCCTTGGGTCAGACCATAGCCGTTGAGTAGCAGAGCCATTACCAGGAACCCGGCCGTCCAGCGCGGGCGTGCTATCCAGCGGGCAGCTTGTGTACTGCGCATCAGGCGAGCCAGCAGCCACAAGATATCTCGTGCCAAGGCAAAGACCAGGCCCATGCCAATCGTGGCCAGCATTCCGCCGCTGAGCAATTGCAAGCGGGAGACCAGACCAAAGTCCATGCTGTCGCTGCGCATGGCGTAAATCAGTAGAGCGGGCGCCGCGATCAGCAGTGCCGTGACCAGTGCGCAGCCAACATAGGCACGGCGATGCTGGCGAAAAAGTGGTGCCCACAGCCAAAGGGCTGCGATGGGAGCAATCAAAACAGCGTAAAAAATCACGGGAGTCGGAGGGGGTAAAACGGCTCAGCCTAGGAGGCGATTGAGCGCCAAATGTTGCAAACGAGTGCTGGGGGTGTGTGATAGATCAATCAAAACTTATTGATTGACATGTATTGACGATGGTTTGTGTTGCATCAATTCTTAATCTTCTCTTAATTTTGTTTTTTTATTCTCTTTCGAATCAATGTGTGTCATACGCCTTCTGTTTGTAAGGCCACACGCTCGCACGGCCTGCTGTTCTTCGGTCTTCGGAAGTGGCAGACCACTCTAGCTTCTAATTTTTACCTTCAACTTTTATGCCTGTATCCAAGGCCTCTTCTCAAGGCTTGGCATGCCTTGCTTTGCTGTTAGCCAGCCATTTCCCGTTGTGGGCGGCTGATGTCAAGGCAGGTGCCAACATCGCTGCGAACGGTGGCGCGCAAGGTGCGCCTGCCTGCGTTTCTTGCCACGGTAGCCAAGGCGAGGGCGGGCCTGGGTTTCCGCCGTTGGCTGGCCAGTCAGCGGGTTACCTGGAGCGCCAGTTGCATACCCTGGCTGCAGGCAAGCGCAAGGCCGTCACGATGGCGCCCGTCGCGCGTGCGTTGACAGACCAAGAAAAAGCCGATGTGGCGGCTTACTACGCCAGCTTGAAGCTGCCTATTGAGAGCAAAGTGGGTGCGTTGCCCAAGTCCAAAGACAGTAATGGCGCCTGGCTGGTGGAGCGTGGACGCTGGGCCGATGGTATTCCTGCCTGTGCCAAGTGCCACGGGCCTGGCGGTACCGGCGTAGGCACGGACTTCCCCGCGATTGGTCATCTGGATGCGAAATACATGCAAACGCAAATGGCTGCATGGCGAAAGCATGAGCGTGATGCCGGGCCGCTGGGGCTGATGGGCAGCATTGCCCAGAAGTTGACGGATCAAGACGTGCAGGACGTGGCTGATTACTACCAGCAACTGCACCAAGGTGCCAAGCCAGCCTCGAATTAAGGAAGTGACCGGACATGCATATTATTTCCGACAAGGGTAAGACTACGCCCGCTTTCAGTGCCAAAGTAGGAACAGCACTCGCTCTGGCTTTCTGCGCCATTCCTTTGGTAGCTGCGCTCGGTGGTATTTTCTACAGCATCCCCGATACACCGCGCGCGCAGCGCGCAGCCGCGGCAGAAGCGGCCCAACAGGCCAAGTTGGCACAAGCAGCAGCTTTGGCAGCGGGCGGTGGCATGCAGTCAGTGGCTTACAGCGTGCCCGGCGCGCAAGACATTCCAGATACCAAAATGGGTGAGTGGATCCAGCGTGGTGAAGCCATCTTCCTGCGCACTCCAGAAAATGCCAAGGGCTTCTCGGGCAACCCACTCAGCTGCGCCAATTGCCACTTGGATGCGGGGCGCTTGAACAATGCAGCGCCCATGTGGGGTGCTTACCCCATGTACCCTGCCTACCGTAAAAAGACCGACCACGTCGATACTTTTGCAGAGCGTGTGCGCGGCTGCTTCATGTACTCCATGAACGGCAAGGCGCCGGATGATGGTCACGACATTCTGGTGGCGATTGAAGCCTATTCTTACTGGCTGGCACAAAAGGCGCCCACGGGCGAGAAGCTGCCGGGTGCCGGTTTCAAGAAGGTGCCCAAGCCTGAGGTGGCCCCTACATTTGCTGCAGGCCAGAAGGTCTATGAAGCCAAATGTGCCCTGTGCCATGGTGATAACGGCCAAGGTCAGAAAAAAGATGGTGTGACGGTGTTCCCCGCACTGTGGGGCAAAGAGTCTTACAACTGGGGCGCTGGCATGCACGAAATCGATAAGGCCGCCAGCTTCATCAAGTCCAACATGCCTTATGGCCTGCACAACGATTTGACGGACCAAGAGGCTTGGGAAGCTGCCACCTATATCAACAGCTTTGAGCGCCCGCAAGATCCACGCTTCAACGGCGATATCGCCAAGACCCGTGAAATCTTCCACAACTCGCCCAATTCGCTGTATGGCGTAGAAGTCAACGGCAAGATGCTGGGTAAGGGCGTTTAACGCCCCGCTCTTGAGGGCGGCAGTACAAAGCGCACAGGTGCATCACCTGTGCGCTTTTTTTGTGTGTGTAGGTGCTGGCTGTGCATGCGTTCGGAGCGAGCAAATTTATCAGTATGTATCGAAGGCGCTGTCTGACAGGGTATGGCCCTGGTGCTCCTGAAAATGAGTCAATGCCGACCATGGGGGTGCGGTAAACTGAACTCAGGAGGCATTTGGAATGCGAACAAAATTTCTAGCAACCACAGGCGCTGTGTTGACTGCATTGACGCTGTCGACAGCAGCCATGGCGGATGTGGGCTGGGGTGCAGGCCTGACATGGACTTTTGGGGGGCCTAAGCCCAGTGCAGGCCCTGCTTTAGGCATCAAGATGTTCTCCACGGACAAAGAGAAAAAAGCTGCCGGATATCTGGGGGTGGACTACTCGTTCAGCGACCGCGGCTTTCGCCCGAATGTGGGCGTTGCCTACTTGGGTGAGAACAATGTGTACGTGGGCGCCGATGTGGGTTACTCCTTCGCCCAGCAAGGTATGAATTTTGGTGCAGGCGTGGGTTATGTAGACACCAAGAAAGATTGATGCTCTGAACGAAGATCATCAAATCCCCGCAGTGGTGGCTGCGGGGATTTTTTTCGTCCCCGCGCTAAACCTGTCCGCAGCGCAGTTGGGGCGCTGCGGGGATAATTGCGCCCCTTATGTCTTTGAAGATCACGTTCCCCGAGTCCCTGCCCGTATCCGCCCGCCGTGAAGAAATCATGGAGGCGATGGACAAGCACCAAGTCATCATCGTCTGCGGCGAAACGGGCTCGGGCAAAACTACCCAGTTGCCCAAAATTGCCTTGGCGCTGGGTCGGGGCAAGGTCAATGCCGTGCCTGATGCGAATGGCAACGTGCGCGGTCACCTAATCGGTCACACCCAGCCGCGCCGTATTGCGGCAAGCTCAGTGGCCAAGCGCATTGCGGAAGAGCTGAACTCGCCGTTGGGTGAGCTGGTCGGCTACAAGGTACGTTTTCAGGACACGCTGCAAAAGAACGCCTCGGTCAAGCTGATGACCGACGGTATCTTGCTGGCCGAAACGCAGACCGACCCGCTGCTCAAAGCCTATGACACGCTGATCATTGACGAGGCGCACGAGCGCAGCCTGAACATCGACTTCTTGCTGGGCTATATCCGCCAGATCTTGCCCAAACGGCCTGATCTCAAAGTCGTAGTGACTTCGGCGACGATCGATGCAGACCGCTTTGCCAAGCACTTCGAAGGGCCCAAGGGCCCTGCGCCGGTCATTATGGTGTCGGGCCGCACCTATCCGGTGGAGATGCGCTACCGCCCGTTTGAGGAAAAGAAGGACTACGACCTCAACGACGCGATAGCCGATGGTGTGGATGAGTTGTGGAATGGCGGTGCCACGGGTGGCGACATTCTGATTTTCTTGCCCGGTGAGCGCGAAATCCGCGAAGCCGCCGACCACCTGCGCAAACACCTGCAGCACCAGCCTGCCTTGCGCAGTGCCGAGGTGCTGCCGCTGTTCTCACGCCTGTCGCAGGCCGAGCAGGATCGCATTTTTGACGGCCACACCGGCCGGCGCATTGTGTTGGCCACCAACGTGGCGGAAACCTCGCTCACCGTGCCGGGCATCCGATACGTGATTGATGCAGGCACAGCGCGCGTTAAGCGCTATTCCTTCCGTAGCAAGGTGGAGCAGTTGCTGGTCGAACCCATCAGCCAGGCCGCCGCCAACCAGCGCGCAGGCCGCTGCGGCCGCGTGGCCAACGGTATCTGCATTCGCTTGTATGACGAGGCCGACTTTGCCAGCCGCCCGCCGTTTACCGACCCGGAAATTCTGCGTAGCTCGCTCGCAGGGGTGATCCTGCGCATGAAGGCGCTGGGCCTGGGCGATGTGGTGAACTTCCCGTTCTTGGAAGCGCCAAGCGGCCGCGCGATTGCAGATGGCTACCAGCTGCTGGCCGAGCTGGGCGCGGTGGACGAGCGCGGCAATCTGCTGCAGATGGGCAAGGAACTCTCGCGCCTGCCGCTGGACCCCCGCGTGGGCCGCATGATTGTGGAAGCGCGCGAGCGCGGGGCGCTGGCAGAGGTGTTGATCATTGCCTCGGCCCTGTCCGTGCAGGACGTGCGCGACCGGCCACTTGAGGCACAGCAGCAGGCCGACCAGCAGCACGCCAAGTTTGACGATGAAAAGAGCGAATTCACCGGTTACTTGCGCCTGTGGAAGTGGCTGATGGACGCGCGCGGCGGCAAGGTGGTCGCCAAAACACGTGCAGAGATGGCCGCGCAAAACAAACCTGTCGCCAAGCCAACAGCGCGCAATCAGGCGTTTTTGCCCGTGAGCCAGCGCAGCAGCGGCGCGCAGGTGGAAGGCACGGTGCAAGAGCGCTTGGCACTGTTCAACCCTGCAGACAACCAAGCTGCCGACGAAGCCACGCACAAGCTGAGCAACCGCCAGTGGGAGCAGTTGCTGCGCCAGAACTTCATCAACATTCGCCGCGTGCGCGAGTGGCGTGACATTCACAGCCAGCTGCTCACGGTGCTCAAAGAGCACAAGTGGCTCATCAACAACGAAGCTGCGGGCTATGACGCCGTGCACCTGTCCATGCTGTCCGGCTTGCTGGGCAATATTGGCTACAAGGGCGAGGAAAGCGATGCCTACTTGGGTGCGCGGGGCATCAAGTTCCACCCGCACCCCGGCGCGCACCTGAGCAAAAAGCCCGGCCGCTGGATTGTGGCGGCGGAGTTGGTCGAAACCTCGCGCCTGTATGGCCGCGGCATTGCGGCGATTGAGCCGCAGTGGCTGGAAGAAGTCGGCGCACACCTTTTAAAGAAGCAGTTGCTGGACCCGCACTGGTCCAAGAAACAGGCCGATGTGGTGGCGCAGGAGCGCGCCACGCTTTACGGGCTGGTGGTCTACAACGGCCGCAGCGTCAGCTATGGCCGCGTGGACCCGGACGAGGCGCGCCGCATGTTCATCCGCCAGGCGCTGGTGGAGGGGCAGTGGGATACGCAATGGCACTTCTTGCCCAGCAACCAGAAGATGGTGCGCAAGATCGAAGACTTGGAGCACAAGTCGCGCCGCCAAGACGTGCTGGTGGACGACGAGTTGATCTACGCCTTCTATGAGCAGCACATCCCCAATGGCATCTACAGCGGCGCCACGTTTGACAAGTGGTTCCGCACGGCCAGCAAGGGGCAGGCTGAGCTGCTGCGCCTGTCCAAAGACGAGCTGATGCGCCATGAGGCCGCAGGCATTACCACGGACAACTTCCCCAAACTCATCAAGCTGGGCGGGGTGGACTGTACGGCCGCCTACCTGCACAGCCCGGGCGACGCGCGCGATGGCGTGACGGTGACAGTGCCCCTGTTTGTCCTCAACCAGGTGAGCGAAGAGCGTGCTGAATGGCTGGTGCCCGGCATGCTCAAGGACAAAATCCAAGCCCTGCTCAAGAGCCTGCCGCAGCGCCCGCGCAGCCGCTTTGTACCGCTGCCCGAAAGCGCGGCGCGACTGGCCGAGCTGTTTACGCAGAGCGAGCGCTGGGCCAAGGGCGGGCTGATTGACGTGCTGCTCAAACAGGTGCGTGATGAAACCTCGCTGGATGTGAAGCGCGCCGACTTCAAGCTGGACATGCTCAGCCCGCACCTGTTCATGAACTTCCGCGTGATTGACGAGCATGGCCGCCAACTGGGGCAAAGTCGCAACTTGGCTGCGCTCAAGGCCGAGTGGGGCGCCAAGGCGCGCGGTGCGTTCCAGGCGCTGGCTTCGCTCAAGCTCGACGAAGCCACGCAGCTTGCTGAAAAATCTCAGTCAAATCAGCCTCCAGCGCAGTCTGGTAAAGCGCCAGTAGCTCCTAAAAGCGAGAAGGCTGCCGCCAAGGCCGCGCCAGCCCAAAAGGCCGAGCAGCGCTACACCGCGTGGAACTTTGGCGAGCTGCCAGAGCTGATGGAAATCAGCAAGGGCAGCACCACGCTGATCGGCTTTCCTGCCTTGATCGATCACGGCACTGAGGTAGGCATTGAAGTCTTTGACGAGCCCGAAGTGGCTGCCGCCAAGCACCGCATCGGTCTGCGCCGCCTGTTTGCGCTGCAAATCAAGGACGCGCTCAAGTACCTCGAAAAGAACATTCCAGACCTGCAAAAAATGGCCGTGGCGTATATGCCCCTGGGCACGCAGGAAGAGCTGCGCGCCCAGATCATCGACGTGGCTATTGACCGTGCCTTTTTGCAAGACCCGCTGCCTGCCAACGAGGTCGACTTCAAGCAGCGCGTGCAAGATGGTCGTGGCCGCCTGACCTTGATTGCCAACGAAGTGGCGCGCATGGCGGGCGTCATCCTGACCGAGTACGCCGCTGCGGCGCGCAAGATCAAGGACACCAAAAATGCGCCTGAAGCCACGAAGGATGCGGGCGAGCAGCTACAAAAGCTGATGCCTAAAAACTTTATCGCCGTCGCACCCTGGGCGCAGCTGGGCCACTATGCGCGCTATCTGAAGGCCATCACCATTCGCCTGGACAAATACCGCGCTGACCCGGCACGCGATGCCGCCAAGCTCAAGGAGCTGCAGCCGCTGGAGCAGCGTTATTGGCGCCTGGTGGCAGAGCGCAAGGGCCAAGTCGATGCGCGCATGCAGGAGTACCGCTGGATGTTGGAAGAGCTGCGCGTGAGCTTTTTTGCCCAAGAGCTGCGCACGCCGTACCCGGTGAGTGCCAAGCGCCTGGATAAGGTCTGGGCACAGCTGCAACAGTAAAAACTGCTTGTGGTGCCACCTGCGTCACAAGCATCATCACAGCCCGGCATTGGTAACAGGCCGGGCTTTCTTTCAGGAATTTTGTATGACCGATATCACCCAAGACCTGCGCGTGGTCGCCATCGACAACAACAGCTATGCCCAGGCCGTGGCCGCAGCGCGCGCTTACCGCATCGGTGACGACCCCTCGGGCTTTGCCTTCACGGGCCGTGCCACGTTGATGTTCCAGCGCGAGCACGAGGAGTGGGAGCACAACGCCTTTAGCAGCACCCCGCTGGTGCGCCATGTCGACCCTGTGCAAGGTGCGGCCGATGCTGATCAGGCGCAAGACGACGACTTTTTGCGCGCCGTCTCGCACCAGGTGACGTTCATGCACATTCCTGCCGAATGCCAAGCGATGGATGTGGACGATGTCTGGGCGATTGACTGTGAGTTCTTGATGTTTGCCATGCATCACCCGGTGGAAGAGGGCGGGACCGCCTGGCTGCTGGTGCCCGGGCCTGACAACCGCAGCATTGCTTCCAAGCACACCGTGCAGGAGTTCCAGCTGGCAGAACTCAAAGCTGCGGCCCAAGACCTGGGCTTGTAAGCGCTTGCCTAGCGGTGGTTGGCATGCTGTGGCGGGGGCGTGGAAGTGCTGCCATGCCTTGACGCAGTCGCCACGACCGGATGGCGTGCGGAGGTGGCCCCGTCAAGCACCATTGGATGACCCTATGTATTGAGTGGTTGAGCCTTCGATCGGGTACGGGCACAATGCGCCCGGCGAAACAAGGGGGCGGTGCAAGTGGGTGCTTGGTTACCCACTGCAGCGTGCCATGGCGCTATAAATACACAGGGAGATACCATGTTCCGCACGCTTTTGAAATCCAAGATTCACCGGGTCAAGACCACGCAGTGTGAGCTGCACTACGAGGGCTCCTGCGCAATCGATGAAGATCTGCTCGATGCCGCCAATATTGCCGAGAACGAGCAAATCCACATCTGGAACATCGACAACGGTGAGCGCTTTGTCACCTATGCCATCAAGGGCCAGCGCGGCAGCGGCATGATTTCGGTGAATGGCTCGGCGGCGCGCCGTGCTGCGGTGGGCGATTTGCTCATCATTGCGGCTTTTGCGCAGGTGCATGAAAGCGATGTCCCAGAACATTTGCCGCAACTGGTGTTTGTGGATGAACACAATCGCCAAACAGAGTTGCGCCACAAGGTTCCCCTGCAAACGTTGTAATCTGGGCTGTCGCCCTATTTTTTACCGCCCATGCCGTTGTGGCGCATGGGTATTCATTGGTTTTGCAGACCAGGCTGCGGGTGGCAGTTGCACCACCCCCCAGTCCAGCCGTCTGCGCCCACGGTGATTGCTGCCATGACTTCTACGCACCCAACAGACACTGCGGCCCCTTCCGGTACGCCCTACGGTACTTTGCCGCCCGCATCGCCCATGCCCGGGCGCAAACCCGTCAGCCTGCCGCGCTTGGCGCATATGCGCAGCCAGGGTGAAAAAATTACCATGCTCACAGCGTATGACGCCACGTTTGCCGCCGTGGCCGATGCTGCCGGGGTGGACTGTGTGCTGGTGGGCGACTCGCTGGGCATGGTCTGCCAGGGCCGGCGCAGCACGGTGGGCGTGTCGATGACCGACATGCTCTATCACACGGCCAGCGTGGCACGCGGCATTCACCGCAGCCAAGGCACGATCTGGGTGGTGGCCGATATGCCTTACGGCAGCTATGCCGAAAGCCCCGAGCAAGCCATGCGCAATGCCTGTGCGCTGATGCAGGCGGGCGCGCACATGGTCAAGCTGGAGGGGGGGGGCTGGACGGCCAAGACGGTGGAGTTTTTAGTGGCGCGTGGCGTGCCCGTGTGCGCCCACCTGGGGTTGACCCCGCAAACGGTGTATGCCTTGGGCGGCTACCGCGTACAGGGCCGCGAAGAGGCCGAGGCACAGTTGCTGCGCCTGCAATCCAAAGAGCTGCAAGAGGCCGGCGCTGCCATGCTGGTGCTGGAGATGGTGCCAGCCACCTTGGCGGCCAGCATCACGCAGGATTTACAGCACTGCCACACGATTGGCATTGGCGCAGGCAACGGTACTGCAGGCCAGGTGCTGGTGCTGCACGACATGCTGGGTATGAATTTGGGCAAGATGCCCAAGTTTGTGCGCAACTTTATGGCCGATGCGGGCAGCGTCAAAGGTGCCATGCAGGCCTATGTGCAAGCCGTCAAGGACGGCACTTTCCCCGATAACAGCGTGCACGCTTGGTAAGTCCAGGCACACCAAGGGTGCGCTCGGCGCGTATCTGCTAAACGATGGCTGGCCCGGCGGCCAGCAAAAACACAGGGAGACAGACCATGCAAATCGTTCACACCATCGAAGACTTGCGCCATGCTTTGGCTGGGCGTGGGCGCCCGGCCTTTGTGCCCACCATGGGCAATTTGCACGCCGGACATTTGGCGTTGGTGCGCGAGGCGCGCCGCCATGCGGACACCACGGTCGCCAGTATTTTTGTGAACCGCCTGCAGTTTTTGCCGCACGAAGATTTTGATAGCTACCCGCGCACGCTGCAAGCCGATTGTGAGCAATTAGAGGCCCAGGGGTGCGACATCGTATTTGCGCCCAAAGAGCAAGACTTGTACCCCCAGCCCCAGACCTACAAGGTGCAACCGGACGCGGCCTTGGCAGATATTTTGGAAGGGCAGTTTCGCCCAGGTTTTTTCACTGGCGTGTGCACCGTGGTGATGAAGCTGTTTGCCTGTGTGTTTGGCAGCACCGGCGGTGGCTTGGCGGTATTTGGTAAAAAAGATTATCAGCAGCTGCTGGTGATTCGGCACATGGTGCAGCAGTTTGCATTGCCCATCTCCATCATCGGTTTGGAGACCGAGCGCGCGGCCGATGGTTTGGCCCTGAGTTCGCGCAACGCGTATTTGAGCGCTGAGCAGCGCACACAAGCACGTGCCTTGTCGCAGCAGTTGCAGTGGCTGGCCCACCAAGTGCGCGAGGGCGCGGTGCCGCTGGCGCAGCTCGAGGCGCAAGCCATGGCGCAGCTCAGCGCGCAAGGTTGGCAGCCCGATTACCTTACGGTGCGCCAGCGCCATGATCTGCAATGCCCGGCGGACCATGCCCGCCAAGCACCCTTGGTTGCTCTGGGCGCGGCGCGCCTGGGGGGCACGCGCTTGATTGATAACCTGGAATTTTAGGGCGCGGTCCGCATCACCTCGGTGCCCTTTCGGTCAGTGGATGGCCAAAGGAAAGGGCACTGTTTTTAGGTGGCTTGGGCGCTGTCTGGCGCCGTGTGTTGTTGGGGCTCAAAAAAGGCCACCAGATGATTGAGCTCCCGGGCGGTGTGCATGAGCTCTTCGGAGGCACGCCAGGCTTGCTGATGCCCGGCGCAATGTCCACTTGCTGGGTGGTGACAGGGAGGTTTTTCTTCATGTTTTTTTGTGCAGCAGGGGCTCGATGTCTTGATGTGCGTTAAGTGCTTTGCCTGGGGGTGGTCATTCCTGCTGTGTCTATCGGGCGGCAACTGTTAGATTGGGTGCATCGCTCTTTCGCGCTTTATGGCCTACGTTTTATGCACATTAGCTTTTATGGTGCAGCACAAGCTGTCACAGGTTCTTGTTTTCTGATTGAGGCGCACGGTTGCAGCTTTTTGCTGGACTGCGGTATGGCGCAAGGTGGGCAAGAGGCCGATGCCCACAATGAAAATGCGTTTGCTTTTGACGTATCAAGCATTGACTTTGTGGTGCTGACTCACGCACACATTGACCACAGCGGGCTTTTGCCCAAGCTGGTGGCCCAAGGGTTCAAGGGGTCGATTTACACCACGCTGGCCACGCAAGACTTGCTGGAAGTGCTGCTCAAAGACAGCGCACACATCCAAATCATGGATGCCGAACGTGCCGCCAGACGCAAGCGAGAGGGTAAAAAACACGAGCGTGATGTGCTGCCGCCGCTGTACTCGCTGGCGCATGTGGCGCGAACGTTGGAGCTGGTCAAAGCCAAGCCGTATGGCAAGCAGTTTGAAGTGCACCCCAGTGTCCAGGTTCGCTTTCAGGATGCGGGCCATATCTTGGGCTCAGCCATTGTGGAGCTGTGGCTGCGCGATGCCCATGGCCGCACGCAGAAACTGGTCAGCAGTGGTGACCTGGGGCAGCCCGGGCGCGTGATTTTGCGCGATCCCACACCAGTGCAAGAAGCCGATGTGCTGCTGATTGAGTCCACCTACGGCGACCGCCTGCACAAGGACAACGCCAGCACGCTCAATGAACTGGTAGACATTGTTACCCGCACGGTGCCGCACGGTAATGTGGTGATTCCCGCTTTTGCCGTGGGGCGCACGCAAGAGCTGCTGTATCACTTCATTGATTTGATGCAGCAAGGGCGCTTGCCGCCGGTGGAAATTTTTGTTGATTCCCCCATGGCCGTGGCGGCCACGGAAATCACCATGCACCACTTTACCGTCTTTGATGAAGAGGCCAAGCAGCTCATGGGCACGGCACGCCAGCTGCCCGATGTGCAGCATGTGCACTTCATTCAGGATGTGGAGGAATCCATCAAGCTCAACCGCATCAAGAGTGGTGCCGTCATCATCTCTGCCAGCGGTATGTGCGATGCTGGTCGTGTGCTGCACCATTTGCGCAACAACATTGGCCGCCCAGAGTGCGCGGTGGTGATCTGTGGCTTCCAGTCCTATGGCTCGCTGGGGCGCAGGCTGGTGGATGGCGTCAAGCAGGTGCGCATGTTCGGTGAGCAAATTGATGTGCGTGCATCGGTGCATACGCTGGGCGGTTTTTCTGCGCATGCCGACCAAAAGGCATTGCTGGACTGGGCCGGTGCCTTCCAGCCTGCGCCACGCCACACCTATGTGGTGCATGGCGAACCGCAGGCCGCGCAGGCCTTGGCCAAGGAGTTGCGCAGCCAGCATGGCCATACGGTCACGGTGCCAGAGCTGGGCGAGCGCTTTGCGCTGCAAGGGTTGTCTGCAAACGGCTCATAAAAAAAGAGCTGTTGGCGCTTGTATATGCTTGAATTCAGATGGTTTTCTATCTGAAAGTAAGTACTGATAAGCGCTGATAGCTCCTCTTTTTGTGAAGCTGTCTGCTGGTACACGCAGCGCAGGCCAGGTAGCGGAGTGGCAGCTTTAGCTGGCTGATACAGGCATCACCAGCCCTGTGATGCAGCTGGCACAAGCGGGTGCCGCCAAAAACACATAGGCCGGAGCAATGTCTTCGGGTTGGGCCACGCGGCCTAACGCGGTGTCAGCGCCAAAGTTGGCGAAATCATCTTCGCTGCTGTTGCCCGGGGTCAGCGCAGTCCAGACCGGCCCGGGCGCCACGGCGTTGACGCGAATGCCGCGTTCGGCCACGTTCAGCGCCAGCGATTGGGTAAACGCATGCACCGCGCCTTTGCTGGCGGCGTAGTCCATGGAATAAGGGCAGCCGCTGATGCCGACCGCAGAGCCCGTGTTGATGATGCAGTCCCCGCGCTGCATATGCGGCAAGGCGGCGCGGGCCATGTGGATGTAGCCGTAAATATTGGTCTGGAACGTGGCCGCCAGATTGGCGTCATCAAGCTGCTCCAGACTTTCCGCCTGCACGAGGCAGGCCGCGTTATTGACCAAGATATTGAGCGTGCCAAATTTTTTGATCACCTTGCGCACCGCCCGTGCGCAGTACGCCGGGTCGCGTACGTCACCGGGCAGCAAGATGCATGCGCCCCCTTCAGCTTGCACATGCTGGCAAGTGGCTTTGGCGTCTTTGTGTTCGTTCAGATAGGCAATCGCAACATGGGCCCCTTCGCGGGCAAACAGCACGGCCACGGCGCGGCCAGTGCCGGAGTCACCGCCGGTGATCAGTGCCGTTAGCCCTTGCAGCTTGCCGCTGCCCCGGTAGTGGGGGGCAGCAAACAGCGGCTTGCAGCTCATCAAATATTCTTGCCCCGGCGTGGTGCTACTGGGCAGTGCATGGCTTTGCGCAGCGGACGCGCGTGCAGATTTTTTGGGGGTGGCAGGCGCAATCTGGGCGAGTGCTGCGGTTTTGGGTGCCATGTGCGCTCCTCGGGGCGGGGTGATGGTCGCGCCAGTTTTGCCACGTGGTGCCCACGGTCTTGGGGGCAAATGTTTACCACGCAGGTAGGAGAGCACCTGTTTCTGCAGCTACAGCGGATGCGTGGATTGCCCGCTGCGCTGCTATTCCCACGCTGCAGCGTAAACAAGCCATGGTCATGCAGGCGCCAGATGCAGGGGGTGATAGTGTGGGGCAGCAGCTGCGGCTAGCAAGCGGAAAGCAGCCAAGGCATATGGAGCAAGATGCTGCCCCAGACCGGGTAGCTGGCCCGCCACGTGACGCTTTCACCTTGTGGCCGCAGGCGGGGTTGCGGGGCGAATTCAGGTGGCGCAGGCATGAGGTCGGTAATGCACAGCAATGACGCCATCCAGAAATGAGAGGCTTGTGCGCTGTTTGTCAGCATGGCGTGCTCCGTGCTTCAACTTGGATAGCGCATCGTGCTTGCAGACTGTGACGATTTAAAGAACGGCGCGCTGGCGGCGGCTTCACCGCCATTTTTTCACGGGGTGGTTCTGCGTGGCGAAACGAAAAATTGGTCGCGCACGTGACCCCGTGTGGGGGGCTTCCCGAATGGCAGCACGGGGGGAAGGCGATAGTTTTAAGGCATTCACAACCTGAGATGGAATGGCTTTTATGCGCTCGCACTTCAACCACTGGCCCCGTCGTGTTCCCCATACTTTGACGGTGCCTGCAACTTCGCTGTGGGACAACTTAGAGACCAGTGCGCGCCGCTACCCTGACAAAGCGGCCTTGCTGTTTTTTGGCAATGTCACCAGCTACCGTGAGCTGGCGCAGGGCGCTGAGCGGCTGGCTGCGCACTTGCACGCATCGGGTGTGCGCAAGGGCGATCGGGTGATTTTGCTGATGCAGAACCTGCCCCAGTTGGTGATGGCGCACTTTGCCATCTTGCGGGCGAATGCGGTGGTGGTGCCGGTGAACCCGATGAATCTGGCGCAGGAGCTGGAGCACTACATCACCGATGGCGATGTCAAGGTGGCCATCACCACGGCAGACCTGGGCGCAGAGTTGGTCAAAGCCAGCAATGCCTTGCCTGCGGGCCAGGGCTTGCAGCAGGTAGTGGTGACACAAGTGGGCGAATACCTGCCGCCTGAAAACCAGCGCGAGTTTGTGCCTGAGGTGTGGCAGGCGTGGCTGACCATGGAGCGCCCAGCGCTGACCTTGAACGCAGGCGAGGTCGTGAGCTGGAAGCAGGCGCTGGCCTGCACCGCTGCCGCGCCTGCGCTGGCGGTGGGGCCGCAGGATTTGAGTGTACTGCCCTACACCAGCGGCACCACGGGCTTGCCCAAAGGCTGCATGCACACGCATGCCAGCATCATGTTCAACGCCATAGCCTCGGCCGTGTGGGGCAGTGCCACCAGCGAGAACGTCACGCTGACGGTGATTCCCATGTTCCACATCACGGGCATGGTGTCGGTAATGCACTGCAGCATTTACGTGGGCGCCACCATGGTGCTGATGCCGCGCTGGGATCGTGAGCTGGCAGGGCGCTTGATCTCGCAGTACAAGGTCACGAACTGGACGAACATTCCCACCATGGTGATTGACTTGTTTGCCAGCCCTAACTTCCAGCAGTTTGACCTCAGCAGCCTGACCTATATCGGCGGCGGCGGTGCGGCCATGCCACAGGCGGTGGCCCAGCGTTTGTATGAGGCCTATGGCCTGCGCTATCAGGAAGGTTACGGGCTGACGGAAACCGCCGCCCCTTCGCACAACAACCCCCCAGAAAATGCCAAGCAGCAGTGCTTGGGCATTCCCTTCATCAGCACCGACGCGCGTGTGGTCGACCCCGATACGCTGCAAGAGCTGCCCGTGGGCGAGCAGGGCGAAATCGTGGTCAGTGGCCCCCAGGTGTTCAGCGGTTACTGGCGCAACGAGGCCGCCACCCGCGCGGTGTTTGTGGAGCTGGATGGCAAACGCTTTTTCCGCACGGGTGACCTGGGGCGCATGGATGAAGATGGCTATTTCTTCATCACCGACCGCCTCAAACGCATGATCAATGCCAGCGGCTTCAAGGTCTGGCCTGCAGAGGTGGAGGCACTGATGTTCCGCCACCCGGCCATTCAAGAAGCCTGCATCATTTCGGCCAAAGACGCGTACCGCGGCGAGACCGTCAAAGCCGTGGTGGTGCTGCGCGAGGCGTACAAGGGGCAAGTCTCGGCAGAAGACATCATGGCCTGGTGCCGTGAGAACATGGCGGCCTACAAAGTGCCGCGTTTGGTGTCGTTTGTGGATGCCTTGCCCAAAAGCGGCAGTGGCAAGGTGATGTGGCGCTTGCTGCAAGAAGCAGAGGCAACGCCCGCATAAGCCTCGCTCACACGGCCCCGCACGCCCAACGTGGGGTGGCGCAGCCAGTGGGTGCGGGGTGCAATCCTCGCGCTGGCTGTTTCGCGCTGCTCCACCACCTTTGATGCCCCCTTGCGGGGCCGTGTCGTGAGCCAGTGTTGCCTGCGGTGCTTGGTGATTTTCTGCTATTTTGATAGCTGTCAGCGGTTGATGGATAAACGTTTAGGCAGGATTTGATCAAAATTGAAGGCAGGGCGTGCGCACCAACTTCGAAGGGCCTGCTCTGCGATCGATGCCTGCGCAGCCGCCCAAGCCGCTGTGCGAGGAGTAAGCTTGCCACCCTTATGGCCTATGTGACCTTTCCCCCTCCGTACCATTCCCCCAATCGGGTGGCCGAGCAACTGCGCGACCATGGCTATGCCGTGCTGCAGCCCCAGGATGTAGCGGCTTGGCTGGGCTGTGAGCTGGAGGCTTTGCTCGCGCTCAATCCCGACTGGGAAACGTTGCCCCCCGATGAGTTCCTCAAAGATGGTGGGCGCTACCGCTTTCGCCGCCATGCCAGTTTCACGGTGACCGAAGGCGCGGTGGTGCAAGTGCCACACCGCGCGCACTGGCAGCCGGTCAAATACAACGCCTTGCACGGCGGCATGGAGCGCTGGTTTGCACCCATGCTGGAATCCACCTGCGCGCAGGCAGTGTGGGTGCAGCTGATTGCCAAGCTGGCGCAGCTGTCGCAGCAACTGTTTGCCCCTGATACGCATGCACCATGCTATGTGGAGGCGCACCAATTTCGCATTGACACGGCCAGCGGTATTGGCCGCCCGACACCCGAAGGTGCGCACCGAGATGGCGTGGATTTGGTGGCGGTGTTTTTGGTGGGGCGCCAGGGCATCAAAGGCGGGGAGACGCGCGTGTTTGAAGCGACAGGCCCCAGTGGTTTGCGCTTTACCTTGACCGAGCCGTGGTCCCTTATGCTGCTGGACGATGCACGCATGATTCATGAGTCCACGCCGATTCAGCCTTTGAGCGATAGCGAAAGAGGGGCCCGTGACACCTTGGTGGTGACGTGCCGCGCCCAGGGTTTTCAGGGCGATGCAGATAAAAAGGTCGTCTGATTTGACGCGAATCAAGACTGGCTGTCTACTACGCGCGCAGACTGCATATATTGGTTGATGACAAGTCAGCCCGGTTTACATAACAAGGAGTTTTTCATGTTCAAGCACATTCTGGTTCCTGTGGATGGTTCGGAAACATCGCTCAAAGCCGTGTCCAAGGCCGCTGAACTGGCCAAAGCCTTTGGCAGCGAAGTCACGGCGGTCTACGTGCTCGATCCCTATCCTTTTACCGGCGTGGGCGCTGATTTCGCCTACGGCCAAGCCCAGTACCTGAGCGCTGCCACAGCAGAAGCCAACAAGGCCCTGGAAGACGTGAACAAGGCCATGGCGGAATCTGGCGTGGCCGTGAAAACCTTGGTGGGCGAAGGCCACGCTGTGCATGAAGGGATTGCACGTGTGGCTGAGAACGTGGGTGCAGACCTGATCGTGATGGGCTCGCATGGCCGCCGTGGTCTGGAAAAGCTGGTGCTGGGCAGCGTGGCGCAGCGCGTGCTGCAAACCGCCCATGTGCCGGTGCTGGTGGTGCGCGACTAAGCCACTGCCTAGGCTCAAGCCCAAAACGCTGCCTGCGAGCAGCGTTTTTTTATGGGCGTTGGACGGTGGCTGTGGGCTTGGCTTACTGGCCCAGCCGGGCAAACAAGGCGTCGGCCACGCGTTGGGCGGTTTGCAGCATTTGAATGGTCAACGGCGCGAGCAGGCGAAATCCTCCCGCTTTACCGGTGCGCAGGCGGTAGGCGTCGTCCAGGCGCTTCCACTGCACAAAAAAGTGTTCGATAAAGCGCATCATCAACGCCAACTGCAGCGCAACCCGCTGGGCCGGAAAACCCAGTTTGGCCAGTGGCGCAAGCAGGGCTTCCAGCAGTTGCAGGATGTGGGTGGGGTGCGTGGTCACGGTCAGGGCAACGCCCAGTGTGGAAGCACAGGCCAGGCGCAGCGCACTGGTGGCGGCCAGCGCGTAGTTGCCCATGTAGGCATGAAAGGCCGCAATCAGGGCGGCTGCTACCAGCACCGAAACCATCAAGCGGCGCGCTACACGGGTGGCTTTGCCCAGGCTGAACCACAGCACAGCGCAAGCCACGCTGCAAATACCCATGACCAGGGGCGACTGCACCAGAAACAGCAAGGTGCTGAGCACAGCCATCAGCACCAGCTTGAGCGCAGGGCTTAAGCGGTGCAGCCAGGTGGGGTGTTCGCTGTAGAGGCTACCCATGGTGGGCGGGGGGTTGAGGGCGCAAAGCGGCGATGCGCTGGCGCACATGGGCTTCGTAGGCCGCGCAGACCTGTGCACCGGGCCCATCGGCACGCACGTGGCCGCCCTCCATCCAGATCACGCGGGGGAAATGGCGCACATGATCGAGCAAGTGGGTGGAGACAATCACCTGCTGCGTGGTTTGCGCAATGTCGTGCGCCAACTGGGCTTGGCTGGGCAAATCAAGGCTGGCATAAGGCTCATCCAGCAGCAAGCTGCGCGGGCCCGCCAGCAGCAGCGCCAGCCAGCACACATGCTGGCGCTGGCCTTGGCTGAGGCTGGTGACGGCGCGTTCGGCCCAGTCTTGCAAGCCACGTGCGTGCAGAAATTGCCGGGCTTGGGCTTGGGCGGCTTTCTTATTCAAACCCTGGGGCTGCAGGCCCAAAGCCAGCTCTTCCACCACGGTGGGGAAAATGATCTGGTCATCCGGGTTTTGAAACATCATGCCTACCCAGCGCGCGCGCTGGCTGCCAGCGGCGTGCAGGTTCTGCCCCTGGCTGAGCACCTGTCCATGGTCGGGCGCCTCCAAGCCACACAGCAGGCGCAGCAAGCTGGTTTTGCCGGCACCGTTGTCGCCAATCAAGCCAATGCGGGGTTCGTGCAATTGCAGGCTCAAGCCTTTAAAGACTTGGGTGCGGCCACGTTGCAGGTGGACATGTTGCAACTCCAGCGCGGGAGCAGAGGGCAAAGAGGCAGTGGGGGCGTTCATTCGAAGACAAGGCAAGGCGGCGCAAAGCAGCTGGCATTGTGCCTGATGGGGTGCGGGCAGACAGCGGTTGTCGGCGTGTGCCCACGCATGCGAATGGGTTGGCCAGTTTCATAATGGCAAGGTCACTAACCCCGTCGCTACCTAAGGAGTGCATGTTATGAGCCAAACCCAAATTGCTATTGTGGTGGGCAGTCTGCGCAAAGACTCGTTCAACCGCCAGTTGGCGCATGCCATCATGAAGCTGGCCCCAGCGGGCGTGCATTTCAAAGAAGTCGCGATTGGTGACTTGCCGCTATACAACCAGGATGCCGACGGCAATGAGGTGGCGCAGGTCAAGCAGTTTCGTGATGCGCTGCGCAGTGTGGATGGGGTGCTGTTCGTCACGCCCGAATACAACCGCTCGGTTCCTGGGGTGCTGAAAAATGCCTTGGATCAAGGCTCGCGCCCCTATGGCCACAGTGTGTGGGATGGCAAGCCGGCGGCGGTGGTGGGCATGTCACCTGGCGCTATTGGCACGGCGTTGGCGCAGCAGCATCTGCGCAATATCTTGGCCTACCTGAACATGCCCACGCTGGGGCAGCCCGAGATGTTCTTGCAGTACCAGGACGGCTTTTTCACGGCCGATGGCGCGGTGGCTGAGCGCAGCCATGCCTTCATCCAAAAGTTTGTGCAGCAGGTGGTGGACTGGGTGCATCAGCACAAGAAGTAAATGCACGTGCGGCCGTGCTTTGCAGCACCTTGCAAGTGCTGCTAAAAAAAGAGCTGCCAGCGCATGGTATGGATGGGTTTGCATATGTTTTCTATGCGAAACCCAGTAAATACCAGCGCTGGCAGCTCTTTTTTTATTTAGTAGGGAATTTATTTGGTACGGAATGCGCAGCGAGCAGTTGTGCGCAGGTCGTTACAGCCCCTTGGCTTGGTCGATCGCTTGGACAATCGCTTTGCCCGTGGTTTGCACGCCGGGCTTGTCAAAGCCTGTGCCGGGTGTCACCGCAGGGTGGCCCAGCAGGTATTGCCGTGTTTCTTGCGCCTGCGCCTGCTGGCTGCGCACCGCAGACGCTTGGGCCGCTGGGGGCATGGGCGTGGGGCGCGTGTTGTTCAGGTAGTTTTGGTAGGCATTGGCTTGCATGCGTTCGGCGCTCTCGCCTCGTTGCTTTTGCATCCAGTAGCCGCCCACGATCAGCGCGGCCACCAACACCAGTACGGTAAATATCAAACCTGTGACCAAGCTGGAGTCAGTGCTTTTCGCGGGGAGGGGTGTGCGTGCTGCCATGGTGTGTGCTGTCCCAAGCGGTGGTGTTAGGTTCAATTGTAGGTCGGGGAAACACTGAGTAACGATTTGTCGCAGCTTGGGGCAGGGACTCTTCGCGCAATGCGCGCCAGCCGTCGTTTTTCGGTATGTGCGTACAAACACGTAGAAGCCCGTGTGGCGGGGTGCTTGATTTTCAAGCCCTTGTTTTTCAACATTTTTAAAGCATTTTCCCAGGGGATTTGCCCCCGGTTTGGGGTAGATCAAATTTTTTACAATGTGCATCAGACTTTCAAATACCAAGCGCTTTGTCGTTACAAGCGCCTTCTGTAGAAAAAGAACTATGGAAGGCGAGTGGGCGGCGCAAGCGTGCAATCGCTGGACAACGAGGGACATTTCCATGGTCATGATTCGCCGTACTTTTATCGCCGCTTGTGCCTCTGCTGCTGTGGCGCTGACTGCGGGCACCGCAGCGGCTGCACCCAAAGAGGTGAAGCTGGGTTACGCATTGGCAGTGAACTCGCACTACGGCGCTGCCGCCAAGGCGTGGGCAGATTCCGCAGAAAAAGCCACGGGCGGCGCATTCACTGTCAAGCACTTCCCCTCCAGCGCCCTGGGTGGTGAGCGCGAGCTGATCGAAGGCCTGCAACTGGGTACGGTGGAGGCGGCCATCGTCTCGACCGGCGCGCTGAGCAACTTTGTCAGCGATGTGGGTGTGGTGGACATTCCCTTCCTGTTTCGTGACACCAAGCACGCCCGCGCAGTGCTGGATGGCAAGTTTGGTCAAGACCTGCTGGCCAAGTTCAAGCAACGCGGCCTGATTGCACTGGCCTGGGGCGAGCAAGGTTTCCGTCACCTGACCAACAACAAGCTGGCGGTCAAGAACGTGGCTGACCTGAAGGGTCTGAAGATTCGTGTGACAGAAAATCCTGTGCACATCACCGCCTTCCGCACCCTGGGTGCCGCACCTACGCCCATGTCTTGGCCCGAAGTGATCAGTGCCTTGCAGCAAGGCACGATTGACGGCCAGGAAAACCCCATTTCGGTGCTGACTTCTTCCAAGCTGTGGGAAGTGCAAAAGCACCTGACACTGACTTCGCACGTGTATGCACCGGTGGTGCTGGTGATGTCGCCCACTTTCTGGGGTGGCTTGACTGATGCGCAAAAGGCGGCCTTTACCGAAGGTGCCAAGGCGGGTGCACAGGCTTCTCGCGCCTTTGTGGATGATGTGGAAGCCAAGGGTGTAGAGCTGGCCAAGAGCCACGGCATGCAAGTGGTCGAAAAAGTGGATGCGGCAGCCTTTCGCACTGCCTTGGAGCCTGCTTACAAGCAGTACGCCAAGAAGTTCGGTCAGCCAACGCTGGACGCTATTGCCAACGTGAAGTAAGGAAGCGCAGCTTCCGTTGTACCGCTGCGGTATTGCAAGGCCTGCGAGTGCTGATAGAGCCCCGCAGGCTTTTGCTGTTTGGCAGTGACGCAGCGCGATGTTGCGCATTGGTGCCTGCAAGCTGGTGTGCAACACATGGGCTGGCAGGCGGAGTGGACTCTTGAATGAAAGAGCTATGGGGCATCCACATGCACATGCATGTTTGCCTGCATACGACAACGACAACCTATGCTGGATCGCTTTGAACGCGGCTTGGTGGCAGCCAACCGCTGGTTACTTATTCTTTTGCTGCTGGCCATGGCCGTCATCATTTTTACCAACGTGGTGCTGCGCTACACCACGGGGGATTCGATCATCTGGGCGGAAGAGGTGGCGCGCCACATGATGATTTGGGTGGCATTCCTGGGCGCTGGCCTGGCGCTGCGTTTTGGGGGGCATGTGGCAATTGACAATTTGCACCGCGCTGTCAGCACGCGTGCCGCACGGGCCATGCGCTCGGTGGTGGTGCTGGGCTTGTCGGCCTTTTTCATCTTTATGACGTATGCCTCCAGCGATTACGTCTGGCGCACCCGCTTCCAAAGTACGGCCGCCACGGATATCCCGATTTCCTTCATCTATGCAGCCATGCCTGTGGGTTTTTTGCTGATGCTGGTGCACCTGCTGCTGATTGCGCGCTCCTACATCTTGGAGGGGGAGTTCGAGCGCTCCGAAGAGATTGATGGCGAAGCTGCAGGCTCGCTGTAAGCAGGGTCAAAACAAGGAAAAACGATGACTTTGACGCTGATTGTGTGCTTGGTACTGCTGATGGTGCTGGGCTTTCCCGTGGCGTTTGCCCTGGCGATTGCTTCTGCAATTGCCGTATTTGTGGGCGGCAAATACCCCCAGCTGGTGGTGTTCAAGGAGATGTTCACCGGCATTGACAGCTTTCCGCTGATGGCGGTGCCGTTCTTCATCTTTGCGGCTGAGTTGATGTCCGGCGGTGCGCTCACCCAGGTACTGCTGCGTTTTGCGGCACAGTTTGTGGGGCATTTGCGCGGCGGGCTGGGTTATGCCAATGTGGGCTCATCGGTGCTGTTTGCGGGCATTTCAGGCTCTGCCCTGGCAGACGCTGCCGGCCCTGGCGCCATGATGACCAAGATGATGACCAAAGCCGGTTATGACCGCCCATACGCGGCGGCGCTGACGGCCAACTCCGCCATCATTGGCCCCATCATTCCGCCCTCGATCAGCATGATCATCTACGCGCTGCAAGATGAGAATGTGTCGGTCGGTGCGCTGTTTATTGCAGGCTTCGTCCCCGGTTTGCTGATTGCCGCGGCGCTGTGCGTGGTGAACTGGTGGGTGTGCAAAAATCGCGGCTATCGCTCGACCGATCCACGCCCTTCCGCCAAGGAAATGCTGGTCAACACGCTTAAGGCCATTCCGGTGCTGCTACTGGTGGCGCTGATCATCATTGGTATCCGCTTTGGCGTGTTCACGCCGACCGAGGCCTCGGTGGTGGCCGTGGTGTATGCCTTTGTGTGTGGCAAGTGGGTGTACCGCACGCTGCGCTGGGATGCGATTCCCGGTATCACGGCCCGCTCGGGCTTGCTGACGGCTTCGGTGTTGCTGGTGATGGCGGCTTCTCAGCCGTTTGCCTGGATTTTGACGGTCGAGGGGATTCCGCAGTTCCTGTCGGAGCTGATCATCAACTGGGAGCTGTCGCCCATCATGTTCTTGCTGGCGGTGAACGTGCTGCTGCTGATTTTTGGCATCTTCATGGAGCCGCTGCCCGGCATCATGATCTTGGTGCCCATCCTGGCGCCCATTGCCAATGCCTTGGGCATTGACCCCATCCAGTTTGCGATGGTGGTGGTGGTAAACCTGACCTTGGGCATGATTACGCCACCGGTCGGTGGGCTGCTGTTTGTGACTTGCGTGGCCACCAAAACCACGCTGTCTGAGCTGAACAAAGAGCTGCCGATCTTCTTGGTGGCGCAGTTCATCGTGCTGATGCTGCTGACTTTTGTGCCTGCGCTGTCGGTGTGGCTGCCGCACTCGCTGGGCTTCTAGCGTCTTGGTTGCATCAAAGCGGCCTGCACAAAAAAAGCCCG